>CBDUPF010000070.1:0-14392 GCA_965369035.1 uncultured Aliishimia sp.
GACCTATCCGGCATCGGGATCGGCCTTCCGGGCCAGGTGGATGTGGACCAGAGCAGGGTGCACTGGTCATCCTCGCTGACCGAACGCAACGCCGATCTGGGCGCGCTGCTGGCGGAGCGCACGCCCTGCCCCGTGTTTCTCGACAATGACGCAAACCTCGTCGCCAAGGCCGAACAGCTCTTTGGCGAAGGCCGCAACCACCGGAACTTCCTCGTCGTGACGCTGGAACACGGCGTGGGCATGGGGATCGTGATCGATGGGCGGCTCTACCGCGGGGCGCGCGGCTGCGGTTCGGAATTCGGACACGCCAAGGTGCAGCTCGACGGTGCGCTCTGCCAGTGCGGGCAACGCGGGTGCCTGGAGGCCTATGTCGGGAATTACGCGCTCCTGCGGGAGTTCAACAACATCTCCGGCGAGCCCACGCTGGCAGAGGTCACGCAGCTTTTCGATGCCGCGCGGGGCGGCAACGCGCTGGCCCGCTCCGTGCTGGACCGGGCGGGCCGCGTCTTTGCCATCGGGCTGGCCAATCTGGTCAACATCTTCGACCCCGAGCTGATCGTCGTCGCCGGTCCCAACGCCGTGGACCACCCGATCTGCGAGGACGCGGTGCTGCGCGAGGTGGGCAAGCTCGTGGTGCAGGTCGACGCGCCCAATCCCGACATCCGCGTGCGCGGATGGGGCAACGACATGTGGGCCAGGGGGGCGGCGGCCTACGCGATGGAGGAGGTGGCCGCGCTGTCGGTGCGCGAACTCGGCCGGGCGGAGACGGAGGCGCCGTGACGCGCCTCAGCGGTCGACCGGGAGCCCGCTGGGCACCGTGTCGGGCACGCCCAGCCGCTCCGCCCTGTCCTCCAGCGCGCCGAGGAACGCGATGAGGTCGGAAATCTCCGAGTCGGTGAGCGGGTGCGGCTCCAGCTCGTTGGCCTGCGCAATCCGCGCTATCTCCTCCGGGTCGTCGCGAACGACCCAGTCGGCCGCACCGTCCAGCACGGAAAGAACCGCCTGCGACCCGTCATAGGCTCGCAACGCCGCCACCGGGTCCAGATGGTGACGGATCACCGCGTCCAGCGTGGCATAGGCGCCGCTGTGCCCGTAGGGCGCGGTCAGGGTGACATTTCGCAGCGACGGCGTGCGAAAAGCGTAGGCATCGGCCGGATCGCCCGTGACCCGCATCCGACCCTCGTCCCGCGCATGGTTCTCGAACCGCGCGGCCTTGCCGGGGCCGATCTGCGGCATCGCGATGGCGTGGAAGGCGTGGTCGGTCTGGAACCAGCCCGAATGGCAGGTGCCGCACCCCGCATCGCCGTAGAACAGCGCCATGCCCTGTGCCGCCGCGGGCTCCAGCGTACCCTCCCCGCGCATTGCCCGGTCGAAGGGGCTGTTGTCCGCGCGCCATTCGAAGGCGATGAAATCGGCGATCACATTGGCGATGGCGTGAAAGGTCACCGGGTCATCGGGCGCAATGGCGTCGAACGCGTCGGCATAGGCGGGGATGGCGGCGACGCGCGCCGCGATCCGGTCCCATGCGCCGCCGTCGACCGCCAGAAAGCCAAGGCGTACCGCCTCGCTGATCTCGTTTTCCGAATAATGCCCGGCCATCTCGTCCGCCGACAGGACCGGGAACATCGCCTGCGCGGCGAGCGCGGACTGGAACCCCGCGGTCATGTCGGCGTCCAGCGGCGTGCGGATACCGCCGGGCTGGCTGCCATCGTCGCCCAGGCGTCCGTCGTGGAAGAACACCGTGAACTCCGCCGCGCCGAGGTTCCACAGCCCCGGCGCATTGCGCGGGATGCGCCGTTCGGGCGGGTTCGCCGGGTCCGGCTTGCGGTCGGGGCCAAGGCCCGTGCCACCCTCGCCCAGGGCCAGCGACACGCCGTCGGAGGTGCCGAATTTCGGGTGATGGCAGGTCGCGCAGCTGATGTTGCGGTTGCCCGACAGGATCGGGTCATAGAACAGCGCCTGCCCCAGCCTGACCCGCGCCATGTCCGGCTCGGGGAAGACCGGCGGCGGCCCGAAGTCCTGCGCGGATGCCGACCCGGCGATCACCAACGCGAGGAGCCGAACCGCGCGGCGCATCGCCTCAGCCGTCCTTCAACGCAGGGTAAAGCGCGCGATACCGCTGCCAGCGGTCGGCATAGGCACCGACAAGATCGGCCCGCGGCTCGATGGTCTCGGACGTCTCCGGCGGGGTCATGATCTCCTCAACCGGCGCGCCCGTTGCGGCGGCGATGCCGAGCCGTGCCGCGCCCAGCGCCGCGCCGAACTCACCCCCCGCGGGAATGGCCAGCGGCAGGTCGAGCACCGTGGCCAGGCAGTCGAGCCAGTAGCGCGACCGCGCCCCGCCGCCCATCGCGATCACATGCTCCAGCCGCGTTCCGGTCCCCGCCAGTGCCGCCAGACAGTCGCGGACGGCAAAGGACACGCCTTCGACCACCGCCTGCGTCAACTCCGCCGGACCATGCGCGACGTCGAGACCGACGAAGGCGCCGCGAACATGCGCATCGTTGTGCGGCGTCCGCTCCCCGGAAAGGTATGGAAGAAAGATCAATTCGCCCGGCCCGTCGATCCGGTCCGGCAATTTCGCAGACAGCTCGGCCGGACTCTGCCCCAGCGATCGGGAGAGCCAGTTGAGGCAGTCCGTGGCGGCGAGGATCACGCCCATCTGGTACCAGCGATCCGGCACCGCGTGGCAGAAGGTGTGGACGGCACTCGCCGGGTCGGGGGCAAAGCTGTCCTTGGCGGCAAGCAGCACGCCCGACGTGCCCAGCGACACGAAGCCCTGCCCGGCGGCGAAGCATCCCGCCCCGCAGGCAGCCGCGGCGTTGTCCCCGGCACCTCCGGCCACGACCACCGGCCCGTCGATACCCCAGCGCTGCCGCAAGGTCTCGCGCAGCTCACCGCTGGCCTCGCTCCCCTCGCAAAGCTCGGGCATCTGTTCGCGGCGCATGTGCCCGGTCTCCAGCGCCTGCGCCGACCAGTCCCGCGCCCCGACGTCCAGCCACGAGGTGCCCGCGCAATCGGACATGTCGCCCACATGCCGTCCGGTCAGCCAGAGCCGCAGGTAGTCCTTGGGCAGCAGAACCTTCGCCACCTTCTCGAACACCTCCGGTTCGTGCTTTTCGACCCAGAGCAGCTTGGGCGCGGTGAACCCCGGAAAGACGATGTTGCCTGTGATCTCGCGCATCCCCGTCTGAGCATCGAGCCAAGCCGCCTCTTCCGCCGCGCGGGTGTCGTTCCACAGGATGCAGGGCCGCAGCACGCGGTCGTCGGCCCCGATCAGCGTCGCGCCGTGCATATGCCCGCTGAGCCCGATGCCCTTCAGCGCCCGGACCGCCTGCGGCGCGCGCGTCGCCAGCGTGTCGAGCGCGGCTTCGCAGGCGGCGATCCAGTCGGCCGGATCCTGCTCCGACCAACCCTGATGCGGATGCGGGTTGGGGTAGGAGTGCTCCGCCGCGTCGACAACCGTTCCGGTCTCATCCGTCAGCAACGCCTTCAACCCCGACGTGCCGAGATCCAGTCCCAGATACATGCCCACTCCCCCCATTATTTTGATGTCCGAAATTATTTCGGGCCCAGCCGCCCGTCAACCGGCTAGCTTCGCCATCGCAGCACGCGCTGCTCCACCCGGCTGATCACCGCACTGACGACAACGCCGAGAAGCGACAGGATCACGACACCGGCAAAGAGCCGTTCCAGATCGTAGAGCGACCCGGCCTCCAGGATATAGGCGCCGATCCCGTATTCCGCGCCCAGCATCTCCGCCGCGACCAGCAGGATGATCGCGATGGCGAGCGAGATACGCAGGCCGGACAGGATACCCGGCATGGCCCCCGGCAGCACGATCTTGCGCACGATGGAGAGCCAGGTGAGGCCAAAGCTCTGCCCCATGCGGATCAGCGTCCGGTCCACGTTGTCGACCGCGCCATACGTGGCGACGACCGTGGGCGTGAAGGTACCGAAGGCGATGAGCGCATATTTCGACCCCTCGTCGATGCCGAACCAGATCACGAAAAGAGGCAGCAGCGCGATCTTCGGAATCGGGAACAGCGCGGCCACCAGCGGCACCAGCCCTGCGCGCACATAGGAGAAGAGCCCGATCAGGATACCGACCGAAATCCCGACGCTGACCCCGAACGCAGCGCCCATCACGAGGCGGGTCAGCGACGGCACGAGGTGGGCGAAGAGCAGCCCGCTCTGCCAGAGCTCGCCGAATGTGGCCAGCACGTCAGATGGCCGCGGCAGCGTCAGGTTGCTGATCCAGCCGGCGCGCGTGCCCCACTCGGCCACCGCAATCAGGAGGACGAAGACCACGACGCCGACCCAGCGCCGGGTGCGGGGCGCGAAACCGCCGCCGCGGAAGCGGACCTCCACCGGGGCAGCGGCGCGGCCATAAGCGGTGTCAGACATCGATCAGCTCCTCATCCGCCGCGCGGGCTTCCTCGCGCATCAGTTCCCACAACTGCTTTTGCGTCGCCTCCAGATCCGGGTCGGCATAGCCCCGCTCGGCCAGCGGCTTGTCGATCTCCACAACGTCGCGGATTCGACCGGGGCGGCGCGAGAGCACCACGATCCGGTGGCCGAGCCGCACGGCCTCGGCGAGGTTGTGGGTGACATAGACCGACGTGAACGGCTGCCGGGTCCAGAGCGCGACCAGATCGTCCATCAGCAGCTCCCGCGTCTGGCTGTCGAGCGCCGACAAGGGCTCGTCCATCAGCATGACTGCCGGGTTGACCGCCAGCGCCCGCGCGATCGCCACGCGCTGCTTCATCCCGCCCGAAAGCTGTTTCGGCAGTGCCTCCGCGAAATCGGTCAGCCGCGTGCGCGCGAGCACGTCGCCGATCACCGCATCCGCTTGCGCGCCGCGGATCCCGTGATCCTCCAGCACCAGCGAGACATTGCCCCGCACAGTCCGCCAGGGCAGCAGCGCGAAATCCTGGAAGATGTAGGTGAGCGGGTTCAGGCACCCCTCCGGTGGCTCACCCAACTGCAGAACGCGTCCCGAGCCGGGCCGCTCCAGCCCGCCGATGAAGCGCAGGAGCGTGGATTTGCCGCAGCCGGACGGGCCGACGAGACAGACGATCCGCCCCGAAGGCACCTCCAGCGAGATGTCGCGCAGCACTTCCGTCTCGCCATAGGCGTGGCTGATGGCGTCAAGGCGAATGTCCATGCCGCTCTCCGGGTCAGGCGGGCGGGGCCGGACCCCGCCCGATCAGCGCTCAGGCTTCGAAGGTCTCGACGTAGCTCGCGTCGACCAGCGTCTCCATCGTGATGCCCGCATCGACGAGGCCTTCGGACTGGAACCAGCTCAGCTGATCCTGCACCGAGGCGGTGTTCAGACGGGCCCCTTCGTTGAGCCGCATGGTGCCGTTGATGATCGAGGGCGCGGCCTTCTCCAGAGGACGATCGGTGTAGACGTACTTGTGGATCAGCTCGACCATCTCCGCCACGCCGTCCTCGCCGCCGGCCTTGTCGATCATGGTGGCGTTGTAATCGCTGACCCCCTTGCTGAAGCCCGCCAGGAAGTCGGCGGTCTGCTGGCGCTCGTCCGCGGCATTGGTGGCCGAGGTGAAGACGGTCGTCACCTGGTACTGCGGCAGGTAGTCGGAGATGTTGCCGATGATGTGCACCGCGCCCGACCCGGCCAGCGGCTTGGCGATATGCGGTACGATGGACCAGGCGTCGATCTGGCCCGATTTCAGCGCGCCGATGATCGCGCCCACCTTCTGAAGCGGCTTGAACGTCATCTCCACGCCCTCGGCTTCGGCCACTTTAGATCCCATATAGTGGAAGGAGGACCCGGCCTGGGTCATGCCGAAGCTCTTGCCGCCCAGGTCTGCCGGGGTCTTGAGCCCCGCCTGGAAGGCCGCGTCGGAGGCCAGGATCTTCTGCCCGTCGATGCCCGGCTCCTCGCTCAGCGCACCGCCGATCACCTTGATCGCGCCCTTGTCGGCCAGCGAGATGAGCCCGCCGGAAACGGCCGTGACGGCGTAATCCACGTCCCCGCTCGCGATCGCCACCGCCATCGGCTGCGCCGCCTGGAAGAACTTCAGCTCCACATCCAGTCCGGCATCGGCGAAATAGCCCCGCTCGACCGCGATGAAGCTGCCGGAATGCGAGGTGAAACGCAGCGCGCCCACAACGATCTTGCGGTTCTGCGCAATCGCGGGGGCGGCGAGGCCGGTTGCCGCGGCGGCCGTCGCCGCGCCCATCAGGCCCAGCGTCTGGCGTCTGTTGAATGTCATGTCGGAGTCCTCCCTGTCTTGTCGGCGGCGATGCTATGACAGTTGGCGGGGAGGGGGAACAGGGGAAGTGTCCGCGACCGCCGCCGCGTCAAGCCCGCTGCGCGGAACGAGGGCGCAGCGCGGCCTGACGTCGGGGGGCACAGCCAAAGAAGAAGGCCGCGGAGCGAATCCGCGGCCTTGTAGGAGTTTCTTTCGAAAGCGATCAGGCGACGTCGAAGCGGTCCGCCATCATCACCTTGTCCCAGGCAGCGACGAAATCGCGAACGAATTTCTCCTTCGCATCCTCACCGCCATAGACCTCGGCAATCGCCCGCAGCTCGGAGTTGGATCCGAACACGAGGTCGACACGCGTGCCGGTCCATTTCAGATCGCCGGTCTTGCGGTCATGACCCTCGAACAACTGCTCCTCGTCGGACGTGGGCTTCCACTGCGTGCCCATGTCCAGCAGGTTGACGAAGAAGTCGTTCGTCAGGGTGCCGGGCGCGTCGGTGAAGACGCCATGCGCCGCGCCGCCGTGGTTGGCGCCCAGGACCCGCATGCCACCGACCAGAACCGTCATCTCCGGCGCGGTCAGGCCAAGCAGTTGCGCCCGGTCGACGAGCAGTTTCTCCGCCGGCACCGAGAAGACGGTCTTGAGGTAGTTGCGGAACCCGTCGCTCTCCGGCTCCAGCGGTTCGAAGCTGGGCGCGTCGGTCTGCTCCTCGGTCGCGTCGGTGCGGCCCGGGGTGAAGGGTACGGTCACGTCGTGGCCCGCATCCTTCGCCGCCTTCTCGACCGCGGCACAGCCACCCAGCACGATCAGGTCGGCGAGCGAGACGTTGCCCGCCTCGGCCTTGATGCCTTCCAGCACCTCCAGCACCTTGCCGGTGCGCTCCGGTTCGTTGGCGGCCCAGTCCTTCTGCGGCGCCAGGCGAATGCGTGCGCCATTGGCCCCGCCGCGGCGGTCGGACTGGCGATAGGTCGCCGCCGAAGCCCAGGCGGTGAAGACCAGATCGGACACGCTGAGCCCCGACGCCAGGATCTTCGCCTTCAGGTCCGCGATTTCCGCGTCTCCGATCATCGGGCCTTCATGCGGCGGAACCGGATCCATCCAGATCAGCTCCTCGTCCGGAACCTCGGGCCCGAGGAAGCAGGCCTTGGGTCCCATGTCGCGGTGCGTCAGCTTGAACCACGCCCGCGCGAAGGCATCCGCGAATTCTTCGGGGTTCTTGTGGAAATGCTCCGAGATCGGGCGATAGATCGGGTCCATCTTCATCGCCATGTCGGCGGTCGACATCATGATCGGAACCTTCTTGCCCGACCCGTCGACCTCGGGCGCCATGTCGTCCTCTTCGAGGCCGATCGGACGCCAGATCCATGCACCCGCGGGGCTCCGGACCGTTTCCCAGTCGTATTTGAAGAGCACGTCGAAATAGCCCATGTCCCACTGCGTCGGGTTGGGCGTCCAGGCACCTTCGAGGCCGGAGGTGATCGTGTCGACACCCTTGCCGCTCTTGTAGGTGCTGAGCCAGCCGAAGCCCTGCGCGGCGAGGCCTTCCGCCTCGGGCTCGCGACCGACATGCTCCACCGGACCGGCCCCGTGCGTCTTGCCGAAGGTGTGGCCACCGGCGGTCAGCGCGACGGTCTCGTAGTCGTTCATCGCCATGCGGGCGAACGTCTCGCGAATGTCCTTGCCGGACGCGATCGGGTCGGGATTGCCGTCCGGGCCTTCGGGGTTGACGTAGATGAGACCCATCTGGACGGCCGCCAGCGGGTTCTGCAACTCGCGATCGCCGAAGTACCGCGACAGTTCGTGGTCGGAGGTCGCCAGCCATTCGTTCTCCGGACCCCAGTAGATGTCCTCTTCGGGCTCGTAGACGTCCTCGCGCCCGCCGCCGAAGCCGAACGTCTTCAGACCCATGGATTCCAGCGCGACGTTGCCGGCCAGCACCATCAGGTCGGCCCAGGACAGGGCAGCGCCGTATTTCTGCTTGATCGGCCAGAGCACCCGGCGCGCCTTGTCGAGATTGCCGTTGTCGGGCCAGGAGTTCAGCGGCGCGAACCGCTGCGTGCCGGACCGCGACCCGCCGCGCCCGTCGGCTGTCCGGTAGGTGCCCGCGCTGTGCCACGCCATCCGGATCATCAACCCGCCATAGTGGCCGTAGTCCGCCGGCCACCACTCCTGGCTGTCGGTCATCAGCGCGGTGAGGTCGCGCTTCACTGCCGGCAGATCCAGCTTGCTGAACGCCTCGGCATAATCGAAGTCCGACCCCATCGGGTTGATCTGAGGTGCGTTCTGGTTCAGCACCCTCAGGTTCAGCATGTTCGGCCACCATTGCCGATTGGCAAAACTGGCGCCGTGCGTGACCGGGCATTGGCCGGTGTTGTCTACTGGTGCTCCGTCCATAACTTCTCTCCGTGTTGCAGCTCAGGTGTTTTTGGTTCGTGTTCCGATGCCCGGGGCCGGAAATCCGTGTCCGGTGCGGGTCTTGCCGGTTGTGCCGCGGCGCGTCAACATTCTCGCCATCAGCGAATCCTCCCACGAATTAGAATCATTCTTAGCAAAGGATGGCGATTAGGATAAGTTGAGATTTTTGATAATGGCGATAATCTCACCTTATGAACAACCTGACCCTCCGCCAGCTCCGCTACTTCGACGCCGTGGCGCGACAACGGCATTTCGGACGTGCCGCCGCGGTATGTGCCGTGTCTCAACCCGCTTTGTCCATGCAGATCAGGGAGTTGGAGGAAACGCTGGGCGCGCAGCTGTTCGACCGGGGCGCACGGCGGGTCAGCCTCACCGGCTTCGGCGAGCAATGCGTACCCCGCGTCCGCGACATATTGCGCGCGGTGGACGAACTGGGCGACCTGGCCCGCGCCTCGCAGGATCGGCTGACGGGCCGGCTGCGCATCGGGGTCATCCCGACCGTCGCGCCCTATCTGCTGCCGTCGCTGATCGGGCGTCTCGCCCGGCACTACCCCGACCTCGACCTGCACGTGCGCGAGACGCTGACCCAGACCCTGATCGAGGAACTGACAGAGGGGCGGCTCGACGCCGCCATCGTGGCGCTGCCGATCTCCGAGGCCACCTTCGAGGAGGTGGCGCTGTTCCGGGAAAACTTCGTGCTGGTCCGGCCCGCCCAGGACGCGGACCACCCCGTGCCCGGCCCGGAGAAACTGCGCGAGATGCGGCTTCTGCTGCTGGAGGAAGGGCATTGCTTCCGCGACCAGGCGCTGGCGTTCTGCAACATGCGCTCCGCCCTGCCCCGCGAAATGCTGGAGGGCAGTTCACTCTCCACGCTGGTGCAGATGGTGGGCGCGGGGATCGGCGTGACACTGGTGCCGGAGATGGCGCTGCCGGTGGAGACACGCTCCGCCTCCGTTTCCGTCGCGCGCTTTCCGGCGCCCGAACCCTCGCGCACCATCGGGATCGTCTGGCGCAAGTCCAACCCGATGGCGCGGCAACTGACCGAGATGTCCGACCTCGTCCGTCAGTCCGTACCCGCCCGGGGCGCCTGAACGACCCGGGTCGGCGCGCTCACCCCTCGGGCAGGTGCTTTGCCACAAGTTGTGCATGCAGCGGCGACGGGGCGGCGATGATGCCCCTGGCCCGCGGGTCGGGGCGGTTGAAGACCAGCGGTTTGCCCTCCCTGTCGCTGACGGCGGCCCCGGCTTCGGCGGCGATCAATGCGCCCGCCGCGATGTCCCACTCCCATGTCCGGCGGAAGGTGAGCATGCCGTCAAACCGCCCCTGCCCGACCAGGGCCATCCGGTAGGCCAGCGATGGCCGGTAGGCGCGTTCGAACCCTGGCACCGGTCCGCGCCAGAAACGCGCATCGAGGCTGTGGCGCGTGGCGAGGATCTCCGCCATGGCAAACTCCGCGCAACTGCTGGACCTGATGGGCGCGTCGTTCATCGTGGCGCCCTCCCCGGCGGCGGCGGCAAAGAGCCGTTCGCGCATCGGCAGGTACACGACACCGGCAACGACCTGCCCGCCGCGCACCACGGCCATCGAATGCGACCAGGTGTGCCCGCCTTCGATGAAGCTGCGCGTGCCGTCGATGGGGTCGATGATGAAGACCGCCTCCGCCTCCAGCCGCGCGGGATCGTCCTCGCTCTCCTCGCTGAGCCAGCCGTAGTCCGGGCGTGCATTGCGCAGGGTTTCCGCGAGGTAGTCGTTGACGGCAAGATCCGCCTCGGTCACGGGGCCCGCTTCGCCGGGCTTGTCCCAGCGCCGCGCGGTACGTCCGGCAAAGCGCTTCGCAACCGCCCCCGCACCTCTGGCCGCGCGGATCAGCAGCGCCAGATCAGCTTCCCGCAAGGGTCATTCCCTGCACCAGAAGCGACGGCACGACCCGGCTGAGCCATGGCCGCGCGTCGTTCGCCGGCACCAGCCCGCGCAGCATGTCGTTGAGATTGCCCGCGATGGTGCATTCGTTCACCGGATAGGCGATCTCGCCGTTCTCGACCCACATGCCCGCGGCACCGCGCGAATAATCGCCGGTATTGGGATTGATGGTGGAGCCGATCATGGAGGTCACGAGCAGCCCTGGGCCCATGTCCCGGATCAGATCCTCCCGCGACCGGGTCCCCTGGGTCAGCGCCACGTTCCACGAGCTCGGCGACGGGGCGGAAGACACCCCACGCGTCGCATTGGCAGTCGATGTCATGTCGAGCTTGCGCGCGGTCGCCAGATCCAGGGTCCAGCCGGTCAGCACGCCATCCCGCACGATGGTCCGCGGGCGGGTCGGCAGGCCCTCCGCATCGAAGGGGCGCGACAGCGATACACGCTTGCGGTGCGGGTCTTCCAGAAGGTCGATCCCTTCCGGCAGGACCCGTTCGCCCAGCTTGTCGCGCAGCCAGGATGCGCCGCGGGAGACGGAGGTGCCGTTGGCGGCGACCAGCAGATGCCCGATCAGGCTGCCCGCGATCCGTTCGTCGAAGAGCACCGGGTAGGCGCCGGTCTTCGGCCTGCGTGCCCCGACCCGTTCGGCCGCGCGCGCCGCCGCTGTCCGTCCGATCTCCTCCGGGCTGCGCAATTCCGTCTGGAACACGCGACTGTCGCCGTCGTAGTCGCGCTCCATGCCCAGGCCCTCGCCCGCGATGGCAACGCAGGAAACCGTGCGGCCGGTGCGCCGGTAGCCGCCGGCAAAGCCATTGGTGGCGGCCAGGTGCATCTCTTGCGTCGAATAGCTGGCGGAGGACGACTGGACCTGGGAAATCGCCGTGTTCTCGCGCGCGGCCGCCTCCGCCCGCGTCGCATCCTCCTGCAGGGTGGCGGGCGCAGGCTCGGGGGCGGGGTCGGCAAGTTCCAGCGCGTCGACATCCCAGCCCCGCGCAAGCTCGCTTTCCTCCGCAAGCCCGGCATAGGGATCCTCGGGCGCCTCCCGTGCCATCGCCACCGCCCGCTCCGCCATCATGCGCAGCGTATCCGGCGCGGCGTCGGAGGCCGACACGGAGGACTGCCGCTGCCCGACGAAAACGCGCAGGCCGACATCCACGCTCTCGGCGCGCTCGGCCTGTTCCAGCCGACCATTCCGGACATCCGCCGATATCGACGTGCCCCGAACCGCGATCGCATCGGCGGTATCCGCCCCGGCGGAACGCGCGGCCTCAAGCAGGGCGGCAGTCAGGTCTCGGAGTTGCTCGGTCATGGCGCCGAGGTAACCCCGCCCCCGCGTTTCTGCAAGCGCCTAGGCCGCGCGGCACCGGATTGGAAACCCGGCACCACGCACCGGCGCCCGCTTTGCGTGCGGCCCGCGCGCTTTGCGGGCCGCGGGCGCCCGGTCACTGCAGGCGCTGGCCATTGGCAAGAACGTGGCCCTGCTCGTTCACCTCGATCTTGGAGGTCAGAACGTCGTCGCCCTGCGGAACGCCGAAGAGGCCCATCATCATGCGCGCACCCATCGCCTGCTCCTCCGAAAGGAGCCCCATCTGCAGCAGCGTGTCGATCAGCGCGTTGGCACCTTCGACCCGGACGTCCAGCGACCCCTGCGGCTTCGGCATCCCGTCGAAGGTCGTCGTGTCGGAATTGTCGAAGGTGAATGCACCCGATCCGGTGGCCTTTGCCCCCAGGGCGGCAACCAGCAGGTTGTTGATGTCGAGCGCGTGTACTTCGCCCTGCGACATGCCGGGCTGCATCGTCTGCGCCGCCGCCGGGTCCGTGAGGTCGACCAGCAACTTGATCTTGCCGGTCAGGTCGAGCGCGATCGTTGCCGGATCGCGCGGCAGTTGCCCGGCCGGGTCGAGCAGGTTCCAGATCGCATCGGACACCGTGAAATCGCCCAAGGTCAGGCCAAAGGCGAAATTCTGCAGTTCGTCGCTCTTCTGCACCGGCGACAGGAAGTTGAAAGCAGCCTTCGCCATCTGCAGGTTCACCGGAAACGGAATGTCCGGCATCTGCTGCAGGTTGACGACGAGGTCGGTCTGGCTCCCCTCGTAGCTCAGACCCTGTGGACTCATCGCGACGGAGACCATCCCGCCAGCGGAGGTCGTGGTGGCCACGAACGGCCCCTCGGGCGGCTGCATGTTGATCTCGGAACTGCCCGCCTCGTAGCTGAACCCGCCGGTGACGTTCATCCCGGCTTCCAGCATCGCGTTCATGTCGGAAGTGTTGCCGTCCATCGGCATTTCGCCTTCGCCGGTGAACTTCAGCCCCTGCATGCTGCCCTTGAGGCTGCCGGTCCCGCCGCCGTCCTCTTCGGGCACCACGAAAGCGATGTCGTAGCTGAGCCCGCCGGCACTCATGTCTTGGGTGTAGGTGCGCATCTCCCCGATCTGCATGCGGGTCACGCTGGAGACGCCGACGATCTCCGCCGCGGCGTTCATGGATTCGGGCGGCACCGGCTCGCCGTCGATCTCCAGCTGGTCGAGCGTGATGTTCACCGTGTCGACGTCGTAGGCATAGGTCAGGTCGTCCGGATCGCCCGACACCACCATGGACGGGCCGGTCTGGGCGAATGTCAGGGTGCCCTTGGCGGCCTCTCCTTCGGGCGGGTTCATGTCGAAATTCACCGGCATGGTCGGCGGCAGATCGACCGTCACCGAACCGTCAGGGTTGTCGGTGAAGGTCAGCGCCGACAGCGAGATCGCGACCGTGTCCCCGGTCTCGGGCTGCGCCATCGTGATGACCATGTCGCTGACGCTCAGCACACCGCCGGACTGCGACTCGGAGCCCGACATCTCGTAGCCGAAGCCCTCCATGTAGGACTTCCAGTCGGCCCAGACCTCTGGCCCGGTGACTTCGGCGGCGACGGGTCCGGCGGCCAGCGCTGCGATCAGCGTCGTTCGCGAGGCGGTGCGGGACAGGAATTGGCGGCAGGTCATCGGGATCTCTCCGGGTTTTGCGTTGTTGCGCGGATCGTCTGTCACCGCGCAGGCGGGGTCAAGGGGGCTTGCTGCTGGACCCGGGGGGCGCCGCGCACTAGGACGGGACGCGGCAGGGCGGAAAGAAAGGACGCGCGCATGATCCGGCTTGAAAAAGACGACGGGCTCTGGGTGGCCACGATCGACCGGCCGGACAAGGCCAACTCGCTGACCGCCGCCATGCTGGAGGAGCTGGCCGACATCGCAGAGGCGGCGCAGGACGCCCGCGCGTTGATCCTGACCGGCGCGGGACGGGTCTTCAGCGCGGGCGCCGATCTCGACGAGGCGCGCGCCGGGCTCGCCACCTCCCCGGTCTGGGAGCGGCTCTCGGGCGCCATCGCGGCGCTGCCGGGGCTGACCATCGCCGCGCTGAACGGCACGCTCGCGGGCGGCGCGATGGGCATGGCTCTGGCCTGCGACATCCGGCTCGCCGTGCCGGGGGCGACATTCTTCTACCCGGTGATGAAGCTCGGCTTTCTGCCGCAGCCCTCCGATCCCGCCCGCATGGCCGCGCTGATAGGCCCGTCACGCACCCGCATGATGCTGATGGGCGGTGCAAGGCTCGACGCGGACGAGGCGCTTTCCTTTGGTCTCATCGACCGTATCGTGCAGGATGACCTGCCGGGCGCGGCCCGTGCGCTCTGCGCCGATACGCTGGCCGCCGACCCAAAGATCGCCCGGGGGATCAAGGCGCTCTGCCGGTCGTAGCGGAGGGAGCAGGCAGGAGTAACGGGCGGGCGTGACGGGCGGGGACTGGACGCGCGTCGCCTGCCACATCGACCGGTCCGGTGTGGCAAAGCTCCCGC
>CBDUPF010000071.1:0-14113 GCA_965369035.1 uncultured Aliishimia sp.
CGCCGCCGTGGCGCGACGGGCGTCTGGGAGATTTTCCTGCCCGGTTTGGGCGAGGGCACCGTCTACAAGTACGAGATCACCGGTGCCTATGGCAACGTTCTGCCACAGAAGGCCGATCCGGTGGGCTTCGGCGCACAGCATCCGCCCGACAACGCCTCCGTCGTGCGCGACATCTCGGGCTATGGCTGGGACGACGACGACTGGATGGCCGGGCGCGACGCGCGCAACAGGCGGGATGCGCCCATCTCGATCTACGAGGTGCATCTCGGATCGTGGCGGCGCAAGGAGGGTGGGCGGCGGATCTCCTACAAGGAGGCCGCGGTAGAACTCGTCGATTACGTGCGGGAGATGGGGTTCACCCACATCGAACTCATGCCGATCAGCGAGTACCCGTTCGACGGATCATGGGGCTATCAGCCGATCGGGCTTTACGCGCCGACCATCCGGCACGGTCCACCGCACGAATTCCGCGACCTCGTCGAGGCGGCGCATCTCGCCGGCATCGGCGTTCTGCTCGACTGGGTTCCGGGCCATTTTCCCACCGACGCGCATGGGCTGGGGCAGTTCGACGGAACCGCGCTCTACGAGCATGCCGACCCGCGCGAGGGGTTCCACAAGGACTGGAACACGCTGATCTACAATTACGGCCGGGCGGAGGTGCGCAACTACCTCGTGGCCAACGCGCTCTACTGGCTGGAGGAGTACCATATCGACGGGCTGCGCGTGGATGCCGTCGCCTCCATGCTCTATCGCGATTACTCTCGCGACGAAGGCGAATGGGTGCCCAATGTCCACGGCGGGCGGGAGAATCTGGAGGCGATCGACCTGCTGCGGACCATGAACACGCTGACCTACGGCGCGCAGCCCGGGATCATGACGGTCGCCGAGGAATCGACGTCCTTTCCGATGGTCTCGCAACCGGTCGACGCCGGCGGGCTGGGCTTCGGCTACAAGTGGAACATGGGCTGGATGAACGACACGCTGGAGTACATCGCAAAGGATCCGATCCACCGCCGCCACCATCACCACCAGGTGACCTTCGGCCTGCACTATGCCTTTTCGGAAAATTTCATCCTGCCGATCAGCCATGACGAGGTCGTGCACGGCAAGGGCTCCATGTACGAACGCATGCCCGGCGACGCTTGGGAGAAGGTCGCGAACCTGCGTGCGTATTACGGGTTCATGTGGGGGCATCCGGGCAAGAAGCTCCTGTTCATGGGGCAGGAATTCGGCCAGCACCGCGAATGGGACCACGATACCGGGCTGGACTGGGGGCTGCTGGATACGCCACAGCACGAAGGTCTGCGCATGCTGGTCCGCGATCTCAACCGGCTTTACCGGGAGACGCCGGCGCTGCACCGGATGGATTGCGAGGCCGAGGGGTTCCAGTGGGTCGACGGCGGCGATGCCGAACACTCCGTTCTCACGTGGCTGCGGCGGGGCGGGGAGGGCACCGAACCGGTCGTCGTCGTGTGCAATTTCACACCGGTGGAGCGGCACGGATACAGGATCGGGCTGCCGGAGGCCGGACGCTGGCGCGAGTTGCTGAACACCGATGCCGAAACCTATGGCGGCGGCAATCGCGGGAACATGGGCATCGTCACCGCTACGGAGACAGGACATTCGGGTCAGCCGGCATCGGCAGAAATCGTCGTGCCACCGCTGTCCACGCTGTTCCTGGCCCCGGCGAAAGACTGAACGGGGAAAAACGGGGAGGAAAGCTGATGGCCGGACCATCACAGAGACTGGTCAACCGCTCGATGGCATTCGTGCTCGCCGGAGGACGGGGAAGCCGATTGAAGGAACTGACCGACCGGCGGGCCAAACCCGCGGTCTATTTCGGCGGCAAGACACGGATCATCGACTTCGCGCTTTCGAACGCGCTGAACTCGGGCATCCGCAAGATGGCCATTGCCACGCAGTACAAGGCGCACAGCCTGATCCGGCATTGCCAGCGGGGCTGGAACTTCTTCCGGGCGGAACGGAACGAGTATCTCGATATCCTGCCGGCCTCTCAGCGGGTCAGTGAAACGCAGTGGTATTCCGGTACGGCCGATGCAGTGTTTCAGAACATCGACATCGTGGACAGTTATGACGTGGATTACATCGTGATCCTGGCGGGCGATCACATCTACAAGATGGATTACGAGATCATGCTGCGGCAGCATGTCGAGAGCGGTGCGGATGTCACCGTCGGCTGCCTCACGGTCCCGCGCGCAGATGCGTCCGCCTTTGGCGTGATGGACATCGACGAGAATGACCGTGTGACCGGGTTCCTGGAGAAACCGGCGGACCCGCCCGGCACGCCGGAGGATCCGGACGTCACGATGGCGTCGATGGGCATCTACGTGTTCAACTGGCCCTTCCTGCGCGACCTGCTGCGACGCGATGCCGAGGATCCGAATTCGAAGCACGATTTCGGCGGCGACATCATTCCCGATATCGTCAAGAACGGAAAGGCGATGGCGCATCGGTTCAGCGACAGCTGCGTGCGCCATCCCGACGGCCCCGCCTACTGGCGCGACGTGGGGACGGTGGATGCCTACTGGAAGGCCAATATCGACCTGACGGATTTCTCTCCGGAACTCGATCTGTGGGACAAGACGTGGCCGATCTGGACCTACTCGGAATCGGTGCCTCCAGCGAAGTTCATCCATGACGAGGAGGACCGGCGCGGAAGAGCCACCTCCTCCCTGGTGTCCGGCGGCTGCATCATCTCGGGCACGCATGTCAGCGAGTCGTTGCTCTTTACCGGGGTGCACACCAATTCCTACGCGTCGCTCTACCGGGCGGTCGTCCTGCCCAGCGTGGTGGTCGAGCGTTCCGCGCGGCTGTCCAATGTCGTGATCGACCACGGGGTGCGCATTCCCCGCGGCCTTGTCATCGGCGAGGACCCGGAGGAAGATGCCAAGTGGTTCAACGTGTCGCCGGGCGGCGTCACCCTGGTCACCAAGGAGATGATCGACAAGTGGACCGCGGCCCGGTGATCGACGTTCTCTCCGTCACGTCCGAATGCGCACCGCTGGTCAAGACCGGCGGGCTGGCGGATGTGGCGGGGGCCCTGCCCAAGGCGCTGAACGGGTCAGGGGTGCGGATGCGCACGCTGCTGCCGGGCTACCCCGCGGTGATGAAGGGGATCGGCAAGCGGAAAGCGGTTCATGCCGAAGATGACCTCTTTGGCGGGCCGGGGCGGGTGCTGGCCGCGGAGCTCGACGGGCTCGACCTTCTGGTACTCGATGCGCCGCATCTCTATGACCGTCCGGGGTCGCCCTATCTCGATCCGGACGGAACGGACTGGCCGGACAATGCCGAACGTTTCGCGGCGCTCTCCTGGGTCGCGGCGTCGATCGGCGGGGCGGGGCTGAAAGGGTGGAAGCCCAGCGTCCTGCACTGCCACGACTGGCAGGCGGGACTTGCGCCGATCTATCTCAAGGATCGTTTCGCGGACGCCCGGGTGGCCACGATTCTCACGATCCACAACATCGCTTTCCAGGGCATCGCGCCGGCGAGGATGCTGCAGACGCTGCGCCTTCCCAAGAGCGGGCTGCAACCGGACGGATTCGAATTCTGGGGCGACATCAGTGCGTTGAAGGCCGGGATCGTTTCCTCCGACAAGATCACCACCGTCAGCCCGACCTATGCCGGCGAGTTGATGACGCCGGAGTTCGGGATGGGGCTCGACGGTGTGCTGCGCTGGCGCCGCGATGACCTTGTGGGGATCCTGAACGGCGTGGATACCGAGGCGTGGTCGCCGCCCTACAAGACGCCCGCGGGCAAATCGCGGCACAAGGCCAGACTGCGCGAGCGGATGGGGCTGGGCGAGGCGCCGGGGCCGCTCTGCGTCGTGGTCTCGCGGTTGTCGCACCAGAAAGGCCTCGACCTGTTGCTCGAAGCGCTTCCGCGTCTTCTGGACGAAGGCGGGCAACTCGCGCTCCTGGGATCGGGCGACAAGGCGCTGGAGCGGGGGTTTGCCGCCGCCGCCGCGACCCAAGCGAATGTCGCCGTGCAGATCGGCTACGACGAGGAATTGGCCCGAATGCTGATCGCGGGAGGGGACGCGATCCTCGTGCCCTCGCGGTTCGAGCCCTGCGGGTTGACCCAGCTTTATGGGCTGCGGTTCGGAACGCTGCCGCTCGTGGCCTATACCGGCGGGCTGGCTGACACGGTCATTCCCGCCTCGCCGGCCGGGCTGCGTGCGCAGGCGGCGACCGGCGTACAATTCCATCCGGTGACGTCGGACGCGCTGTCACGCGCCTTCGACCGGCTTTGCGACCTTTACAGGCAGCCGGAAGTGTGGCTGAGGATGCAGCGGAACGCGATGCGCCATCCTGTCGGCTGGGACCAGTCCGCCCGGGAATACGCCGCTCTGTACGAAGGCCTGTAACGCAACATGACATCCCGACATGCAGTGTCGGCGGGGCGCGCCTCCCCGCTTGGTGCAACTTTCGACGGTGACGGCGTGAACTTCGCCGTTTTCTCCGCCCATGCGACGAAGATGACGCTGTGCCTCTTTTCCGATGACGGCAGGACGGAGACCGCGCGGCTTTGCCTGCCCGAAAGGGACGGCGACGTCTGGCACGGCTACGTGAGCGGATTGCGGCCCGGGCAGACATACGGCTACCGCGCCGACGGGCCGTATGAGCCGAAGGAGGGCCACAGGTTCAACCCGCACAAGCTGCTGATCGACCCTTATGCCAAAAGCCTCACCGGGCAGCCGGTCTGGAACGACGCGCTTTTCGGATTCGACACCGGCAAGAACGATCTGAGCTTCGACACGCGTGACAGCGCGCCCTACATGCCCCGCTCGGTGGTTGTCGATCCGGCCTTCGACTGGGGCGACGACAGACCGCCCTACATCCCGACCGAGGACAGCATCCTCTACGAGGCGCATGTGAAGGGGCTGACCGCCCTGCATCCGGACGTGCCCACGCGGGGCAAGTTCCTTGGCCTCGCCTCCGACCCGATCCTCGACCATCTCACCGGGCTGGGGATCACGGCAATCGAATTGCTGCCCTGCCAGGCGTTCCTGAACGACCGCTTTCTGGTCGAGAAGGGCCTCACCAACTACTGGGGCTACCAGACGCTGGGGTTCTTCGCGCCCGACCCGCGCTACCTCGACGCGGGCGGGATTCGCGAGTTTCAGCAGATGGTCGCGCGGTTTCACGCCGCGGGCATCGAGGTGCTGATGGATGTGGTTTACAACCACACCTGCGAGGGCAACGAGATGGGCCCCACGCTGGCGTTCCGGGGGCTCGACAATCTCAGCTACTATCGGCTGCAGGACGACAAGCGATATTACATCAATGACACCGGCACCGGGAACACCGTGAACGTGGCGCACCCGATGGTGCTGCGGATGATCATGGATTCGCTGCGATACTGGGTCGAGGTGATGCATGTGGACGGCTTCCGCTTCGACCTCTGCGCCACGCTGGGCCGGGTCGGCAACGAGGGGTTTTCGGGGGCGGCCGCGTTCTTTGCCGCGATCCGGCAGGATCCGGTGCTGACGCGGACAAAGCTCATCGCGGAGCCCTGGGACGTCGGCCCGGGCGGATATCAGCTCGGGGCTTTCCCGCCCCCCTTCCTCGAATGGAACGACAGGTTCCGCGACGCCGTGCGCCAGTACTGGCGCGGGGACGAGGAACAGGTGCCGCGGCTGGCCGACCGCCTGACCGGTTCCGCGCGGCAGTTCGACCATTCCGGGCGTCCGGCGACGAGTTCGGTCAATCTGGTGACCGCGCATGACGGGTTCACTCTGGCGGACGTGGTCAGCTACAGCGAGAAGCACAACGAAGCCAATGGCGAGAACAACCAGGACGGCCACGACCACAACTACTCCGACAACATGGGCGTGGAAGGCCCGACGGGAGACGCGGCCATCGCGCAGGCGCGCGTTCGGCGGCGTCGCAACATGATGGCGACGCTGCTGCTGTCGCAGGGCACGCCGATGATCCTTGCTGGCGACGAGATCGGTCACAGCCAGGGCGGCAACAACAACGCCTATTGCCAGGACAACGAGACGAGCTGGATCGACTGGCGCGAGGCGGATCACGCGTTCCTGCGCTTCACCAGCTGGATGATCGCGTTCCGCAAGGCCCATCCGATCCTGCGCCAGAAACGGTTTCTGCACGCGCGCGAAAGGGCGGTCGACGGGATCGAGGATCTGGTCTGGTGGCGTGAGGATGGCAAGCGCATGACGAACGCCGACTGGGCCGATCCCGCGCGCAGCCTTTTGTGCGCCGAGTTGCGGACGGCCTCGGGAACGCCACACTACGCCACGCTGGAAACCGCGATCTTCTGCGTCTTCAATTCTGGCGAGGCGGCGGAGGTCGTCACGCCGCCGTCCAAGCCGGGCATGCGGTGGTGTCGTTGCCTCGATACCAGCAGACCCGATATCGATGAGTCGGACGAGCACGTCGGCAATTCGCTCGACTGTCCGGCCGAAGCAATCATCGTGCTGGTGCTGGTGGCGGAAAAATGAGCGATCCCGTCGCGGAGCTTGCCCGGCTCTATGGCATCCTTCCTGGATACCGGGACCTGTCGGGCCAGGATATCGAAACGGGCCGGGGGACGCAGATCGCCCTTCTGGCAGCCATGGGCGTCGATGTTGCATCGGACCGCGATGCCGAAGACCGCCTGAGGCAGGAGACCGAACGGCGCGCATCGAGGCGGCTGCCTGGCTGGTTCATCGTGGACTGCGACAGCCCCGCGAGGATCGAGACCGCCGGCACCTGGACGATCACCCTCGAGACCGGTGTGGAGATCGAGGGACGAGGAAGGGATCTGCCGCCTCTGCCGCTGGGCATTCACAGCCTTTCCGCTTCGGGTGAGCGGGCCACGGTGATCTCCGCCCCTCCGACGCTGCCCATGCCCGCGAAAGGCTGGGGCGTGACCGGGCCGCTCTGGGGGTTGGGCGGGCCGGATCGTCCCGGCATCGGCGATTTCGACGATCTCGCGCGCGAAGGGGTCGCGCTGGCCGGGCACGGCGCGGCATTTCTCGGGCTGAACCCGGTGCATCTGGGCTTCCCGGTCGATCCAACAGCGGTGAGCCCCTATTCGCCGTCCCACCGGCGCCGGCTCAACCCGCTCCATATCGCGACGCCGGGCGGAGAATGCGCCGGACCCCTGGTCGACTACGCGCGCGAGATCCCGGCCAAGCGCCTCGCCTTGCGGCGCGCCTACGGGGATTTCTGCACCGCGGGGCCGGACGACGGGTTCGAAACCTATCGCCGCGACGAGGGCGACGCGCTCCGCCGGTTCACGCTGCACCAGGCGTTGTCGGAGCGGCACGGTCCGTTCTGGACCGACTGGCCCGCGGGGTTTCACGATCCGGACGCGATCTCCGATGGCGACCTGCGCGAGGACATGCGCTTTCACGCCTGGCTGCAATGGACAGCCGAACGGCAACTGGGCGCTGCGAACGAAGCCTGCCGCGCGGCCGGAATGCGTTTCGGGCTCTATCTCGACCTTGCCGTGGGCACCCATCCGGGCGGTGCCGAAACCTGGACCGACCGGCACTGGTTCGCCTCCGGCGTTTCTCTGGGCGCGCCCGGCGACAGCTTTGCTCCGGACGGCCAGGTCTGGAACCTCGCGCCATTCGACCCGCAGGTGCTTGTCGCGGGCGATTTCCGCATCCTGGCCGAAACGATCCGGAAACAGCTCGCGTTTTCCAGGCTGCTCCGGATCGACCATATCCTTGGGTTCGAACGCGCCTTCTGGGCGCCACAGGATCGGGGTGTGCCGGGTGGCTATGTCCGGATGCCGCGGGAGGCGATGCTCGCCGTCGTGCGTGTCGAGGCCGCGCGGGCGGATGCCACGATCGTGGGCGAGGATCTGGGCAACATTCCGGCGGGGCTGCAGGACGCGCTCATCGCCTCCGGCATTCTGGGCTGCCGGGTGATGCAGTTCGAGGATTTCGGCGGGGAGCCGTTCAACTATCCCGCCCGCTCGCTCGCATCCTTCGGAACGCATGATCTGCCGACCTGGGCGGGGTGGACCGATGCCGCCGATATCGCGGCATGGGCGGACCTGGGCCGGATCGATGCGGCCACCGCCAGGGACCTAAAGGACAAGCGGCACGAATCCGTGGCGCGTTTCGTGACGTCGTGCGGCGGCGCATCGGTGGACGACATGCATACATGTCTGGCGAACACGGCATCGGCCCTTGTCGCGGTGCAGCTGGAGGACGCTTTCGGCGTTCGCGACCAGACAAACCTGCCCGGCACGATCCACGATCATCCGAACTGGCGCCGACGGCTCCCGGTTGCTCCCGCGGGAGAGAGCGGGGCATCGCGTCTGGGGACCGTGGCCGCGATCATGCGGGCCTCCGGCCGTACGTGATCCGGACCGACGACCGGAATCCTTGCCAATCACGGCCCCGGGCGATTTCGCTATTGCCCGTTGTTCCAACGCATCCACGCGGCTAGGCTCAATCCAAGGAGTTTTGACGATCGCCCGATTGGCGGACGGAACCGGCCCCGTAATGGCCCGAATGCGCCGCATGTAATTGTGACTCCTGAAAATTCGGAACAGTCATGGGGAGTGGCGGCATGAAACTTGATCTGGAACAGGTGGCGGACGGCCTTGGCTTTCCGGAAGGGCCGGTGGCCATGTCCGACGGGTCGGTCCTGTTTGTCGACATCAAGAACGAAACGCTGTCGCGCGCCCAGCCGGACGGCAAGGTCGAAACCGTCGCCGACCTGCCCGGCGGGCCGAACGGCGTGGCGATCGGACCGGACGGCGCGGCCTATGTCTGCAACAACGGGGGCGTCTATACCTTCGTCTACAACGAGGCGCTGAAGGGCGTGGTGCCCAGCCCGGTTCGTCCGAACTACAAGGGCGGGTCGATCCAGCGGGTTGATCTGGAGACCGGCGAGGTGAAGACGCTTTTCCCCGATGCCAAGCTGCTGGCGCCGGACGACATCGTCTTCGACAAGGACGGCGGGTTCTGGTTCACCGATTCCGGCATTCAGGACGAGGAAACCGCGCAGAACGGCGGCGTCTACTATGCGACGATGGACTATGACGCCAAGGAGGGGAAATCGCTTACCCGCGCGACTGTGATGGCGATGCCGAACGGCTGCGGGTTGTCGCCCGATGGCAAGACGCTGTACGTCTCGGATACCTTGGCCGGGCGGCTCTGGGCGCTGGACATAGAGGGGCCTGGCAAGGTGACGCAGGGCATTCTGGAAGTCATGCCGGGCCGTGTCGTCCAAACGCTGCCCTGTTTCGACCTGGCTCCGAATGCGCGTCTGATTCAGTGGGTCGACAGCCTGAAGGTGGAAGCAGGCGGTCGGGTCTGTGTGGGCACGATCTTCAACGGCGGCATCACCGTTTTCGACCCTGACGGCACGACAGAGCACCTGGCCGTGCCGGATGCCTTCACGACCAACCTCTGCTTTGGCGGTGCCGACATGAAGGACGTCTGGATCACCGCGTCGAGCACCGGCAAGATCTACAAGACGCGCTGGGAGCGGCCCGGATTGAAGCTCGCATTCAATGCGTAACCGCCGGCGCAGCGCGAGATGATGCCACCTGAAGTTGCGTTGCCGCGCAACGGCAGCGACCTTCGCGCAAGAAAAGATAACGTATTCCGATCAGGCCGGACGGTCGATTTCCAAGTTATCTGTCGGAAACGCGCCAACAATTCATGATGTTCGCGGACCGTCGCCATGGGCCTGCGAATGCTAGTGAATATCGGCGGGTTAACGTAAGGTAACGGTTAACATGGGCGAGGCCACCGACATAGACGCCAAGTCGCCGACGCGCCCTGCAGAGCGCCGGCAGGTATCGGTGCTGTTTACCGACATGGTCGGATACACCGCCATCGTGGAGGGGCTGGGCGCGGAAAAGGCACTCCACTTCACGCGCATGATCTATGACAGGCTCACCAGCACGGTCCGCGAGAACGGCGGCGTGGTGCGCGGTTTCGCGGGTGACAGCATCATGGCGATCTTCGGTATTCCCGAGGCGCTGGAGGATGCCGCCCTGCGGGCTTGCCGTGCGGGGCTGGCGATACAGGCCTCCTTTGCCGCGGCCGCCGACGACATCGAGGCCGAGTTCGGAGTTCGCCCGAACATGCGCGTCGGCGTTTGTTCCGGATCCGTGGTGATGGCCGCCGTGGAGGATGGGAATGCGCCGATGACCGCCGTCGGCAACACGGTGAACATGGCCTCCCGCATCCAGGCGCTGGCGTCCTCCGGCGGATGCCTGATCTGCAACACCACGCGTCGCCTCGTCGAATGGCTTGTCGACCTGGAATTCGATGGCGAACACCAGATCAAGGGCGTGACGCGGCCACAGAAGCTTTGGCGGCTCCTGTCCGTCCGGGAAGGCGCCCGTCGGTTCGATGCATCCATTGCCCGGGGGCTCAGCGGCTATGTCGGGCGGGACGATGAACTGGCGGTCCTGTCCGGCGCGCTCGACGGGATTGGCGACCGACTGGGCGTGGTGGACATCATGGCGGAGCCGGGTCTTGGCAAGACCCGCCTGGTGTTCGAGTTTCTGCACCACGACAAGCCCGAAGACGTGGCGGTCCTGACAGGGCATTGTTCCACCGACGGGCAACAGGTGCCATTCCTTCCGCTCATTGAAATCCTGCGCGCATCCTTCCGGATCGAGGACCAGGAGGAGGCGGACGAAGTCTGGCGCAAGCTGGAGACGGGGCTCGGCCGGTGGGGGCTGGACAGTCGGGAAAACCTCGGCCTGTTGCTCAACCTGCTCGGTCTGAAGCCGCCGGACGGTGCGTTGGATGGTCTCGACGGGGTCCTGATCGGCCTGCGCACGCGGGATCTTCTGCCGGCGCTGCTGGAAGCGCAATGCACGGCCACCAGGACGATCCTCTTCATCGACGACATTCACTGGATCGACCGCGCATCCGAAGACCTGCTGCGCCGGATCATCGAGGGCGGCACGCATTCGAACCTCCTGATCCTCTACACACGCCGCCCCGAATATCGCCCTCCCTGGAGTGACCACCCGGGGGTGACCACGCTTGCGCTGAAGCCGCTGGCCGCGGACGACATCGGGGCGTTGGCACAATCGCGCCTTGGCATCGACGAACTGCCGGAGGAATTGATCCGGCAGGTGACGGAACGCGCGGAGGGAAACCCGCTCTTCGGCGAAGAGATTCTCAGTTTCCTGATGGAGCAGGGCGCGCTTCGTGTCGACGCAGGCAAGGTGGAATTCGACGCCGATGTCGGAAAGAGCGCGCTTCCGGAAAGCATGCAGAACCTGCTGTCGGCACGGATCGGCCAACTGGAGCCGGAGGACCGCGCGCTGTTGCAGGCGGCGGCGGCCATCGGGCGGCGTTTCGATCCGGGGCTGTTGTCACTGGTCGTCGGGCGGGAGGAAGGCACCGGTGCGGCGCTGCGCCGAATGCAGGCGCTGGACATCGTCTTTCGCGAGGCGAACTCCTCGGACTACATTTTCAAGCACATCCTGCTGCGAGACTCCGTGTATCACGGTCTCGTGTCGGAACGCCGGGCAGAACTGCACCTGGCGATCGCGACGGCGCTGGAGAAACGCAATTCGGACCGTTTGGCCGAAACGGCGGAGACGCTCGCCTATCACTACGCGCTGACCAACCACACCGACCTGGCCTTTACCTACAATGCGATGGCCGCCAAAAAGAGCCTGGGCGTCTTCTCTCTCGACGAGGCAAACCGCTATTTCGCCACCGCCTACGCGTTGGTGCAGCGCGACGCGGGTTGCGCGACCCACGAGCAATTCGTCGCGTTTCTGGCCGACTATGCGCACTGCCTGAACATCTCTCTCCAGGTCAGGACGATGCTGGACCTTGCGGCCGACGTGGGACCCATCCTCACCGAGATCGGAGACAGCCCGGCACACGTCCTGTTCCTGCATCACCTTGTGGCTTGTCTGGTCTGCAACGGTCGATACATCGATGCGCTCCGAATTCAGCAGGAACTGTCGGCGATGGCGGTCCGGCTCGGTGATACGACGTCGCTGGCTTACGCGCTGGTGAGCGAACTGTCGGTCTCGTGCTACATCCAGCCGAAGACGAACGAGGAGTTCGAGTCGAAGCGGCGCGAGGCCGAAGCGGTTCTGGCAAGCGTCGATGACGCCTACCTCCAGAACTACTACCTGGCCAACCTCGGCTGGAACGAGGTGACCCGGGGCAGGGCGGCGAAGGCTGACGAGATTGCCGACCGGCTGACCCGGGCCGGCATCGCGATGAACGATCCGCGTTCCCTTGGTTACGGCACCGCCATGAAGGCGCTGATCGCGATGGTCAGTGACGACCACGAGAAGGCGCTGGAGATGGCGGAGGAGGCGCTCAGGGTGTCACGGGCGGAGTTCGAGCGGGCCATCGCGTCCGCGGCGCGATTTTCCGTGCTGGTGCCGCTCGGGAAACACGGCGCGGCCGAAGAGGTCCGCCACTACGTGGAGATGTGCGAGGCGAACGGCTGGGCGCTGTTCGGCTCCAGCCCGGACATGATGCTGGGTATCGCACAGGTCATGGACGGCCGGATCGACGCGGGGCTCCGCCATATCGACCGGGTCATCGCGCGTCGCGAACAGGAAGGGTATCAGACGGCGGCCGACTGGTACCGGTTGTTCCTGTGCGAGGTCTATCTCGAGATCCTGTCGGGGAACGGCGAGGCGTCGCTGAGCGTGTTCCTGCGCAACTTCCGGTCCCTGTCCGGTGTGCTGCTATTCGGCCCGAAACGCATCCACGCCCTGGTCGAACGAGTGCGCGCCAACCCGCATTTCGACCCCGACGGGTATAACATTGCGCGCTGCGAGCTGATCCTGGGGCTGCTCTACAAGTTGAAGAAAAAGAACGCGCTGGCCGTGCAGCACCTGACAGAGGCGCGGCGCATCGTGGCGCCGTCGGGCGCATCGCCGATGTTGACGCGGATCGAGGGGGCGCTGGCGGAACTTGCCTGAGCCTGACCCGGGCGGGACAGGACCGCGCGATCAGGTGGTCATGCGCGACAGGTAGCGGATCGCCGTCAGGCTCGGCAGGAACGTGTAGGCACCGCCGCGCGTGGTCACGAAACGCGGGAACTCCCGGAGCCGGATCGCGCCTTCGCCGTCAAGTTTCAGGTCGAACCAGCTGGTCTGGGATGCATTCGCACCGATCAGCGGATCGTTCGAGCCGGTGACATCGGGATCCTGCAGGCCGAGATTGAGCCAGTCGCACATGACCGCTTCGAACTGGGCGCCGAGATTGGCGCCGATGAAATTGCCGAGCAACCCGCGTTCCTGATTGTCGCGTTTCTCGGGGTCGAAATCCGGACCATAGGACATGCCCCGCCGCACCAGCCTTCGGGTGTAATTGGCGATGCGCTGCACGATCGGTCCGCCGCGCGGGTTGCACCGGCGCATGTGCGCCCCGGCCGGGCATGGCGAGGTCAGGTCGTAGTCGTAGTTGGTGAGCGTCACCGGTTTGTCGGGAAACGGGGTGAGCGGGGACAAGGCGTAGGGGATGCCCTCCCCAAGCCTCCAGCGCCCGCACATCTGGGCCGCCACGATCTCGCGCAGTGCCGCAGTCCGGTCCATCCCGTCGCCAAACCGCTTTTCCCCGCCGGGGGGCAGGAGCCTGTCCACATCGCGGTGGTCCAGGAGTTCCTTCGCGGCGCGATCCAGGTACTCCTCGAACCCGGCCGCATCCTGCTTGAGGATGCGAAACGCGTTGAAGGTGCCGTTCTTTCCGAAACCCTCCGGCCCGGGTTCCTTGAACACAAGGCCCTCGAAATGGGTGGGATAGCCCAGCAGGACGGTCCCCAACGGGTCGTACGGCTCGTTGGCCCGGGCGTTGATCGGGTCCAGAACCCTGTGCCCCTCGACCTTGAATCGCGGCTGCGAAATACCGTCCCTGTAGCCGAAAAAGACCTTGCCATGGGCAAGATTGCGGCCGTCGCGGGTGCCCAGCAAGTTGAAGGCGCGTGCAACCTGCGCCTGAACCCGATCGAGGTGTTCGGCGTCATCGGCATGAATCGAGGCCACGACATGCACGCGGGCCGGCTGGTCGAACGGGGGCGGCCATTTGTCCGGCGCGCTCTCTCCGAAGTCGCCGAGCTTGAGCGCGCGCGCCGTCATTCCGTCCTTGAATTCGGTCGGGAAGGTCGCGAGTTCAGCCTCCGGC
>CBDUPF010000072.1:0-13928 GCA_965369035.1 uncultured Aliishimia sp.
ATCGGCTGGGCCTCGTCCGCCACGCGCGGCCAGAGCCCGACCGCGCCGAGCAGACGCTGCGAACCCAGAGCGATGGCGTAGGAGCGCCCGTCAAAGGCGGCATCGCCGCGGATATCCTCGGCCAGCGCGTCGATCAGGGTGACGGAATGGCCGGCCCGCGCCAGCGCCAGCGCTAGTGCCGTGCCGCCGAGACCCCCGCCCGTGATCAGGATGTCGCTGTCATGTGCCATGATCCAGATATGGCGGCACGGGCCGCATTGTCCATGGGCCAATGGGTCGCTACCCTCGCGCCAATCACGGGCCGAGCGGAGGGGACACGGATGCAGGACTGGCAGGACATGAGCGCGGCGGAACTGGGGCGCGCCATCGAGGTGGGCGCGGCCGATCCGGTCGACCTGGCGGAACATTTCCTCGATGCGATCGAGGCGCACGAGTTGGGGCCGCGGATCTTTGCGCGCCTGACCCGCGACCGCGCCCTCGCCGAGGCCCGGGCCGCGCGGGAGAGAGCCGCGGCGGGGCTGCGCCTGTCGCCGCTCGACGGGGTGCCGGTGTCGTGGAAGGACCTCTTCGACACCGCCGGAACCGCGACGGAGGCCGGATCGAAGCTGTTGCAGGGCCGCATTCCCGACCGGGATGCGGTCGTTTTGCGCAACGCGACCGCCATGGGACTCGTCTGCCTGGGCAAGACGCACATGAGCGAACTTGCGTTCTCGGGTCTGGGCGTGAACCCGTCCACGGCCACCGCGCCGAACCGCAACTGGCCCGGCGGCGCTCCGGGCGGGTCATCCTCGGGGGCCGCGGCGTCGGTGGCTCACGGGCTGGCGCCGGCAGCGATCGGGTCGGACACCGGCGGGTCGGTGCGTCTTCCGGCCGCGTGGAACGATCTTGTCGGGCTCAAGACGACACACGGGCGGCTGAGCCTCGAAGGGGTGGTGCCGCTCTGCCTGAGGCTCGACACTGTGGGGCCGCTCACACGCACGGTGGAGGATGCGGCACTGCTCCTTGCCGCGCTGGCGGGGCGGCCCGGACCGGACCTGCGCGGTGCGACGCTCAGGGGTGCACGGTTCGGAATTCTCGACAGCGTGGCGATGGACGGCCTGGTCGAACCTGTTCGCATGGCCTTCGAAACGGCGGTGGAGCGTCTGGTCGATGCCGGTGCGCAGGTTTCGCGGTTCGAAGTGCCGCAGGTGGCCGAGGCGATGGAGGTGAGCGCGCAGATCTATACCGCCGAAGCCTATGGTCTCTGGAAGGACGTGATCGAAGCCGCGCCGGACAAGATGTACGGACCCATTCGCGACCGGTTCCGGATGGGCGCCGGCGTGTCCGGTCCCGACTATGTTGCGCATTGGGCGCGGGTTCGATCCATTCGTGCGGTCTATGACGAGGCCGCCGCGCGGTTCGATGCGGTTCTGACGCCGACCGCGCCGATTATGCCGCCGGAACTGGCGCGGCTCGAATCGGACAACGATTATTACGTGACCCAGAACCTGCTGACGCTGCGCAACACGCGGATCGGCAACCCGATGGGCATATGCGGGCTGACATTGCCGACCGGGACGGCGGGCTGCGGGTTGCAGATCATGTGCGCGCCGGGGCTGGACGCGCGGCTTCTGCGGCTGGGCGCTGCTGCCGAGGCCGCGCTCGCCTGATCGCCGTCCTTTCAAATCGGCGCGCATTGCACATCCGGTTGCGCCGGGTGCCCGCGGTGCTGTCCCAAAAGCCACAATCCCGGCCAAGCGGACCGGATTGTCTGGACGGAGAGTCGCCTGCTCTGCTAGCCTGAAGGGAAGCGGGGCAGGCATGATCCCGCACAAGAGGCAGCCCAGATGTTCCCCGAGCGGTTTTCGAACCTTCCGGCCTACGCATTCCCGCGTCTGCGGGCATTGCTCGACGTGCACCCGGCCGGTGGCGAGGTCGTGCACATGACCATCGGGGAGCCGAAGCATGCGTTCCCGGGCTTCGTCACCGACGTGATTGCGGCCAATGCGGCGGGGTTCAACTCCTACCCTCCGAACGAGGGCACACCGGAATTGCGCGCGGCCTTCTGCGACTGGGCGGGGCGGCGATACGGTGTGGCGCTTGATCCGGAGCTGCACGTGATGCCGCTCAACGGGACGCGCGAAGGGCTCTACAACGCGGCCATGGCGCTGTGTCCGGAGACGAAGAACGGGCAGCGGCCGACGATCCTGATGCCCAACCCGTTCTACCAGGTCTACATGGTGGCCAGCATCTCCGTCGGGGCGGAGCCGGTCTTCGTCAATGCCACGGACGCGACCGGCCACCTGCCCGATTTCGCGGGCCTGCCGGAAGACACGCTGAACCGCGCCGTGGCCGTCTATATCTGTTCGCCCGCCAATCCGCAGGGTGCGGTCGCGGGTGAGGACTATTGGTCCGACCTGATCGACCTTGCGGAGCGGTACGATTTCCGGATCTTCGCCGACGAATGCTATTCCGAGATCTATCGGGACCTGCCGCCGCCGGGGATTCTGCAGGTGGCCGCCGCGAAGGGTACGGACATGGAGCGCGTGACCGCGTTCCATTCGCTGTCCAAACGATCGAACCTGCCGGGTCTGCGGTCTGGCTTCATCGCCGGGGGGCCTGAATCTATCCGCGCCGCGAGGCAATTGCGCGGCTATGCCGGTGCTCCGCTACCGCTCCCGCTCCAGGCCGCGGCCACGGCCGTGTGGCAGGACGAGGAGCACGTGATCGAGAACCGCCGTCTTTATGCGGAGAAGTACGAGATCGCCGACCGCATCCTCGGGAACGTTCCCGGCTACCGGCCGCCGGAGGCAGGGTTCTTCCTGTGGCTGCCGGTCGAGGACGGCGAGGCCGCGGCGCTGAAGCTCTGGCAGGAAACCGGGGTCCGGGTGCTGCCCGGCGCCTATCTGGCGCAGGACTCGGGCGGCGTGAACCCGGGCCAGGGGTATGTGCGCGTGGCACTTGTAGCACCGAAGCACGAGACGGAGGCGGGTCTGACTGCGCTGCGCCGGTGTTTGTACGAATGAACGGATGAAGGGACGAGACATGGCATACCAGACACGGCAACGCGAACCTCTTCTGGACAGCGACACCGCTGCGGCGATCGAACGGCGCAGCAAAGAGCTGATCGGAATCGGGCTCATGGTGCTGGGGGCGCTGGCGGCCGCGATGATCTGGTCCTATTCGCCCGACGATCCGAACTGGATGGTGTCGACCGACCGGCCGGTGCAGAACTGGCTGGGTCGGACGGGCGCGTCGATCGCGGGGATGCTCTTTACCATCGTGGGCTGGGGTGCGGCCGCGCTGGCGCTGATCCTGGGCGGGTGGGGCATCCGCCTTGTCCTGCACCAGGGGGCCGAGCGTGCCGTGGGCCGACTGATCTTCGGTCCGATCTGGGTCGCGGCCTTTGCGATCTATGCCGCGACGCTGGAGCCCGGACGGGAGTGGATGCAGACGCACAGCTTCGGCCTTGGCGGGCTCTTCGGCGACATGGTGATGGGGGCGGTGCTGACCGTTCTTCCGCTGGGCTCGGCCCTGTCGGTCAAGCTGATGTCGGTTCTCATGGCCATCGCGATCCTGATATTCGGCGCATTCGTTCTTGGGTTCACGCGGGTGGAGCTGAAGCGGATCGGACACTGGATGCTGGTGGGGCTGGTGATGGCCTATGCCGGGGCGGTCGCCGTTCTGGGTCACGGGACGCGTATTGCGGCGCATCGGACGCGGGCGGGGCTGGAGGCCTGGCGCGACCGGCGTGCGGCCAGGCAGGAGGTCGCCGAGGACTACGACGATCATGCCGATACCGGGCTGACCGATGCCGGGTTCGCCCGTCCCGAACCCCAACGCTCGCGGCTTCTCTCGTTGATCCGCCGGTCCCCCGCCGCGACGGAGGAGATGCCGGAACCGGAGCTGGTCGAACGCCGCGCGGCGCGGATCGACGTGGATGCACCGGACGAGGGCCGGGTCCGGGCGCGCATTGCCGATGCGATCCGCGCGCGGGTGGGGCTTCAGACCAGCCCGGCAGAGGCGGCACCGGGACCTGTCCCGACCGCAAGTCACCGGGCCGCCGACCTGCCGCCGGAGCCGCCGCTTACTGCCCGGCGTGCACAATTGCGGCCGGAACCGCCCCTGACCGCAGCTCCCCGCCGCGAGGCTGCGGGGATTGCCGAGAGTTCGGAGGTCATCGAGGGTTTCGATGACGACGGGTATGACGACGATTATCCGGAGGTCGATGAATTGCCGCTGGAAGAGACGCCGCAGCCCCGCAGCGCGATTCCGGTGCCCGAGCCGAGACGCGTGGTGCAACAGACACCGCGCAAGCCGGCCGAACCCTCGACGCGCGCCAGGGCCGAAGCACAGCCCACGTTCTTCGACACCGAGAAGTCGGATTTCGAACTGCCGCCGCTCGGCCTGCTGACGAACCCGGCCACGATTCAGCGGCACCACCTGAGCGAAGAGGCGTTGGAAGAGAACGCCCGGATGCTGGAGAACGTGCTCGACGATTACGGCGTGAAGGGCGATATCGTCTCCGTGCGTCCCGGTCCCGTGGTGACCATGTACGAACTGGAGCCCGCGCCCGGTTTGAAGGCGTCGCGCGTGATCGGTCTGGCCGATGACATCGCGCGGTCCATGGCGGCGCTTTCCGCGCGCGTGTCCACCGTTCCCGGCAGGTCGGTGATCGGGATCGAGTTGCCAAACGAGAACCGCGAAAAGGTGGTGCTGCGCGAGATCCTGTCGGCCCGTGAATATGGCGACACGAACCAGAAACTGCCGCTGGCGCTGGGCAAGGATATCGGCGGCGACCCCATCGTGGCGAACCTGGCAAAGATGCCGCACCTGCTGATCGCGGGTACCACCGGGTCGGGGAAATCGGTGGCGATCAACACGATGATCCTGTCGCTGCTCTATCGTCTCACGCCGGAGCAGTGCCGCTTGATCATGATCGACCCCAAGATGCTGGAACTCAGCGTCTATGACGGCATTCCGCACCTGCTCTCCCCCGTGGTGACCGATCCCAAGAAGGCGGTCGTGGCGCTGAAATGGGTGGTGGGCGAGATGGAGGAGCGCTACCGCAAGATGTCGAAGATGGGTGTGCGCAACATCGACGGCTACAACGCGCGGGTGAAGGACGCGCTGTCGCGGGGCGAGATGTTCTCCCGCACGGTCCAGACCGGGTTCGATGACGAGACAGGGGAGCCGGTGTTCGAGACCGAGGAGATCGAACCGAAATCGCTGCCCTACATCGTGGTGATCGTGGACGAGATGGCCGACCTGATGATGGTCGCCGGCAAGGAGATCGAGGCCTGCATCCAGCGGCTGGCGCAGATGGCGCGGGCCTCCGGCATCCATCTGATCATGGCGACTCAGCGGCCGTCGGTGGACGTCATCACGGGTACGATCAAGGCGAACTTCCCGACGCGGATCAGCTTCCAGGTGACGTCCAAGATCGACTCGCGCACCATCCTGGGCGAGATGGGGGCGGAACAGCTTCTGGGCATGGGCGACATGCTCTACATGGCGGGCGGGGCGAAGATCATCCGCTGCCACGCGCCCTTTGTCAGCGACGAAGAGGTCGAAGAGATCGTCAACCACCTCAAGTCCTTCGGCGAACCGGACTATGTCGGCGGCGTGGTCGAAGGCCCGCCCGAGGAGAAGGCCGACAACATCGACGCGGTCCTGGGGCTCAGCACAGGGGGCAACACCGATGGGGAGGACGCGCTCTACGATCAGGCGGTGGCCATCGTCATTAAGGACCGCAAGTGCTCGACCTCCTACATCCAGCGCAAGCTCGCGATCGGCTACAACAAGGCCGCGCGGCTGGTGGAGCAGATGGAGGATGAGGGCGTCGTGTCCTCGGCCAACCACGTGGGCAAGCGCGAGATCCTCGTTCCGGAGCAATAGGACATGATTGGTCACGCGGCGCTGGAGGCGGACATGACCGCCTGGCGGCGCGACCTGCACCGCTACCCAGAATTCGGGTTCGAGGAGTCGCGCACCGCGGAGTTCGTGGCCGAGAGACTGGCGGCCCTGGGGCTGGAGGTGGCTACAGGTATCGGCGGCACGGGCGTGGTCGGAACCCTGCGGCGCGGCACGTCGAACCGCGCCATCGCGCTCAGGGCGGATATGGACGCGTTGCGGATCACCGAAGCCACCGGCGCCGATTGGGCCTCGCACATCCCGGGTCTTATGCACGCCTGCGGCCATGACGGGCACACGGCGATGCTGTTGGGGGCGGCGCGCCTGCTGGCCGAGGAGGGCGGGTTCGACGGCACCGTCCGCTTCATCTTCCAGCCGGCCGAGGAATGGGGACGCGGCGCGCAGGCGATGCTCGACGATGGGTTGATGTCCCGCTTCCCCTTCGACGAGATCTTCGGGCTCCACAACATGCCCGGTTTGCCGGTGGGCCATGTGGAAACCCGGTCCGGCCCGCTGATGTCGGCCGAGGATATCTTCGAGATCACGCTGAGCGGGCAGGGCGGACATGCGGCGCGCCCGCATCTGACGCGGGAGGTCATGGTCCCGGCTTGCGCGCTGGTGCTGGAATTGCAGACCATCGTGTCGCGCCGGCTCGACCCGGTCGACGTGGCGGTGGTGTCGGTGACTGAACTGGTGACGGACGGCACGCGCAACGCGCTGCCGGGGGAGGCCTGCATTCTGGGCGACGCGCGCAGTTTCCGCCCCGAGGTGTCGGAGCGGATCGAGGCGGAGATGCGGCGGATCGCCGACGGCGTGGCGGCCCGGTATGGGCTCGCGGCGACCGTTGCCTACACGCGGGAATTCGTGCCGCTGATCAACGCCGCCGAGGCCACAACCGCATTGGCCGAGGCCGCGGGCGATGTGTCCGACAATGTCGATGCGACTGCCGGACCGATCACGGCGTCAGAGGATTTCGCCCGGTTCCTTGCCCATGTGCCCGGCGCGTTCGCCTTCATCGGCAATGGCGAAGACTCCGCGCCGCTCCATAATCCCGGTTACGACTTCAATGACGCGGCGCTGCTGCACGGGGCACGGCTTCACGCCGCGGTGGCGCGACACCGCCTGCCGGAAGGCTGATCCCGCCGCGTCCGCAGCAATGCTATCGCATAACAGCGCCGCCATACCTATCTTGGCGGGAACGATCTCAATTCGAAGGACCGCCGAATCGATGCGTGTGACCGCCCTTGCCCTTGCCGCTCTCGTGGCGCTGCCTGTTCCCGCGCTGGCCGAGAAGCTGTCGCTGAACGCGATCTCGCAATATCTGAACGGGTTGAGCACCGCGCAGGGCGAATTCACCCAGATCAACGACGACGGCACGATTTCGACCGGCACCATCCTGATCAAGCGTCCCGGGCGCATGCGGTTCGAATACAACCCGCCGGACGGCACGGTGGTCGTGGCGGGCGCCGGGGCAGTGGTGATCTTCGACAGCAAGTCGAACGAGCCGCCCGAAAGCTACCCGCTGAGCCAGACGCCGCTGTCGATCATCCTCGCGCGCAATGTGGACCTTGGCCGTGCCCGCATGGTCACCGGCCACTCCTTTGACGGCACCGCGACGGTCGTGACGGCTCAGGATCCGGAGCATCCCGAATACGGGAACATCGAAATGCGCTTTACCGCAAACCCGGTGGAGCTGCGTCAGTGGGTCATCAACGACGGCAACGGCATCTCGACCACGATGATCCTGGGCGAGATGAAGACCGGCGGCAACATCAGCAATTCGAAGTTCGACACCGGCCGGTACAGCGCTCGCGGCAACTGAGGCCTGACGCGCTCAGCCCCGCGAATTGCAGGAGGCGAGTTGAGCCCGGTAGCGGTCCGACCGCGCGCCGACCTCGCTGGCCACGCGCAAGAGCCACGCCTTGCTGTTGTGCGACCCGCGCGCGTACCCGGTGTGCCCCTCGTGATAGGCGAGGTACTGGTTGCGGGCATCTGTCAGCGGCACGCCGTTGCGGGCCCGGGTCCGGTTCATGTACCAGCCCATGAAATCCGTGGCGTCCCGCATCTTGTTGCGTCGCGCGTTCCGCTTGCCGGTCTCGCGCTCGTAGTCCTCCCACGTGCCGTCCAGCGCCTGCGCATAACCGTAGGCCGAGCTTTGCCGGCCCATCGGGATCACGCCCAGAACATATTTGAACGGTGTCCGCGCGTTGGAGACGAACTTGCTCTCCTGATAGATCGTGGCCATCTGGACATGCACCGGCACATTCCACTTGCGTTCGGTCGCACGGAAGGCGCGCGAATACTCGGGCCGCTGCTTGAGGATCGCACAGGCATTATCCAGTTCACGCGGCGCGGAACTGTAGCTGCTGCCGCAGGACGCCACAAGAATCGCCAATGCCAGTGCGCGAAAGGTTCTGCTCATCTGCCTCTCTCGCTTTTTCGTTTTTTTCCACTGTAACCCAGATGAGCTGCGGTTGGAATCATGTTTTCTAAAGCAGGACCGCCAGCAGGAGCGGAAGCGCGCCAACCGAGAGCAGGGTCGAGACGACGACGAGGCCCGCCACAGACTGCGCATCCGCACCCAGTTTCTCCGCCAGCAGGTAGGAGGTGACCGCGACGGGCATGGCACATTGCAGGACCAAGGTGCCGAAGGCCGTCCGGTCGAGTCCGAACCAGAGCCCCACGCTCCAGCCGATTCCAGTACAGACTGAGAGCTTCAGCAGCGAGAGCACGACAGCCCTGCCCAATCCGCCGGGGCTGAGCCGTGCGACGGCCACGCCGAGCGTCATCAGCATCAACGGTATGGCCATCTGGCCGATGAGATCCAGCGTGTTGGTCAGGAATTCCGGCGTCTCCCACCCCTGCCAGAGGAACAGCGCCCCGAGCAGCGTCGCCCCCACCATGGGTTCCCGCAGGATCACGAGGAGCGATCCGCCGCCCGCCACCATCCAGACCCCATAGGTGAAATTCCACACCGCCATGATCGCGAACAGCACGATGGCATAGCCGAGACCCGTTTCTCCGAACGCGAAAAGCGCCAGCGGAAGCCCGAGATTGCCGGTGTTGCCGAAGGTGAGCGGGGTCACGAAGGTACGCATGTCGAGCCGCAGCAGCCACACCAGTGCGACCACCGCGAGGGTGATTCCGCCATAAGCCGTGAGCGCGGCCAGCGTCAGGGCGCTGAGGGCTGCGGTCGAGATCTCGGTCTGCATGAGGGAGGTGAAGATCAGGCAGGGCACCGCGAGCGTCATGGCCAGCCGGGTCACGAACTGCAGCCGGTACTCCAGCCCCAGGCGCACCCAGGCGAAGCCCACGCCCGCCAGCAGGAACACCGGTGCCACGATTTCGAGCACTGTCAAGGCAAGGTTCACACTGTGTTTCCCGATTTCCGCGCGGTCGAGTTGGACATTTACCCCGAAGATTGTCTAGGCTATGGGGTCAGGGACGAGTCATGATACGTACACGCGCGAAATACAATTTGGGACAGGTGGTCCGGCATCGGAAACACCCCTTCCGGGGTGTCGTTTTCGACGTGGACCCTGAATTTGCAAACACAGAGGAATGGTACGAATCCATTCCGGAGGAAAATCGGCCGGTCAAGGACCAGCCGTTCTATCACCTCCTCGCGGAAAACGACCAAAGCTACTACGTGGCTTACGTGTCGGAACAGAACCTGGTTGCCGATTACAGCGGCGAGCCGGTGGATCACCCGGATATCGAGGATCTGTTCGGCCCGTTCGAGGACGGCCACTATCCGTTGCATTTTCACCTGAACTGACCGGGGCAGGCCGGTCCCGAATCGGCTGACCGGCCTCCGGCCGGCCGATTCCGCGCGCCCCGCAGTCAGTACCCGATCGCGCAGCCATCCTTGCGCGGGTCCGACGCGCCTTCCAGCAGGCCGTCGTCGTGCATCCTGATGGCCTGCGCACCGCCGAGCGGTGTATCGGGCACCACGACATCATGGCCCATGCCCGCCAGTTCGGCCCGCACGGCGTCGGAGTAGCCGCGTTCGACCTTCAGCGCGCCCTCGTCGGCGAACGCGCGCGGCGCATCGAGCGCGGATTGCGGGTCCATGCCGAAATCGCGCAAGTTGCTGACCACCCGCGCGTGACCCGTGCACTGGTAGGCACCGCCCATCACGCCGAACGGCATGCTCACGCGGCCGCCCTCGCGCAGCATGGCCGGGATGATCGTGTGCATCGGACGTTTGCCGCCCGCCAACTCGTTCGGGTGCCCCGACTCCAGAGTGAAGCCCGCACCGCGATTCTGCAGCAGGATCCCGAATTTCGGGCTGGCGATCCCCGATCCGAACCCATGGTAGATCGAGTAGATCAATGAAACCGCCATGCGGTCGCGATCCACCACGGTGACATAGACGGTGTCCTTGTGCACCGCCTCCGACAGTGGCGCCGGAGCGGCCATGGCGCGGGCCGGGTCAATCAGGGCGGCGAGTCCGGCGGCGGTGCCGGGGTCGAGCATGTGATCCAGCCGCCTGGTATGATCGGGGTCCGCGATGAAGCGGTTGCGCGCATCGTAGGCGAGTTTCGTCGCTTCGGCCTCGAGATGGGCGCGAGCGGCGCCGAACGGATCCATGCCGGCGATGTCGAAATGGGACAGGATGTTGAGCAGCAGGATCGCCGTCGCGCCCTGCCCGTTGGGCGGGTGTTCGAGCAACTCGGCCCCTTTGTAGGTACCACCGACCGGATCGGTGGGCGTGCAGGCCGTGGCCGCAAAATCCTCGGCGTCGTGCGCCCCGCCCAGGGCGGTCAGCGCGTCCAGCATGTCATCGGCGATCTCCCCGGTATAGAAGGCCTCGCGCCCCTGTTTCGCGACTCGCCGCAGCACCTCCGCCTGCCCCGGAGCGCGAAAGATCTGCCCCTGGCGCGGCGTCTGGCCGTCGATCAGGTAGTGCCGTTGCGCGTCCGCGTTCAGGATCTTTGCGTTCTCGACGAGGTCGAAGGCCACGCGCGGCGCGATGGGAACGCCTTCATCGGCATAGCGAATCGCGGGCTCCAGCACGCGGTCGAGCCCGAGGCGTCCTTCTGTTTCGCACAGGTGGCAGAACGCATCGACCGCGCCGGGAATCGTCACCGCCTCCGGTCCGTGCAGCGGCACCGCGCTCAACCCTTTCGCACGCAGCGCATCGGCCGACGCGGCCGCCGGTGCGCGGCCCGATCCGTTCAATGCCCGAACCGGTTCGTCGGGCCTGGACCAGAGCACGAAGCAGTCTCCGCCGATCCCGGTCATCTGCGGCTCGCAGATCCCCAGCAGCACCGCGGCGGCGACGGCGGCATCCATGGCGTTGCCGCCCGATTTCAGGATGTCCACCGCGGCGCCGGCGGCGAGGGGGTGGGACGTGGCACAGATGCCGTTCCGGGCAAGAACCGGGGAACGGCCGGGAAGATGCAGGTCGCGCATGCGGGTACTCCAGTCGGCTCCCGGAGTGTCTACACCGGCGCGCAGCGCTTTCCAATCTGAAGGAGGAGGATTTCCCCGGCGCCGCACTATGGGTGGGGGCAGTTGAGTGCGACGCCGGGGGGAAGCTTGTATCAGCTACGAGTGTCGTTATGCCCGCGGTTTCGGGCATTAGTGTGGAGGAAGGAAGGTACTTCTGGCCCCGATTGTGACCTGGTTAACGGCGGCGGCGACAGGCGCTCGGCGATCCGCGGTCATCGGCGCGCAGCACGTCACCGCCCGCGCGCCGTCCGGAATGTCAGCCGGCCTGCGAAACCGGCAGGCGGAGGTTCAGAATATTGCGGTCGTCCTGGCGGAGATACTGCACGTCATGGGCGAGCTGGCGGATCAGGAACCAGCCGAACCCACCTTCGGGCAGGTCGAGGAGATCCTGAGCCAGATCGGCTTCTTCCCCGTCCGGCATGTCTCCGCCGGGCATGGTACGACCGTCGTCGATGATGCGCACGTGCAACCCGTCGGCCCTGGAATGGCAATCTATGTCGATGGGGCCGGACGGTTCGTCCTCGGGATAAGCGTGCTCCACCACGTTGTTCAATGCCTCGGCCAGCACGATTTCGATCGTGCCGAGGTCATCGCTCTGCAGGTCGAGCGGTCCGAGTTCCGACATGATGTGCGCCAGCGCGGCGCGAACGGCCAGGGGGCCGCTGCGGAACTTCATTCGGATCCTGACCGGTGGGTCGGCCTGTTGCATCGGGATCGCCCTGTGCGTCAGTGTTTCAACTGGTTCAGGGCGTCTTCGAGCGTGGGGTACATCCGGAACACGGAATCCATGCGCGTCAGACGGAAGACCTTGTCCACGGTGGGGTTCAGCCCGGCCAGCGCGAGCGTCCGGCCCTGCCCCATCGCCTTCATGGAGGCGACGATGGCGCCGAGGCCGCTGGAATCCACGAACTGGACCTGCTGCAGATCCAGCACGACGGTATCGGGACCGTCTTCGGTCTGGCTGCGCATCTGATCCTTGAAGGCGAGGGCGACGGCGGCATCGATCCGTGCTTCGTTGACGGTGACGATCCGATGGCCTCCATCAGTTGTGCTGCTGAGTTTCATGTTGTACCGCTTCCTGCAAATTGGTGACTTGGACATAGCCCCCAAATCTTACCAATTTGTAAGTGTCGGCCAGCAACGGAGCATCGAATGGAAGCTGTCATGATTGCCGGGGCGGCCCGGACCCCGATGGGTGGGTTTCAGGGCGATCTTCAGGGTCTCAGCGCGTCCGAACTGGGCGGCGCCGCGATTCGGGCCGCCATGAGCGGCGCCGGTGCGCCGCAGGTGGAAGAAGTGCTGATGGGCTGCGTACTGCCCGCCGGGCAGGGCCAGGCGCCCGCGCGGCAGGCCGGATTCGCCGCAGGTCTGGGCAAGGAGGTGCCGGCCACCACGCTCAACAAGATGTGCGGCTCGGGGATGAAGGCGGCGATGATCGCTTTCGACCAGATCGCTCTGGGACAGACCGGTGTCGTGGTCGCGGGCGGGATGGAGAGCATGACCAACGCGCCCTACCTGCTGCCCAAGATGCGCGGTGGCGCGCGGCTGGGCCACGGCCAGGTGATCGACCACATGTTCCTCGACGGGCTGGAGGACGCCTATGACAAGGGTCGGCTGATGGGCACCTTTGCCGAGGATTGCGCCGAGGCGTTCCAGTTCACCCGCGAGGCGCAGGACGAATACGCATTGGCGTCGCTGTCCCGTGCGCTTCATGCACAGACATCCGGCGGCTTCGATGGAGAGATCGTCCCGGTGGAGGTCACCACTCGCAAGGGATCGGTGACCGTGTCGGCCGACGAGCAGCCGGGCACCGCGCGTCCCGACAAGATCCCGCAGCTGAAACCCGCCTTCCGCGAGGGCGGCACCGTGACGGCCGCCAATTCCTCGTCGATCTCCGACGGGGCCGCGGCGCTGGTGCTGGCTTCGGACTCGGTGGCCCGCGCGCAGGGTCTGAACGTCCGCGCCCGCATCCTGGGCCATGCCAGCCATGCGCAGGAACCGGGGCTCTTTACCACCGCACCGGTGCCGGCCGCGCAGAAACTTCTCGACCGCATCGGCTGGTCGAAGGATGACGTGGACCTGTGGGAGGTGAACGAGGCCTTTGCCGTGGTGCCCATGGCGTTCATGCACGAGATGGGGCTGGACCACGACATCGTGAACGTGAACGGCGGTGCCTGCGCGCTGGGCCACCCGATCGGGGCCTCCGGCGCGCGGATCATGGTGACGCTGCTCAACGCGCTGGAAAAGCGCGGGTTGAAGCGCGGCGTGGCGGCGATCTGTATCGGCGGCGGCGAAGGCACGGCCATCGCGATCGAGCGTGTCTGAATACACCGATTGGGGTGGTCCAACGGACATCGTGGAGTTCGGCGGGTAACCTCCGTCCCGGCCCGTGAATTTTTTCTTGCTTTTTTCACGCGGTAACCTCTAGCGTGAAAATCGACAGGGGAATTTCACGGCGAGTCGCACATGCTGCACCAAACGCCACGGACACTCGGCGCCGATCTGCGCGCATTGCGCAAGGCGCGGACCCGCGTCACCGCAGCGCATTTCGACGAAGCTAGCGAACGCTGGACCGTAAC
>CBDUPF010000073.1:0-13906 GCA_965369035.1 uncultured Aliishimia sp.
CGAGGGCAATGTCTTTGCGGAGTTGCGCCGGATCATGACCTGGCTCACGCCGCGCGACGCGGAGCTTGCCGCCACGGCCCGCGCGATTTTCGAATGGCACCGCATCCACCGCTTCTGCGCCCGCTGCGGCGCGCAGAGCGACATGGCCATGGCCGGCTGGCAGCGCGACTGTCCGGCCTGTGGCGGGCACCATTTCCCGCGCACCGACCCGGTCGTCATCATGCTGATCACGCGGGGAAACTCGGTGCTGCTCGGCCGTTCGCCGGGCTGGCCGGAGGGGATGTATTCGCTGCTGGCCGGCTTCGTTGAGCCGGGCGAGACGATAGAGGCCGCCGTGCGCCGCGAGGTTTTCGAGGAGGCGGGCATCCGCGTGGGCGAGGTGCGCTATCTCGCGAGCCAGCCCTGGCCTTTTCCGGCGTCGCTGATGCTGGGCTGCGCGGGCGAGGCGCTGGATGACCGCATCACGATCGATCCCGTCGAGATCGAGGACGCCATCTGGGTCTCGCGCGAGGACATCATGCAGGCCCTGGCGGGCCAGCACCCGGAACTTCTGCCTGCCCGGAAGGGTGCCATCGCCCGGTTCCTGCTGGAAAACTGGCTTGCCGACAGGCTGGATTGACCCGAAACTCTCGCTTTACGTGATTGCTGTATCCGGTTCCCCATGAAATTTTCGTCCAGGGAAGATATCGAAGCGCCGATCGACGCCGTCTTTGTCATGGTGTCGGATTTCGCCCTGTTCGAACACGTGGCGACCCGGCGCGGCGCCAGGGTGCGGCGGACCGACACGCTGGCCGAACCGGGCGTCGGCATGACATGGGACGCGGCCTTTCCCATGCGGGGAAAGCGGCGGGAGCTGGCGCTTGCCGTCACCGATCACCAACCGCCCGCAGGTTTCTCGGTCGAGGGCGTGTCGCAGGGAATGACCGGCATCTTCGCCGTGCAGCTCGAGGCGCTGTCACCCGACCGGACACGGTTGGCGGTCCAGCTCGACGTGAAGCCCCGGAACCTGCCCGCACGGCTTCTGATCCAGTCGCTGCGACTGGCCAAGACCAGCCTGACCAAGCGGTTCAAGCTGCGCGTCGCCGAATACGCGCGGGAACTGGAAGAGCGCTACCGGCTCGACACGTGACCGGGTGTCGCGTCAGTTCCGTTCGTCGTCGGCAGGGTAGACACCCAGGATTTCGAGGTAATTGGTGAAATACTCCAGTTCTTCCAGCGCGCGCGCGACCGGCGGGTCCTCGGGGTGGCCCTCGATGTCGGCATAGAACTGCGTCGCGGTAAAGGCGCCGCCGACCATGTAGCTTTCCAGCTTGGTCATGTTGACGCCGTTTGTCGCGAATCCTCCCATCGCCTTGTAGAGTGCCGCCGGAATGTTGCGCACCTCGAAGATGAAGGTGGTCAGCATCTTCTTGCCACGGCGGCTGAGATCGGCTTCGGGTGCCATCACGAGGAATCGCGTCGTGTTGTGGCCGTGGTCCTCCACATCGCGGGCCAGCACTTCCAGCCCGTGGATCTCTGCCGCGATCTCGGAGGCCAACGCGCCCACGCCCAGCGTTCGGTTCCGCGCGATCTCCGCCGCCGCCCCGGCGCTGTCTGCCGCTGCTTCGCTGGTCATGCCGTGGGCGTCCAGGAAGGCTTTGGCCTGGGGCAGCAGTACCAGGTGCGCGCGCACATGCTTGATGTCGTCGATGGTCTGTCCGGGAACCGCTATCAACGAGATTCGCACCCGCACGAAGGCCTCGCCGACGATCTTCAACCCGCTTTCCGGCAACAGCCGGTGGATGTCGGCGACCCGGCCGTAGGTGGTGTTCTCCACCGGCAACATCGCGCGTTCCGCCGCGCCCGATTTCACCGCGTCGATCGTGTCCTCGAAGGTGCGGCAGGGCAGCGGTTCCATCTCCGGAACCGCCTTTCGACAGGCCTCGTGACCATAGGCGCCCAGATCGCCCTGGAATGCGATACGGTGTGTCATGTCCTGCCCCTTGCAGATTTTTCGGCCTCCCGGCCTTGACGGCAGGGCGATTGGTCGCGGTAACTACACCTTGCCAGTGGTCAAGTGAAGCAATAGATACGCGGCCAACTCTGGGACTGAAGAAACGGACGAACGGGCTGACCATGGAAACTATGACCTTTACCAAGGCGGCTGGCGCATTGTGCGGTGCGCTGCTTGTCTTTCTGCTGGGCAAGTGGGCTGCGGAAGAACTGTACCATGTCGGCGGCCACGGCGAGCAGGCCTATGTGATCCAGACCGACGGCGCGGATTCGGGCGCGGGCGAGGAAGAAGACAGCGGCCCCGACATCATGGAAGTGATGGCCTCGGCCGAGGTCGACAAGGGCGCGTCGGTATTCAAGAAATGCCAGTCGTGCCACAAGTTGGAGCAGGGCGCCAACGGCACCGGTCCCTACCTTTACGGCGTCGTGGGTCGTGAGATCGCGTCGGCGGACGGGTTTGGCTACTCCGATGCGCTTTCGGGCCTGGAAGGCGCCTGGACGGTCGAGGCGTTGAGCGAATTCCTCACCAGCCCCAAGAATTTTGCGCCGGGCACCACCATGAGCTTTGCGGGTTTGCGCAAGATCGAGGATCGGGCGAACGTGATCGCCTATCTCGACAGCCTCGACGAGTGATCCTGATCACAACGGGTGGGGCGAGGTCTTCTGGACCCGCAAGACCATGACGGAAATGAAAGATCGCGCCGCAGCAATGCGGCGCGATCTTCGTTTTGAGGAGATTCGTGCGGTTGGGCAGGCCTCAGATATGCAGCATGTCGCGGAACACGTAACGCGGAATGTCCTCGCGCTTGAGCCCCATCTCCGCCAGGCGGCTGTCGGACATCGCCTCGAGCCGTTCGATCTCGTTTATGCGGGACTTGGACACCAGGTAGGCGTTGAACCCCTGGCCGATCCCCGAGAAAAACGTGTCGAGCGCCGATTTGATCCGGTCGCTGCCAATCCGATATGCCTTTGGCGCATCATAAGTTTTAGCCATGTGGAAACCTCGCTGTGTTGACATGGTCGGTTTCCTCCCACGGGGTGACATATAGACTTTCTGCGTTGCAGCATCAACACGTTCGGCGGCATGGCGGTATTCGGTCAGCGCATGGCCGGGAGCGCGAAAAGCGTGCCGAGCACGGTCTAATCCACGGATTTTCCGGCGGTTTTCCCCGCTTTCTCAAATGTTCACGGAATCTCAACTTGAAGGTTGGAGCTTCGTCGAATTAGCCTAAATTACTGTAAAATCGTACTGATCAGAAGGACAGACGCCATGCATCGCAGAATGCCCCGCAGTCAGGCCAAGGCCCTTGCAACACGGCGCGCGGGGCGTTGGTACGCGGTCGCGGCGATGGCGCTGTCGGTGGCCTTCGCGGCGGTCCAGTTGCGGGCGGAGAACGGCGTCTCTTCCGAACCGGGCATGATCGTGAGCCACGGCTACTCTTTCTACGGTGACCTGAAATACGGCCCAGATTTTGAGCACTTCGACTATGTCAATCCGGACGCGCCGAAGGGCGGAGAGCTCAGTTTTGCGGCACTGGGCACATTCGATTCGATGAATCCCTATTCGCGCAAGGGCCGCGCGGGTCAGTTGTCGTGGATGATGTATGAAAGCCTTCTGGGCGAGATGTCGACAACCGGCGGCGCCGCCTCCGCCGACACCTATGGCGAAGGCTACTGCCTGCTCTGCGAGCGGCTGGAATACCCCGAGGACAAGAGCTGGGTGATCTTCCACATGCGCACGGACGCGACCTTCTCCGACGGCACGCCCGTAACGGCGCATGACGTGCTCTTTTCGCACAACCTGCTGCTGGAGCAGGGTCTTCCGTCCTATGCGCAGGCGGTCAAGAAGCGCATCCCCAAGGCAGAGGTGCTCGATGACCACACGATCAAGTTCCACTTCACCGACGGCATCTCGCGACGCAGCCTGATCGACCAGGTGGGCGGGGTGCCGGTCTGGTCGAAGACGTGGTTCGAGGAGACCGGCGCGCGTCTGGACGAGCCGCGGCTGGATGCGCCCGTCGGGTCGGGACCTTACGTGATCGAGAGCGTCGATGTGAACCGGCGCATCGTCTACAAGCGCAATCCCGATTACTGGGGCTGGGACCATCCGGTGAACCAGGGCCGGCACAATTTCGACCGAATCCGGGTCGAATACTTTGCCGACGACACCGCCGCCTTCGAGGCGTTCAAGGCTGGCGAGTACACGTTTCGCATGGAAGGCGATTCGGCCAAATGGGCGAAATCCTACGACTTTCCGAAGGTCCAGCAGGGCCATGTGGTAAAGGAGGAACTGCCGGACGGCACGCCGCCGACACCGACCGGCATTGTCTTCAACCTTCAGCGCGACGTGCTCAAGGACCGGCGCGTCCGGCAGGCGATCGCCCTGGCCTACAACTTCGAATGGACCAACGAGAGCCTGCAATACGGGCTCTTCAAGCATCGCGCATCCTTCACGCAAGGGACGCCGCTGGAGGCCAAGGGGGTGCCGGAAGGCGCGGAACTGGAGTTCCTGAAATCCCTGGGCGACCTGGTGCCGCCCGAAATGCTGACCGAACCGGCGATCGTGCCCCATACGTCGAAACCCGAACGGCTGCTGGACCGGCGCAACCTGCGCACGGCCATGAAACTGCTCGACGAGGCGGGCTGGACCGTGGACGACCGCGGCCAGCGCCGTAATGCGCAGGGGCAGCTGCTGGAGCTGACCTTCCTGTTCAACTCCTCCGCCCCGCCGACGCTGAGCTCGGTGATGGAGAACTTCGTCTCGAACGTCGAGGACATGGGCGTGGCCATCCGGCTGGAGAAGGTGGACGCGTCGCAATACACGCTGCGCGAGCGCGACAAGGATTACGACCTGATCTACGATTCCTATGCCTCCTTCCTGGGCACCGGAACGGGCCTGCACCAGCGGTACGGGTCGGAGGATGCGATCATCTCGCTCTTCAACCCGGCGTCGCTGCAGTCGAAACTGGTGGACACGATCATCGACGCGTCGCTCAACGCATCGAGCGCCGAGGAGGAGCAGGTGACGCTTCAGGCGCTCGACCGGGCGCTGCGCTGGGAATTCATCATGATCCCGACCTGGTACAATCCGGATACCTGGGTCGCCTATTATGATCAGTACGAACACCCCGATCCGCTGCCGCCCTACGCGCTCGGGCATCTCGATTTCTGGTGGTTCGATCAGGCGGGTCACGATGCGCTGGTTGCCGCGGGCGCGCTGAGGTAAGCACGCGGCATGGGCGCCTACATTCTACGACGGCTGTTGCTGATCATCCCCACGCTGATCGGGATCATGCTGGTCAACTTCGCGTTGGCCCAGTTCGTGCCCGGCGGCCCGGTGGAGCAGGCCATCGCGCGGGCGCAGGGGCAGGGCGACGTGTTCGGCGGATTCGCGGGCGCATCGAACGACGCCGGCGCCGACATGAATCAGGGCAACGAGCAATATGTCGGGTCGCGCGGGCTGCCACCGGAATTCATCGCGCAGTTGGAGAAGGAATTCGGCTTCGACAAGCCGCCGGTGCAACGGTTCCTCAACATGATGTGGAACTATTTCCGCTTCGATTTCGGGGACAGCTACTTCCAGAGTCAGGCGGTCGTGGACCTCGTGCTCGACAAGCTGCCGGTGTCGATCTCGCTGGGACTCTGGTCGACGCTCATCGCGTATATCGTGTCGATCCCGCTGGGTATCCGCAAGGCGGTGCATGACGGGTCGGTCTTCGACACGTGGAGCAGCGGCGTCATCATCGCCGCCTACGCGATTCCGGGGTTTCTCTTCGGCATCCTGCTGCTGGTCTTGTTCGCGGGCAGCAGCTACTGGCAGATCTTTCCGCTCAGGGGGCTGACCAGCGACCAGAACATCTGGGAGACGCTGACCTGGTGGGGCAAGGTCAAGGACTACTTCTGGCACATCACGCTGCCGGTCACCGCCTCGACCATTTCCGCCTTCGCCTCGCTGACGTTGCTGACCAAGAACAGCTTTCTCGACGAGATCAAGAAGCAGTACGTCGTCACCGCCCGTGCCAAGGGATTGTCCGAGCGCGGCGTTCTTTACGGTCATGTCTTCCGCAACGCGATGCTGATCGTGATCGCGGGGTTCCCGGCGGCGTTCATCAGCGTGTTTTTCGGCGCGTCCCTCATCATCGAGGTGATCTTCTCCCTCGACGGGCTGGGGCGGCTCGGGTTCGAGGCCGCCGTGGCGCGCGATTACCCGATCGTCTTCGGGACGCTTTTCGTGTTCGGACTGATCGGACTTCTGGTCAACATCATCTCCGACCTCATGTACGTGCTCGTTGACCCGCGTATCGACTTCGAAAAGCGGGAGGGGTGATGGCGGTCTTCGAGCTCTCTCCCCTGAATCGCCGCCGCTGGCGGAACTTCAAGCGCAACCGGCGTGCCTACTGGTCGCTGTGGATCTTCGGCATCCTGTTCACCCTCTCGCTATTTGCGGAGTTCCTGGCCTATGACAAGCCGATCCTGATCCAGTACCGCGGCGATTATTATACCCCGATCTGGAACTTCTACGCGGAGACGGATTTCGGCGGCGATTTCCAGACCGAGGCGCAGTATCGCGACCCCGAGGTGCAGTGCCTGATCGCGACCGGCGGGCTGGACCTCTGCTTCGACGATCCCGAGGGATACATCGAGGATGCGCAGGACGGCGTGATCGAGGGCGAGGAGATCGAGAAGGGCTGGGCGCTCTGGCCGCTCATCCCCTACTCCTATGACACGGCGGTGGAACGCCCGGGCGCTGCCCCGCTGCCGCCCAACGCACAGAACTGGCTGGGCACCGACGGGACCAAGCGCGACGTGATGGCACGGGTGATCCACGGCTTCCGGCTGTCGGTGCTGTTCACGCTGATCGTGACGGGGGCCTCCACCGTGATCGGCATCATCGCCGGCGCGCTGCAGGGGTATTTCGGCGGCTGGCTGGACCTGATCTTCCAGCGCATCATCGAGATCTGGGGGGCCACGCCGCAGCTTTACGTCATCATCATCCTTTTCGCGATCCTGGGGCGAAGTTTCTGGTTGCTGGTCCTGATCCTCGTGCTTTTCGGCTGGATCACGCTCGTGGGGGTGGTCCGTGCGGAGTTCCTGCGCGCGCGCAACCTCGAATACGTGCGCGCCGCCAAGGCGCTGGGCGTGTCGAACCTCACCATCATGTTCCGGCACATGCTGCCCAACGCGATGGTGGCCACGCTGACCATGATGCCGTTCATCGTGACCGGCACGATCTCCGCCTTGGCGGTGCTCGATTTCCTGGGGTTCGGTCTGCCCGCTTCGGCGCCCTCGCTGGGGGAGCTGTCGCTGCAGGCCAAGACCTATCTCACGGCCCCCTGGCTGGCCTTCACCGCCTTTACCGTCTTTGCCGTCATGCTGAGCCTTCTGATCTTCATCTTCGAGGGCATCCGTGATGCCTTCGACCCGAGAAAGACCTTCACGTGACGGCCCCGATCCTCGACGTCCGCGACCTGAACGTGAGCTTCCGTCAGGACGGCGCGGTGACGCACGCCGTCCGGGGCGTGTCGTTCTCCGTCGCGCGGGGCGAGACGCTGGCCATCGTCGGCGAATCCGGGTCGGGCAAATCGGTCTCCGCCCTCTCCACCGTGGGGCTGCTGGGCGACAGCGCGGAGGTGTCGGGCTCGGTCACCTATGACGGACAGCAGCTGATCGGCGCCTCCGACCGGTTGCTGCGCCAGGTGCGGGGCAACGACATCAGCTTCATCTTCCAGGAGCCGATGACCTCGCTCAACCCGCTGCACACGATCGAGAAGCAGCTGGGCGAGAGCCTCGCCCTGCACCAGGGCGTGACCGGAGAACCCGCGCGCGCCCGCATTCTCGACCTGTTGCACAAGGTGGGCATTCCCGGTGCCGAAGAGCGCCTCCGGGCCTATCCCCACGAATTGTCGGGCGGGCAGCGGCAGCGCGTCATGATCGCCATGGCGCTCGCCAACAAGCCCGACGTACTGATCGCCGACGAGCCGACGACCGCGCTCGACGTGACGATCCAGGCGCAGATCCTGAACCTGCTGGCCGATCTCAAGCAGGACGAGAACATGGGGCTGCTGTTCATCACCCACGACCTCAACATCGTGCGGCGCATCGCCGACCGGGTCTGCGTGATGGAGAAAGGCGAGGTGGTGGAGACCGGACCCACCGCCGAGATCTTCGCCAATCCGAAGCATCCCTACACGCAGAAACTGCTCAGCGCGGAGCCCTCGGGCCGCCCGGCGCCGGTTCCGGACGGTGCGGAGACGATCGTCGAGACGGAGGACCTGCGCATCTGGTTCCCGATCAAGCAGGGCTTCATGCGCAAGGTCGTGGGCCATGTGAAGGCCGTCAACAGCGCGACGCTCGACGTGCGGGCGGGGGAGACGCTGGGCATCGTGGGCGAGAGCGGATCGGGCAAGACCACGCTGGCGCTGGCGATCATGCGGCTCATCGCCTCCGAGGGCCGGGTGAGCTACGTGGGCCAGGACCTGCGCGGATGGTCGGTGCGGCAACTGCGCCGGCTGCGCAAGGACATGCAGATCGTGTTCCAGGACCCGTTCGGAAGCCTGAGCCCGCGGATGACCTGCGCCGAAATCATCGCCGAAGGGCTGGGCGTGCACAAGGTCGACGCCCATCGCGACAAGCGCGAACTGGTGACGGAGGTCATGCGCGAGGTCGGGCTGGACCCGGCCACGATGGACCGCTACCCGCACGAATTCTCCGGCGGTCAACGCCAGCGCATCGCCATCGCGCGCGCCATGGTGTTGCGCCCGCGGCTGGTGGTGCTGGACGAGCCGACCTCGGCGCTTGACATGACGGTGCAGGTGCAGATCGTGGACCTCCTGCGAAAGCTGCAGGAGAAATACGGGCTGGCCTATCTCTTCATCAGTCACGATCTCGCCGTGGTTCGGGCGATGTCGCACAAGGTGATGGTGATGAAGCGGGGCGACGTGATGGAGTACGCACCCGTGGATGCGATCTTCGACGCGCCGACGTCCGATTATACCCGCGAATTGATGAGCGCCGTCACCGCCGGCAAGGTCCACCGCTGATCGCACGGCGCCGGTTTGACGCCCGGGACGGTGGCTGCGGATCAGCCGGGACCGATCGTCACGCAGTTGATGTTGCGGGAGCGGAGCCTGCGGCAGGCCAGTTCTGCAGTGTCCTGCGTCAGTCCAAGGAAATTGGCATCGTAGCCCTGCGAGCGCCGCACGACCTTGCGCAGGCTACCATCAAGCGTCGACATCTCCATCAGAGCGGTGCGGAGCAGAACGGATTCCGCCTTGAAGCGGCTGGGATACTGCCCCACATGCACGCCCCAGTGACGGCCCCCGGAGGTCGACGCGCGTGTCACGACCTCCTGAGTGGGCACCTGTTTCGGCGCGGGCGCCAGGACCAGTTGCTTGGGCCGGACGGCGGGCCGGGCCGAACTGGGCAGGATGGCATCCACGCCGGACAGCTCCGACGCAAAGGCAACCGCTTCGACTTCGGTGCTGCCCACCTGCGCCTCCTGCAATGCGGCGGCGATGTCGCTTTGGGTCACGGGCGCGTCTGCGGCCGCCGTTTCCGTCTCCGCGAATGCGACCTCAGCCGAGGCGGGCTTGGCACCGGCAGCGGTTTCCACGCCGGTCGCCGCCTTGGCTTCCGCCACATCCGGGGGCCGGATGGCGATATCGGCCAGTGCATCCTCGACTGCGGCCATGGTGACCGCGTCAGAACCCGGCCGCAGATGCGGACGCAGGCTCTTCTCCACAAGGCCGCTGACCCGGACCGTCTTGCCCCCGCCGCTGTCCGCCGACGCCGTGTATGTCGGCGTTTCCGGCGCGCGCACCGGTGCGTTCGACGGGGCGCGACGGAAGCCCATGTCCAGCAGTTTCGCCACCTGCGCGTTCCGTGACGCGGTGGACGTGCCGCCGAACACCGTGGCGATGATACGCTCGTTCCCGCGCTGCGCCGACGCCACGAGATTGAAGCCGGCCGCGCGGGTGTAGCCCGTCTTGATCCCGTCCGCGCCGCGATAGCTGGCCAGCAGACGGCGGTTGGTGTTGTAGACGGTCTTCACTGTCGTGTTGGTCGAGGTGCGGGAGAACAGATTGTAGTATTGCGGGTAGTCATAGAGGACGTGGCGCCCCAGGATGGTCATGTCGCGTGCCGTGGACAGATGTCCGCTCTCGGTGAGCCCGTGGGCGTTCTTGAAGGTCGTGCGCGTCATGCCGAGCGCCTTGGCGGTGCGGTTCATCCGGCGGGCGAAGGCGGCCTCCGACCCCGCGATGGCCTCGCCGATGGCCGTGGCCGCATCGTTCGCGGATTTCACCGCCGCGGCGCGGATCAGGTAGCGCAGCGCGATCTTCTGGCCGGAGCGTAGTCCAAGCTTCGAGGGCGGCTCGGACGCGGCATTGCGGGAGATCGTCACCTGGTGGTCGAGCGAGATCTCGCCCCGCTCGACAGCTTCGAATGCGATATAGAGCGTCATCATCTTGGTGAGTGACGCGGGATGCAGCCGGGTGTCGGCGTTCCGTGAGTGGAGAACCTCGCCCGTTCGCGCGTCCATCACCATGGCCGCATAGGGCGCGGATCGCGCCGCAATCGGCACGACGACAACCATCCACACTGCTGCAAGAAGAAACAGCCCCAAACGGGCTGACGAAATACGTGCCGCCTTCACGGGTCAACCTGCCTTTTCTGCCTCGTGGCCGCCGATTTTTCGGCTGACCTTTTTATTTATTGCGGAAAAGCTAGCATGAATTGAATTTTCGATAAACCCTTGGAAACCGCCAAAAAGCCAGTTTTTGGTTAACGCGTCTGTCTACATGTTGCGCCCCGACGAACTTCACCCCCCACCGGCTGCTTTGTGGCGAAAATGTGGCAGAGACTCGGGCACGCGGATGGTGGTGGATCCGCGTCAGCCAATGCTGCGCACCAGGTCCGGCAAGACGCCCAGGTCGGTGATCTCCCTGTAGCGCGGCGCGCCGTCGGGCGGATCGGCCTTCTCGATTTCCCATTGCAGCCCGTGCGGGACGAAGACGCCCCAACCGCCGATCTCCACCACCGGACAGACGTCGGACCGCATGGAGTTGCCGACCATCATCGCGCGGTCCGCGCCGTCGGCCTGCGTCTCGAAGATGCGCGAATAGACAGGCGCGGTCTTGTCGGACACGATTTCCACCCAGTCGAACAGGTCGCCCAGCCCCGATTGCGCCAGCTTGCGTTCCTGATCCAGCAGGTCGCCCTTGGTGATCAGCAGGATGCGGTGCGTGCTGGCCAGGTCCCGGACCGCGTCGCGCGCGTGCGGCAGAAGCTCGATCGGGTGCCTGAGCATGTCCTGCCCGGCTTCCAGCAATTCGCCGATCACGCGGGCGGGCACCTGTTCGCCGGTGACCTCGATCGCCGTTTCGATCATCGACAGGACGAAGCCCTTGATACCGAATCCGTAATGCCCGAGATTGCGTCGCTCCGCCGCGAGCAGGCGGCGCATCAGGGTCGATTCGTCGGTGTAATCAGCCAGAAGTTCGGCGAACCGGGCCTGTGTCAGCCGGTAGAATCGCTCGTTGTGCCAAAGCGTATCGTCCGCATCGAAGGCGACGGTCGTCAGACCCTGGGTCATTTGTTCGGGGCCTCTTTTCTAAATCGCCTCACAAGTTATATAATCCGTTACACGCGATGGAACCGGATCTTGCTGCAATGACCGACGTCAGATGGATCATGGCTGGCCCGAAAGACGATGACGGAGATGCTTCCGTCGTCGTGGAAACGCGTACGCGGACGAAACGGCCTCCGCTCTACAAGGTTCTGCTGCTGAACGACGATTATACGCCGATGGAGTTCGTGGTCCATGTGCTTGAGCGGTTCTTCGGCATGTCGCACGCACAGGCGTTCGAGATCATGCTGACCGTGCACAAGAAGGGCGTTGCGGTCGTGGGCGTGTTCAGCCACGAGATCGCGGAGACCAAGGTGGCGCAAGTCATGGATTTCGCGCGTCGCCACCAGCACCCGTTGCAATGCACGATGGAAAAGGACGACTGACATCTGATGTCGTCGAGATTGGCTCTGGGCGCCGAGGCGGGCGCGTTCGCGCGCGAAGGCACGGTGCTTTTGATCGGGCCTCGGGGCGACCTTGATCCGGCCCCGTTCGGTGCGGCACGCCTGACGGTCCTGCAGGACATGATGCCCGACGCCGCGCAATGGTCCGCACGCGGAGCCGAGGTGTTGCAATCCTTGCCGGACACACCATTCGATTCGGCCGTCGTCTTCCTGCCCCGGGCGCGACAGGATGCGCTGGACCGCATCGCCCGCGCCGCCGCGGCGTCGTCCCGGGTGGTCGTCGATGGACAGAAGACCGACGGAATCGATTCCCTGCTCAAGGAGGTTCGGCGGCGGGTGCCTGTCGAAAACGCCTTGTCGAAGGCGCATGGCAAGCTCTTCTGGTTCGACGCGGACGGAACCGATTTCACGGATTGGCTGGCCACCCCGACCTTGATCGACGACCGTTGGCACGTGGTCCCGGGCGTTTTTTCCGCCGACGGCGTCGACCCCGGCTCCGCACTTCTGGCTGCGGCACTTCCGGCGCATCTGTCCGGCCGCGTGGCGGATCTGGGTGCAGGGTGGGGGTATCTCGCCGCTACCGCGCTGGAGCGGTGTGCCGATATTTCCGAACTCCACCTGGTCGAAGCTCAAGGCAGCGCGCTCGAATGCGCCCGGCGAAATGTCGGCGATCCGCGCGCCCGGTTCCACTGGGCCGATGTCACCGACTGGACCGGCGCGCGTGATCTCGATGCCATCATCATGAACCCGCCTTTTCATGCCGGGCGCGCGACCGATCCCGGACTGGGCCGGTCGTTCATCGCCGCCGCCGCACGGCTCCTGCGGCCCGGGGGCACGCTCTGGATGGTCGCCAACCGGCATCTGGCCTACGAACAGGCCTTGCGCGACGGATTCGATGATGTCACCGAGATCGGTGGCGATAATCGCTACAAGCTGTTGCGGGCCGTGGCCATGTCGCGCAAGCGGCGGTAGGGTCGCAACGGGTGCGGGTTTCAGACGGGGACTGACATGTCGTTTTCCATCGCGGGCAAGACCGCCATCGTCACGGGGGCCGCCAATGGTATCGGGTTGGCCATCGCCCGGCAGTTCATGGAGAAGGGCGCCAACGTGATGTGCGCCGACCTTGACGAGGCCGCGCTCGAAGCGAACTTCAAGGCCGCGGACCAGAACGAGGACGGCGCCGTGCGATACTTCTCCGGCGATCTCCGCGAGAAGCTGACCGTGGCCAATCTGATCTCCGCCACCATCGACGCGTTCGACAAGGTCGATATCCTCGTCAACGCCTCGCGCCAGTTCCTGCCGACCGACGCGCTCGACCCCGAGGACGACAGCCTGCCGCGGCTGCTGGAGCAGAACATGGGCACCGCGCTGAAACTCAGCCAGGCGGTGGCCAAGCGGATGATCAAGCAGGCCGAGGGACGCACCGAAGGATCGGCCGGCGCGATCGTGAACCTCAGCTCGATTGCCGCGCGCTCCACCCGTCACGACATCATGGGTTTTTCCGTTGCTGCGGCCGCCGTGAACCAGATGACGCGCTCGCTGGCCCTGGCGCTGGCGCCGCACCGGATCCGGGTCAATGCCGTGGCGCTCGGTTCGGTCATGTCTGCGTCGATGCGCGAAGCGTTGAAGGACAACCGCGACTGGCGCAGCGAAATCGAAGCCAATACGCCGCTGGGGCGCATCGGCAGCCCGGCCGATCTGACCGACGTGGTGCAGTTCCTGGCCAGCGACGCCTCGACCTTCATGACCGGCGACGTCCTGACCGTGGATGGCGGCCGGTCGCTTCTGGACGTGGTGAACGTCCCGGCCCACTGAGCGGCCCACACCCCGAAGGACACGCCCCGAAGGACACCCCATGACCGAAGAGTTCGACATCCGGAAGGCC
>CBDUPF010000074.1:0-13838 GCA_965369035.1 uncultured Aliishimia sp.
CGTTCTTGATGCGGATGTTGGCGAAGGTGCCGCGCATCATCACCTCGTGGTTGCCCCGGCGCGAGCCGTAGGAGTTGAACTCCCGCACCGGCACCTGCCGCTCGATCAGGTATTTCCCGGCGGGGGTGGTGTCCTTGAAGGATCCCGCAGGCGAGATGTGATCGGTGGTGATCATGTCGCCCAAAAGCGCCAGGACGCGGGCGCCCTCGATGTTGCTGATAACACCCGGCTCGACCGCCATGCCCTGGAAGTAGGGCGGGTTCTGGACATAGGTCGAATTCGCCGGCCAGTCGTAGGTTTCGGCATCGGTGGTTTCGACCGACTGCCATTTCTCGTCGCCCTTGAAGACGTCGGCATATTTCTCCTGGAAGGCCTCGCGGGTCACGGTTCTTTCGACCAGTTCCGCGATCTCCTTCTGGGTCGGCCAGATGTCCTTGAGGAACACGTCGTTGCCGTCCTGGTCCTGGCCGAGCGGTTCGGTGGTGATGTCCACGTTCATGTCGCCCACCAGCGCGTAGGCCACCACCAGGGGCGGCGAGGCGAGGTAGTTGGCGCGGACATCCGGGCTGATCCGGCCCTCGAAGTTGCGGTTGCCCGACAGGACCGACGTGGCGATCAGGTCATTGTCGTTGATGCATTTGGAGATTTCCGGCGCCAGCGGACCGGAGTTGCCGATGCAGGTGGTGCAGCCATAGCCCACGAGGTTGAAGCCGATGGCGTCGAGGTCTTCCTGCAGGTCCGCGGCCTCCAGGTAGGCGGAGACGACCTGCGAGCCGGGGGCGAGGGAGGTCTTGACCCAGGGCTTGCGCGTCAGTCCCTTCTCGCGCGCCTTCCGCGCCACGAGCCCGGCGCCGATCATCACGTACGGATTCGACGTGTTGGTGCAGGAGGTGATCGACGCGATGACGATGGAGCCGTCATGCATCTGGTACTTGTGGTCCTCGGTCTGGACGAAGCCGCGCTTGTGGTGGCCTTCGTCGCCGGGAATGTCGACCGGTTCCGGCGCGCCGCCTTCACCTTCCCAGCGTACTTCTTCGCGGGGAGAGGCATCCTTGCCGTCCCGCAGGCCCTTCACGTAGGCCCCGAAGGCCGATGCCGCCTTGTCGAGTGCGATGTAATCCTGCGGGCGCTTCGGTCCGGAAATGGCCGGAACGATAGTGCCCATGTCGAGCTCCAGCGTGTCGGTATAGACCGGATCGTAATCCGCCCCGCGCCAGAACCCGTTTTCCTTCGCATAGGCTTCGACCAGTTCCACGCGGCCCTCGTCGCGGCCGGTCTGGCGCAGGTAGCGCAGCGTCTCGTCGTCGATCGGGAAGAAGCCGCAGGTCGCGCCGTATTCCGGCGCCATGTTGGCGATGGTCGCCCGGTCCGCCAGCGGCAGGTGGTCGAGCCCGGTGCCGTAGAATTCCACGAACTTGCCCACCACGCCTTTCTTGCGCAGCATCTCCACGACCTTGAGCACGAGGTCGGTGCCGGTGGTGCCTTCGACCATCCGGCCGGTCAGCTTGAAGCCGATGACCTCGGGGATCAGCATGGAGATCGGCTGCCCCAGCATTGCCGCCTCTGCCTCGATCCCGCCGACGCCCCAGCCCAGGACGGCCGCGCCGTTGACCATGGTCGTATGCGAGTCCGTGCCCACCAGCGTATCGGGATAGGCCACTGTCTCGCCGTTCTGGTCCTCGTCGGTCCAGACGGTCTGGCTGAGATATTCGAGGTTCACCTGGTGGCAGATGCCGGTGCCGGGCGGGACGACGCGGAAGTTGTTGAACGCGGACTGGCCCCACTTGAGGAAGGTGTAGCGTTCCAGGTTGCGTTCGTATTCGCGGTCCACGTTCATCTGGAACGCGCGCGGGTTGCCGAATTCGTCGATCATCACGGAATGGTCGATGACCAGGTCCACGGGGTTCAGCGGGTTGATCTTCTGCGGGTCACCGCCAAGTGCCTTGATCCCGTCACGCATCGCGGCAAGGTCGACGACGGCCGGAACGCCGGTGAAGTCCTGCATCAGAACGCGGGCGGGGCGGTAGGCGATCTCGCGCGGGTTCTGGCCGCCCTTGTCGGCCCATTCGGCGAATGCCTTGATGTCGTCCACGCTCACGGTTTTGCCGTCTTCGAATCTCAGCATGTTCTCGAGCACGACCTTCAACGCGGCCGGCAGGCGCGTGAAATCGCCCAGCCCGGCCTCGGTCGCGGCGGGAATCGAGTAATAGGCGACGGTCTGGTCGCCGACAGTCAAAGTCTTGCGGGTTCCTGAGGTGTCGTTGCCAACAGTTATCGTCATGCGTGGGCTTCCCTTGCTTAGGTGGCGAACTTTTGCGGCGATCTATGAACCCCGACGGCGCGTGGATCAACAGATATCCGCGGGGTGCGACAATTATTGTATACCATGGCACACAGAAAATGCAGGCGAGCCCTTTTCCGCGATCCAAAGCCGGATTTCGAGTGCTGTGCCAGAAGTATCTGTTCGCCGTTCATGTCTTCTCGGAGTTGGTCCGGTGTCGGTCCCGGGTAACCGAATCCTATGGCCAATCCTGCCGAAGGTTAAGCCATGGCTGCAATCCTTGCGCGAATTCTGCTCATTCCGATGACGAAGACGCCGGCGCAACAACCTCTTGTCGGAAGGCACGCCGAAACATTGGCGGGGCGCGTCTCGCAATTCCTTGATTGGCGATTGCCGTCCGGCTGGGGTACTGAAATCGAGGGGAACCTGAAAGGAATGGGAATGCGATATGGGAAGGCGGCCGCTCTCTGTGCGGTGGCGTTGCTGCTCGGCGCATTGTTCTCGGATGGCGCGCGGGCGCAGAACCCGGTGGTCGTGGAGCTCTTTACCTCCCAGGGGTGTGCGTCCTGCCCACCGGCCGATGCGCTGATGAACGAACTGGCCGACCGGGAGGACGTGATCGCCCTGGCGCTGCACGTGGATTACTGGGACTACATCGGCTGGAAGGACAAGTTCGCCGACCCTGCGCACACCGAGCGTCAGAAAACCTATGCACAGGTGGGCGGGCGACGCTCCATCTATACGCCGCAGATGATCGTGAACGGCGAGGACAGCATCGTGGGGGCCCGGGCGATGGAACTGGCCGATGCGATCCAGGCGCACAAGGGCCGTGAAATGGGCGTGACGCTGCAGGTCTCCCGCAAGGGCGGTGTGCTGACGATCCGGGCGCAGAACCCGGGTGGCCACGACGAGATGGTCGTCCATATGCTCCGCTATATCCGTGACCGGAAGGTCGACATCACCCGCGGCGAAAATGCTGGCCGCACGGTTCAGTATTCCAATATCGTACAGGGCTGGACGGAGCTTGCCGATTGGTCTGGCGAAGGTGAGCTCACGGTCGAAACGCCGGTCACCGGCGACGATCCGGTCGTGGTGCTGGTCCAGGAGGCCGAGCAGGGCCCGATCCTTGCCGCAGCCCGCATCCGTTAGCGGTCCGGGTCGGCTTCGCCTCCCGGCTCAGGGTCGCCAGCGGCGATGCACCCAGAACCATTGGCGGGGGTCCGCCTCGATTCGCGCCGCGAGGCTGTCGTTGAGGGCTTGGGTCATCGTCTCGGGATCGGAATGGGGCACCGGCGCCTCAAGAACGGTCTCGAAATCCAGCCCGTCCGACAATCGGATGCCGTAGAACGGGATCAGGTCCGCGCTGTATCGCAATGCCAGTTCCGCCGCGGAGGTTGCCGTGCGGGCAGGGTGGCCCAGAAAGTCGAGCACCGGCGCACCGAATACATGCTGGTCGAAGAGCAGCACAAGTTGCCCGCCCTGTTTCAGATGGCGCACGAACCCGGCTGTGCCTTTTCGTCCCTGCGGAAACACCGGCCCACCGAAAGCCTGCATGGTCTTTACGTAATGCGCGTTGAAATAGGGGTTGGACATGTCGCGGTAGAGCCCGCCGATGTTGAAGCCGCGCCCGACCAGCGCGGCGCGCGTGGCCTCGTAGTTTCCGTAATGCCCGGTCACCAGGATCACCGGCCGCCCGGCTTGCGCCGCCGTCTGCAGCGCGGGCCAGCCCGGACCGGAGAGGGGGTTCGCTGCCATCCGGGCCGGAAACTCCCGGCTGGAATAGTTTTCGATGAAGGTGCGCCCGGCGTTGTCGAGGCAGGCGGTGGCGATACGCCGTCGCTCCGCCTCCGGCTGGTCGGGCCAGACCTGCGCGAGGTTCTCCAGCGCGGCCCCGCGGTAACCCGCCAGCGGCCCGATCACATGCGCCACCATCCAGCCCAGGAACCGGACCCGCACTGTGTAGGGCAGGAGCAGCGCCGCACGGATCAGCAGAACGAGCACGGCATTGACCAGCCAATGTCGCAGGCGCGTGACAGGAGGGAGCGGCGCGTCGGTCATGCGTCGGAAAACGCGGCGGCGCGTGCCGGTTTCACACGCGTCTCCCGCCACCAGACATAGATCCCTGCCCCGGCGATCACCGCCGCGCCGAGAAGCGTGAGCAAGGAGGGGATTTCGGAGAAGGCCACGAGGCCGATGATCGTCGCAAAGACCAGCCCGGAATAGCCGAAGGGCGCCAGAACGCCTGCTTCGGCCTCGGAAAAGGCGCGGATCAGCAGCAGCTGCCCCGCGGTCCCGATCAGGGCGATGGCGCCCATCAGCACCGCACTCTGCCCATCCGGCCAGACCCAGTAGAACGGTGCCGTTGCGGTCATCAGCAGCCCGCCCACAAGCGCGGTATAGAAGAGCGATGTCCAAACGTCCTCGCCCGCGCCCACGGCCCGCGTGATGAGCGAGTAACCCGAAAAACAGATCGCGGCGGCAAGCGGGAGGAGTGCCGCAGGGTTGAACGCCTCGCTCCCCGGTCGGATGATCAGCATGGCGCCGAAAAAGGCGACGATGATGGCCCCGATCCGACGCGGCCCCAGCGCCTCGCCAAGAAATAGCGCCCCGCCCAGCGTGATGAACAGCGGGTTCAGTACCATGACCGCGGTCGCCTCGGCGAGCCCGATGCGTGATAGACCGGTGAAGAAGAAGAACGTGGCCGACAGCAGCAACAGGGACCGGGCGATCTGCAGCCCGGGATAGCGGCTGCGCGCGACCTGTCTCAAGCGCGGCGCGACCAGCACGAGAACTACCAGCATCTGTCCGGCATAACGCGCCCAAAGCGCGGGAAAGGTCCCGATGCTGGGGCTGACCGCCTTGACGCAGGCATCCATGACCGACAGGCAGAAGACTGCGGAGAGCATGAGCGCGATGGCACGCGCGGGCGAATGCGGGGTGGCTTGCGTCATTCTCCCTGCCATAGGCACGGGTCCCGAAAGTGTCCAGCGTCAGGGCGCGTGTTGCCGCGGCTCTTCCGACAGCTTGAGGACCGTCAGGAGCGTGAGTCGCCGCCCGGAGAAGGCGCGAGGTGAAGGGGCCGTTCCGGCCCAGACCTTACTCGTCTTCGTCCTCGTCCTGCAGCAGGATGAGTTCGCCATCGGCCTCCATCTGGCGGATGACGGCCACGATCGCGCTCATCGCCGCTTCGCCATCGGCGGCCTTCACTTCGCCAAGTTCCTGCATCTCTTCCTTGATCTGGTCGCCAAGGCGCGCGGAAATGTTTTCGAAGATGAATTCCGCAACGTCCTCGAGGCCGGTCTGGTTGGCCGCGGCGAGCGCCGTGATCAGCTGCGCCTGGTCCACGCCGCGCATCACGTTGGGAAGGTCGCGTGGCGCAACGCGGGTCGGGATGTTGGCGAAGGTGAAGATGGTCTTGCGGACCTCGTCGGCGAACTGCTTGTCGGTTTCGTCGAGGCCGACCAGCATGTCCTCGCGGGTGGCCGTCGTCGAATTGTTGAGGATCGCACCCACGCGCTGGACCGGCCCCTTGTCGAAGGCCGGCACCGGCTCGGCTTCGAGCTGGGCGGCCAGGGACAGCCCGATGCGGTCCACCGCCTCCGGGGTGACGGAGGTGGTCTGGCTGATCGCATAGGTGATCTGGCGCGCCAGAGGTCCGGGCAACATGCCCAGCAGCTGCGCCGCGGTGGACACGTCGAGATTGGACAGAATCACGGCGCAGATTTCGGGGCTTTCGGTTTCGAAAACGGGTTTCAGCTTTTCCGGCCCCAGCCCCTTGATGCGTTCCCAGGGGTTGCCCAGCTGGCGCACGCCCGCTTCCTTGCGCAGCCGTTTCGCCGTTTCCGGACTGATCCGGCCATCCAGCGCCTCCAGCGCCCCCGCGATGCCCCCGGTGAAGGACAGCCCGACGCTTTCGAGCTGCTCGGTGAATTCGGAGATGACCTCCTGGACCGTCGCCTTGTCCACCAGCCGCATCGCGCCCATCTGGTGGGTCAGGATCGCTTGCAGATCGTCCGGCAGATCCTCCAGCGCGATCTCGGCGCCATTGTTCAGAAGGTATCGCACCACGATCGCCGCCTTTGCGCGGCGCGTCAGGAAAGCGGTCCGGGACGGTAGGGGGGCCGACCCCCCGGCCGGCGCCGGGAGAGCAGCGGGAGTTGTCGGAAAGTTCATGGCCTGCCTCGCTCGAATTGGAGGCAATTTAGACCGTTAACGGTGAAGATTCGCTGAAGATCAGTAGTTGAACGTGGTCCCTACATAGATCGCCTTGCGCAGCGACGTCCCGGCCCAGCTGTAGCCGCCACCGCGGGCTTCGATTTCCGCAAGCTGGGCCTTGGCGGCATCGAGATCGCCGCTCTCCACGAAGCCCTGTCCCATGTAGGACCGCGCCAGCATGTTATCGGGGTTTTGCGACAGCGCTTCGGCGTAGAACAGCATCGCAGCATCCACATCGCCGAGCTTGCGGTGCGTGAACCCCCAATAGGTCAGCACGCGGTCGTCTTTCTGGTCGGGCATCGCGGCCAGAACCTGTTCGAGAGCCTCGGCTGTCGTCAGCACGACTTCTGCGCCTCGTCGTAGCGTTCGGCATAGGCCAGTTCGCGCACCGCGCGGTAGAGCGTGTCGGTGTCGAGATGCGAGACCTTGTCCGGCCGCACGCATTTCTTGATCGACGCGTCCCAGACACCGTTGACCGGCTGGGAAAACCGCACCCACACCTTCTTTTCCGGGTCCCACTGACGTTCCTGGAAACAGTCCTTGGTCGTTTCAGTCGGTTTCGGGGGCGCATTGCCGCCGCCGCCGGCCGCAAAGGCCAGCCCGGGCAGGGCGATAAGAAGGGTAGCAAGGGCAAGTCTCATGGGCTGCACTCCAAAACCGGCAAGGAACATTCTAGTGCGCATGATACTAACGCGGAAACGAAAAAGGACCCGGAAAAACCGGGCCCTTCACGAGATTGTAAGCTCGACTCAACTGCTGGCGATGGGCACGCAGCTTTGGGTCGCGGTGTCCCAGGTGCTGCCATCGACGCAGGTTTGCGCCTGCTGCTTGGAATGGCTGCATCCCATGGCAAGCGCCAGGCCAGGTGCGAGTGACAGGGCCGCGGCGATCGTCATTACCTTGAGGGTCGTCATGATCGGTCCTCCGTGAAAGATGAAAAGAACCTTAGCGCGAATCCCGGAAAACTCAAAACGGAACCCGCGTGCGGCGCGGCACCATCGCGTAATGCCCGGTTTTTCGGCGGGGCGGCTCAGGTGTCGCCGAAGACGCGCTCGAAAATCGTGTCGACATGCTTGGTGTGGTAGCCGATGTCGAACTTCTCCTCGATCTCGTCCGGTGTCAGTGCGGCCGTCACCTCCGCGTCGCCCAGCAGTTCGGTCTTGAAGTCCTTGCCTTCTTCCCAGACCTTCATCGCGTTGCGCTGCACCAGGCGGTAGGCGTCCTCGCGGCTCACCCCGGCCTGCGTCAGCGCCAGCAGCACGCGCTGGCTCATCACCAGCCCGCGGAACTTGTTCATGTTGGCCAGCATGTTGTCGGGATAGATCACCAGCTTGTCGACCACCGTGGTCAGCCGCGCGAGCGCGAAATCGAGCGTCACCGTGGCGTCGGGGCCGATGTTGCGCTCCACACTGGAATGCGAGATGTCCCGCTCGTGCCAGAGGGCGACGTTCTCCATCGCGGGGATCACCATGCCCCGCACGAGGCGCGCGAGACCGGTGAGGTTTTCGGTCAAGACCGGGTTGCGTTTGTGTGGCATCGCCGAGGAGCCCTTCTGGCCGGCGGAGAAGAACTCCTCGCCCTCCAGCACTTCGGTCCGCTGCATGTGTCGGATTTCCGTCGCGATGTTCTCGATGGAGCTTGCGACCACGCCCAGCGTCGCGAAGAAGGCCGCGTGCCGGTCGCGCGGGATCACCTGGGTGGAGATCGGCTCGGGCACCAGCCCCATCATGTCGCAGACGTGCTCCTCCACCGCCGGGTCGATATTGGCGAAGGTGCCGACCGCGCCGGAAATGGCACCCGTGGCGATCTCCGCCCGCGCGTCGCGCATGCGCGAGAGGTTGCGGTCCATTTCCGCGTAGAACCGCGCGAAGGTCAGGCCCATGGTCGTGGGCTCCGCGTGGATGCCGTGCGACCGGCCGATCCGGACGGTGTCCTTGTGCTCGTAGGCGCGGCGTTTCAGCGCCGCCAGCAACCCTTCAAGATCGGCGATCAGGATGTCGGCAGCGCGGGCAAGCTGCACGTTGAAACAGGTATCCAGCACATCCGAGGAGGTCATGCCCTGGTGGACGAACCGCGCTTCGTCGGCCCCCACGATCTCCGCCAGATGGGTGAGAAAGGCGATCACGTCGTGCTTGGTCACGGCCTCGATCTCGTCGATGCGGGCCACGTCGAATTCGACGTCCTTGGCCTTCCACACGGCCTCTGCGTTGGCCTTCGGGATCACGCCCAGTTCCGCCATCGCGTCGCAGGCATGGGCCTCGATCTCGTACCAGATGCGGAACTTCGTCTCGGGGCTCCAGATGGCGACCATGTCGGGGCGGGAATAGCGGGGGATCATGCGGCGGCTTCTTTCGGGTTCGGGGAATTTCAGCGCGTCTTAGCCGCTGCTCCCGCCACCGGCAAGCCGAAGCGCCGCGACAGGGCCGCGGGCAAGCTCTGCAGACCCGATGCCCGGATCAGAAGGCGAAACGGAACCCCGCGATGAGACTGGTCGAGGAGTAGCCGACATCCACACCCTGGATGGTCGCGTCGTCGAAGGCTTCCTGGTATTTCAACTCGGTGAAGATCTGTCCGGCGCCCACGGCATAGCGCAAACCGGCGCTGATCTGCCCGCCGGCCACGGTGTCGTCACCGGTCAGGGCCGGGGACGTGGCGCCGCCGTCATAGCTGACCTTTATCGCGCCAAGGCCCGCGCCGAAATAGAGTGTGGTTCCCGGGGCGAGCTGGGTCCTCCAGCGGGCCACGAGCATCGCCGAGAGGCTTTCGAGGCTGGTGCTGAAACCGGTGTAGTCGGAGTCGGTGCGCATCGCGTCGACGCCGACTTCCGTTCCCGGGCCGAGAACGCCAGTGGTATAGACGCCGAAGCCGAACGCCGTTCCGGAGTCGAGATCGAAGCTCGTCCCGCCATAATTCTCGGAGCGATCAAAGACGGCCCCACCATAGATTTCGCCGAAATTCTGTGCAGCGGCCGGAAGCGTCAGGGCAAGAACGGCGGCGCCAGCGAGTGTCGCGATGCGTGTCTGCATTGTCATTCACCTTGGTCGGTTATCGATTCTTTGCAAATAAGGTGAGGCAACTATACACGACTTTGGGTGGTAGCGCGAAATGAACACGTCGACCTGCATGTCTGGGAGCGGGACATCTCCACCGCTGGAGGCCTTCGAAGGGGCCTGGGAGATCACCCGTGACATCCGGGACAGGTTGGCCGGCGAGGACTTGCGGTTCGAAGGTCAGGCGCGCTTCGAGCCCGGCGTTGGCGGCTTGCAATACACCGAGGTCGGTGACCTGATGTTGCCGCGGGGCGGGACACTGCGGGCGACGCGAGCCTATTTCTATCGTGAGGGAGAGGCGGGGATAGAGGTCTTTTTCGACGATGGGCGGCCTTTCCACCGAATTCCGCGCGGCACCGCGCCTGTGGCCTCGCACTGGTGCAACCCCGATGCCTATTCCGTCAGCTACGATTTCCTGTCGTGGCCGGAGTGGACCACCGAATGGGAGGTCCGCGGACCTCGCAAGGACTACCGAATGGTGACGTGCTACCGCCGCGCCTGACGGTGCAACACGTCGCCGTTGCGGCAATAGGCCGGGGCCGCATCCAGCATCGGGTTTTCCTCCTGCAACCGGGCGCAGGCGGCATGATCGCTGCAATGTGCGCACCGCATCACCATCGTGGCAAAGCTGCGGGTCGCCGTTTCGGGGTTCGCGGCAATCCGGTCCGAAAGATCGATGTCCAGCCGAGACGCCATTCCGGACACCAGTTGCACGCTTTCGCTCATCTTCTGGAAAAGGGCCATGGTCTTCGCTCCATCAATGCCGTTCTGAATAGTCCGGAGCCGGCCGCCTGTCCTTGACCTGAGTCAAGCCTCGCGCAATTCGGTCTCGATCTCGTTGCGGCGTTCAAGGGTACGATGCACGGGGCATTTGTCCGCGATCTCCAGCAACCGCGCGCGCTGATCGTCGTCGAGCGCGCCTTCCAGCGTGATGACCCGCCGGAAGAGGTCGATCTTTTCGGCGCTCCCGGACTGGGCGTCGACGGCGTGCGCCTTGTCGTGCGAAACCTCGACCACCACGTGGTCCAGCGGCCAGCCCTTGCGGCGCGCGTACATGCGGATCGTCATCGAGGTGCAGGCGCCCAGACCGGCGGACACCAGCGCATAAGGCGACGGCCCCTTGTCCGTGCCACCAAAGGATTTCGGTTCATCGGCAAGCAGATGGTGGCCGGATCCGCTGATCACGTCCTGCAGGAAACCCTTCGGATCGGCTTCGGACACGCGCAGTACGCCTTCGGGAATATCGTCAGGGACGGGCGGCGGGGTCAGGTCGATGTACCGGCCGACCCAGGCCGCGATGACGCTCGCCGCATATGTGGCGTCTTCGGCGCGCGAAATCAGGTGATCGGCATCGTCGAGCGACACGAAGCTTTTCGGGTGTCTTGCGGCCAGGAAGATGTCCGAGGCATTGTTGATCGAGACGATCTCGTCCCGCGGTGCGTGCAGAACCAGCAGCGCGGCCTTCAACCCGGCGAGCGATCGCGACAGGCTTTCGCTGCGGACATCGTGGACGAAGGACTTGCCGATACGGATCGGGCGTCCGCCCAGTTCGACCTCCGCGCTGCCGTCCGCCTCGATCCGGGGCAGCGCCTCTTCGAAATTGCGGATCACGTGGCCCGGATCGAACGGGGCGCCGATGGTGGCCACGGCCTTGACCTCCGGCAGTTGCGTTGCCGCCTTCAGAACCGCCGCCCCGCCCAGCGAATGCCCCACGAGCAGTGACGGCGTCATTCCGCGCTGGCTCAGTGCGTCCGATGCCAGGATCAGGTCCTCGATGTTGCTGGTAAAGTCCGTGTTCGCGAATTCGCCTTCGGAATGGCCGAGGCCCGTGAAATCGAACCGCAACACGGCGAAGCCGAGGCTCGCCAGGTGGCCCGAGATGCGGCGCGCCGCCGGGATGTCCTTGCCGCAGGTAAAGCAATGCGCGAACAGGGCCGTCGCCAGGTGCGGGCCATCGGGCAGATCGAGCCGCGCACTGAGTTTCGCGCCGCCGTGACCGGCAAAGGTGAAGTGTTCGGTGGGCATGTCCGGGATCTCCGTTTTTGACCAGAGTGGTGCCTCCGGTCGAAATGCGCGAGGGCGCTCACGCAATTGTGGCAGGTGTGTTGCCCGAATGAAACCGGCCCGCCCGGCGCGCAGGAGTGCCCGGGCGGCGGGGCCCGAGACGATGCGTGCCGTTTCAGCGACCCATCAGCGCCGCATCGAAGGGGTAGGTCGTCAGGCGCTCGTACCCGGTCTCGGTGATCAGCACCTGGTCCTCGAGCTTGATCGAGAAATCGCCGCCGACCTCGCCCGCCAGCACCTCGACACAGAGCGTCATGCCCGGTTCCAGCGCGTAGTCGAACGCGCCCGGCACCGCCCTGTCGGGGTAGGCGACGAGCGGCCATTCGTCGCAAAGTCCCACGCCGTGCATCATGCAACCGTATTTCTGCGCCTGGAACTTGTCGTGCAGCCGGTGGCACCGCTCGGTCAGTTCGGGGATCATCACTCCGGGCTTCAGCAATTCCATGTTGGTCATGATGTGCTCGTGGGCGTGTTTCATCGCGTCGATCATGTCGGGTCGCGGCTTCTCGTCGCCGATCCACCAGGTGCGCGAGATGTCGATGCAGATCCCGTAGCTGCCGACCAGGTCGGTGTCGAAGGCCACGATCTCGTTCGGCTGCGCGATGCGCGGCCCGCATTCCTGGAACCACGGGTTTGTACGCGGGCCGGAGGTCAGCAGGCGCGTCTCGATCCACTCGCCGCCGCGGCGGATGTTCTCGGCATGGAGCACCGCCCAGATGTCGTCCTCCGAAACGCTGCGGACGGGCACATGGGCGCGGGCGAAATCCTCCATCGCGCGCACGGCCGTTTCGCAGGCATGATTCGCGCAGCGCATCGCCAGGATCTCGTCGGGACCCTTGACCGCACGGGACTTCTCCGTGACCTCCTCGCCCTCCATGATCTCGAACCCCTGCGCCTCCAGCGCGCGCAGACCGTGCACCATCACCTTGTCGACGGCGAGCCGAGCGTTGCCGGGCGCATGCTCGGCCAGGATCACCCGCACCTCGTTGGCAAAGACGTCCGCGGCCACATCCACCTTGTCGCCGCGGTCGAAGTAGAACAGGTCCGCGCCCGAACGGACTTCGCGCACCAGCGGATTGAAGGAGGCGAGAAAGGGCGCGTTCTTGTAATCCCAGATCACCATGTAGCCATCTGCGCACAGCAGGACCGCGCGGAACGGATTGTGCGTGTTCCAGATCTGCATGTTGGTCGTGTCGGTCGCGTAGCGGATGTTGAGCGGGTCGAACATCAGCAATCCGGCGTAGTCACGGTCCACGATGTGCTGCGTCAACCGCCGCCATCGGTAGCTTCGCATGGCATCGAGATCGGGCAGCACGAGCCCTGCAGCCTCCCATTCGCGGAATGCCAACTGCGTGGGACCGATCTCGATCCGGTCGGCATCGTTCGGGGTGCCGTCGCCCAGCGTAGCGCCGCGGGAGGGGTCGATCTTGCGGGTGTCGCGGAAATGCGTGTTCATGCCTGGCGCCCTTTCTTTGGTGCAGGATGCGAACCCCGATGGCCGGCGTCATCTTTCGTTGCGACCTTGCCCGATGTCGTTTTTCTGCAATTGCGGGGCCGCACCGTCCTGCGGATCATGGCACCGCCGCGGCGATGGGGCGGCTTGGCAAGGTCCGGCCACCCGGGCTAACTGCGGCCCATGGACCCCGTGTTTCAGACATCTCTGCCCGACGACATGCTGCACCTTCGCCCCCTGCCGGGTATCCAGCCGGTTCGGGGCGCCTGGCTGCACGTCGACGACGGCTACGGAGGGCAGATGGCGCGCCGGGAGGCTCTGCTGTCCGGTCAGAGACAGGACGTGCTCTGGTCGCTGCCCGAGGCGCACGGACCCGCGCTGGAATTGCTCGATCACGTGCTGGAGATGCTGCCGGACCTCGGGTTCCGGGTGTCCGGCGGCGACGTGAGATGTCCCGACGGGCGCGATGTCGCGGTGCGGCGCGACGACCCTCTGGGGACGCTGGGACGCCTGGTGCAATGCGATTTCTGCCTGCTCGATCGCGGCGACGGGGCGGAGCATGTGTTGAGGGCCGCCGTGCTCTGCTTTCCGGCAAGCTGGCGCCTCGACGAAAAGGCGGGGCGACCGCTCACCGCCATCCACGACCCTGTGCGGGAGTATGACGAGGGCCTCGCCGCGCGGGTACAGCGTCTTTTCGACGGCGTGCAGCCCGGGCGCCCGATCTGGCGGTTCAACCGGCTGTGGTACCGGGATGCGGAACTCCACCAACCGCGCT
>CBDUPF010000075.1:0-13836 GCA_965369035.1 uncultured Aliishimia sp.
CAGAGCACCCTTGGGGATCTTGCCACCGAGGCGCGAGAACTTCTGCGGGTTGCGCAGGAACTCGACGATCTCCTCCAGCTCCTCCTTGGCCTCGTCGATGCCGGCCACGTCGTCGAAGGTCACGCGCCCGTGCTTCTCGGTCAGCATCTTGGCCTTGGACTTGCCAAAGCCCATGGCGCCGCCGCCGCGGCCGCCCTGCATCCGGTTCATGAAGTAGATCCAGACCCCGATCAGAAGCAGGAACGGAAGCAGGCTGAGCAGGAAGGCCTGGAAGCCCGACTGCTGCTGCTGTTCTGCGCGGACCGGAATCTCGTTGTCGATCAGAAGCTGCGTGATTTCCGCGTCTTCCGGCTTGATCGCGACGTAGTCGGTCTCACCTCGCCGGAATCGTACCTGCTCGCCGTCGAGCGTGACCGACGAGACCTGGCCGGCTTCGACCGACTGCACGAACTCGGAATAGCTCAGTTCACGGCTCTGCAGCGTGTTGCCGGAGCCGGAAAACAGGTTGAAAAGTGCCAGGATCAGCAGAAACAGAACGACCCAAAAGGCGATATTTCGTGCGTTGCCCAAAAAAACTCTCCTGCCATGGGAAGGAAGGGGCAAAACGTGCTGCCCCGCATCCCTTCTAAAATAGACATCGAAGGCGAAGGTTCAATGAGAAAGCAGATATGTCGTGAAAGGGGTGACAATACGCGCGTGCCAATCGGGATTGTATCCGGCAACCGGTGCGGCGACCAGCCTGTCGCCCTGCCAGACGGCGGGAGTGGCCATCAGCATGGCGCGGGGCAGGTCCGACGCATGGCGGTCCGGGCATTCTCCGATCCCCTCACCCAGTGCGGCGACCTCCAGCCCGTCACCATGCGGACCCGTGACTTGCCAGCGCCCATCCCAAAGCGCACCGAACGGCATCCGGGCCGAACCCACCGCGGCCAGTTCGCGGTAGACACGGCACGTATTTCCCGCAGTCTCCGCTTTCGCCCCGATCAAGGTACCCGCCCCACCCGCGAGCAGCCTGTCCAGCAGATCCTCCAACGATGCCGCGCGCGGCCGGTACTCCGCCCCGCTTACCCACATGCAGGCCGCCGCCAGAAGGCGAAGTTGCGTATCCCGCTCGATTCGTTCGAACCCGGTACGGTCGAAGATCACGGCGCCGCCGGTTTCCCGCGCGATCGCTGCCGCCACGGACACGGCCCTTGCCCGCAAGGCCTCCGACGCGCGGCGCATGCGTCCGGCGGTCGCCACGAGGTCCGCGCGTGTCAGCCCCAGGGGATCGAGCCCGGCCAGCAATTGGCGTGCGCGGGCCCTGTCATACTTCGGGTCGTCATTGCTTGGATCCTCGACCCAGGGCACCTGCAGCGTCCGCGCGTGGTGTCGCAACTCGGCACGGGTCATGGTCAGGCAGGGGCGGAGGATCTCGAACCCATTCCCGTTCCATGTTCCGTCATCGTCGGAAGGCTCCGGCGGCCGTGCGGTCCGGATCACCTCGTCCGTCGCGTGGGTCGGCGCGCCCACGTGACGCAAGACCACCCTGCGCCGCGTGGCCATCGCCGACAGCCCCTCCACGCCCGACCCGCGCGCCAGTCGGATCAGGAAGGTTTCGGCGACGTCGTCGGCCGTGTGCGCCATCAGCACATGCGCGATCCCGCCGCGCCAGCGGTCGATCAGTTCCAACCGCGCCCGCCGGGCCGCATTCTGAAGGTTGCCGGTGCCGTCCCATCTCCATCGCAGCGTCGCGTGCGGCCGGTCGAGCCTGGAACAGAACGCGGCGACCATGTCGGCCTCGTCCGCGCTTTCGGGGCGCAACCCGTGATCAACCGTCACCACCCAAAGCCGCGGCCCCCAGACCCGCGCCCAGTTGTGCGCGAGTGCCAGCATGGCCATGCTGTCGCCGCCCCCGGACACGGCGAGGGCGATATTCTCGGGGAATTCGGGGCCGAGAAGTTGCCCCATCGCTTCGGAAAACCGCTGATCGAGCGTTGCGGCGTTCACGAGCAGCCGAGTTGCTGCATCTCCGCCGTGGCTTTCTGCCGAGCTTCCGCTGCCTGCGGATACCGCAAGGAAACCTCGCCCAGAGTCACGCAGGCCTCGGCCGTCTGGCCGAGCTTGCCCAGCGCCGCGCCCAGATGCACCAATGCGTCCGGCGCCTTCGGGCCAGCCTGGTCGGTGGAAAACGCGGAGAGATAGGCGCGCGCGGCCTCCTTGGTGTCGCCGAGGTTTTCCAGCGCCTTGCCGCGGCCCAGATCGGCGGCAGGGGCAAGCGGTCCGCCCGGATACGTCTGGTTGAAGGCGGCGAACTGTTCCGCCGCGGCCTGGAAATCACCATTGTCGAACGCCGCCTGCGCCCGGTCGAAATCCGCCTTTTCGCCCACGGCCAGTTCGGGTCCCTGATCCGGGGCGGCCTCCGGCGTGATGACCGGCGAGGCAATCGGCGATTGCAACACGGCCTCGCCACCCAGTGTCGGCGTCTCGCCCAGTTTGGACACGTCGCAGCCCGGTTCGAGCTCGCAGAGCCGGAATTCGAGATCGCCGATCTGGTTGGTGCCGTCACGCACGACCTTGTCGATGCGGAATTCGAGTTCTTCCGTCTTGGCGGTCAGCCGCTGCAACTCGCTTTCCATCGCGGCGACACGGTCCAGCGCGCTCGACCCTGCAATCGATCCGCCGACGGCACCGGTAGTGTTCAGCTCCTGCTTGAGCTTGCGCAGTTCCACGAACAGAACGGTCAGTTGCTGGCGGATGTCGGCCAGCGTTTCGTTACCCGCGGATTGCGCCGCGGCGGGACCGGCCAGGCCGATGCAGAGGAGGATCGCGATCAGGCTGCGCATGGTGTCAGCTCGTCGGTCCGGCGGCGAGCACGGTCACCGCGCGGCGGTTCTGGGCATAGCACGCTTCCTCGGAGCAGAGTTGCACCGGCCGCTCCTTGCCATAGGAGACGACGCGCAACCGGTTGCCGGCCACCCCCCTGGAGATCAGGTAGTTGCGCACGGTGTCCGCGCGGCGCGCGCCAAGTGCCACGTTGTATTCCCGCGTGCCCTGTTCGTCGGCATGCCCTTCGATCACGGCGTTGTAGGCCACGTTCTGCGACAGCCACGACGCCTGGCCGTCAAGGGTCGCCTGTGCCGCTGGGGTCAGCGTGGACTGGTCGACGGAGAACAGCACCCGGTCGCCGACGGTTTGCTGGAAATAGGCCACGGAGGTCGGATCGCTGGGGCTGCCGGCGACCATGCCTCCCGCCGCTGCGCCCGTGGTGCCGCTGCCGCCCAATCGCGCGGGGTCGGTGCAGGCCGAGAGCGCCAATGCGCCGGCCATCAAAACGATCTTGGTGGTGAATGTCATTGCTCTTGCCTCTTGCTGCCTGGCCGATGTTAACAAATTCGACGCGACGTTGAAACGCTACTGTAACGGCCCCCAACTGGGATCGGATGCGCCTTCGGGTGTGGGAACCTGCCGCAACGCGCGGCCGGTGACATCGACGGAATAAAGCGTGCTGCGCCCCGTGGCGCCCTGTGTTTCGCGATGGAACATCAGCACCCGGCCATTGGGCGCCCAGGTCGGCCCCTCGTCGAGGAAGGATGCCGTCACGAGCCGCTCGCGCGAGCCGTCTGCCTGCATCACCCCGATGTGGAACCGGCCCTTGTTCTGCTTGGTAAAGGCGATCAGGTCACCGCGCGGCGACCAGACCGGCGTGCCGTACCGCCCCTCGCCGAAGCTGATCCGCTGCGCCTCGCCCCCGCTCGCGGACATGATGTAGAGCTGCTGGTTGCCCGACCGGTCGCTTTCGAACACGATCCGCGACCCGTCCGGGGAGAAACTGGGCGCAGTCTCGATGGACGGCGCGGTCGTCAGCCGGGTGGAGGCACCGGTCGCGATATCCATGGTGTAGAGATCCGTGTTGCCGCCCTGGGTCAGTGAGTAGACGATTCTCTGGCCGTCGGGCGCGAAACGCGGCGCGAAGGACATGGTTCCCTCGGCGCTTTCGAGCACCTGCCGCTGCACCGTGCCGACGTTCAGGACGTAGATTCGCGGGAACCCGGTCTCGTAGCTTGTGTAGAGCACGCGGTCGCCGGTCGGCGAGAACCGCGGAGCCAGCACCAGCGCGCTCGAATCCGTGAGGTACTGCACGTTGGCACCGTCCTGATCCATGATCGCGAGGCGCTTCTGGCGGTCGCCCTTGGACCCGCTCTCGGACACGAAGACCACGCGGGTGTCGAAGTACCCGCCTTCGCCAGTGATCCGGGAATAGACCGCATCCGCCACCTTGTGCGCCATGCGCCGCCACCCCGCGGTGGTCCCGGCGAATTGCAGCCCCTGCCCCAGCTCGGCGCCGGAGGCGACATCGTAGAGCCGGAACTTGACCGACACCTGGTCGCCGTTGACGCTCACGGCACCGCCGACCAGCGCCTGCACGTTGATGGCGTTCCAGTCCGGATAGGAAACGGGCGCCGCGAAATCGGTGAAGCGGCTGATGTAGGCCTCCGGTGGAACTTCGCGGAAGAGCCCCGTGCCGGTCAGATCGGCGGCCACCACCCGGGCAAGCTGCGCGGACAACTCCTGGGCCGCCGCGTTCTCCGCCACGAAATTGGGCACCGCGAAGGGCATCGGCTCGATCACGCCCTGGGTGATGTCGATCCGAAGCGGCCCCTGTTGCGCCTGTGTCGCGGCCACACCGCTGCACAGCAGGGCCAGAACCAGTACCAGTATCCTTGTCATCATCTCCAGAACATTCCTTCCGGGTTGAACGTCATCTCGATCTCGCGCCATTGGCCGTATTTCTCGACCGGCAGCGGGAAGCCGTCGGCGCCGCAACGGATGATAGCCCGGCGTGCGGTGTCGAACACCTTGCGCGCCGCCGATTCGCCCCCACCCGACGAAGATAGCATGCGGATGGATTCGGTCTTCGGCGTTCCGTTCTCGTTCATCGCCACGTAGACCGTGACGGTGGTGCCCTGCGCCTCGGTGCTGAGCGTGCCGACATTCCAGCAGGAACTGACGGAAATCCGCAGCCCTTCGAGTTCGCTGCCGGTCAGCGGCGGGCCGGAGGGCACGGCGGGCTGGGCCGGGCCGGGGGTCGGCGCGGTCTGCGCCGGCTCGCTCTGCGCCTCGGCCACGGCATCGGCGACCGCGGCGGCAAGGCTGTCGGCAACCGTCTCTGCCGGGTCCGGTTCCTCGGCCGCCTCCGCATCGGGCGTCTCTTGCGATGGCGTCGGCGGCACTTCCTCTATGCGCGGCGATTCGGCGGTCCTGACTGCGCGTTCCGGGCGGACCGACGGAGGCCGGCGGCTGAGGTCCGGTGCCGCGGGCCTGTCGGCCTCGGTCACGATTTCGGTGGTTGTCTCCGGCGGGGCGGTGGCGTCCTGCGCGTCCCGCTCGATCTCGCCGGTGGTATCGGGGGAGACCGACTCCTGTTGGATCCGGTCGGGTGCGGCCTCCGGATCCGGGCGCTCGACCGGCTCCGGGGCGACCCTGTCGGCCTGCCGCGGAACGGGTTGGGGGGAGACGTCGGGGGTCAGCACGGCGACATCCTCGGACGGTGGCTCCACGACCGGCGCCTCTTCGATCACCTCCGTCTGCGGCGGGGGGGTCGAAGCGGGGACATCGGGAACGCTGTCGCTGGCCGGGGCCTCCCTTGGCGGCGGCTTGGCGGAGACCTGAGGCGCGGCTTCGGGTTCCGGCGTTTCCGGCGTCGCCGCTTCGGGCGCTGCCGCCTCGGGCTGTGCGATGTCGGTGGCGGCCTGGGGTGCGCGGGGTTCCCGGCTGGCCGATTGCAGCGCCGCGAACTCCTCCGACGAGATGACCGCCACGTCCTGCACGGTCATCGGCAGCGGTTCGGTCCGGAAGACCGGTCCGACCAGAAGCCAGCCCAGCAGCAGCGCATGCCCTGCGGCAGAGATTTTTGTGCCGGTATCCAAACCGCCTCACCCATCCCGGCCATCAAGCGTCGGCCCGCCGATATCCGTGACCAGCCCGATATTGGCAAACCCGCCCGCGTTGAGCGCCCCCATGATTTCCATGACCTGCGCATAGGGCACCGCCCCGTCGGCCCGCAGGTAGACACGGTCCGACACCCTCTCCGCCGAGATCGCCCGCAGTTTCGGGATCAGCTCGTCGCGGGCCGTCTGCGTTGTCTGGATCTGCACGCCGCCATCGGCCGTGATGGTCACGGTCAGCGGCTCCTCCTGGTCCACCGGCAGCGCACCGGCCGCGGTCTTGGGCAATTCCACCGGAACGCCCACGGTCAGAAGGGGTGCGGCCACCATGAAGATGATCAGCAGCACAAGCATCACGTCCACGAAGGGCGTGACGTTGATTTCCGACATCGGCGTCGTCCGTCTGCGCCGCCGACGCGCGCCGGTGCGTTCCGATTTGATGACGCCTGCTCCCATGTGCGGCCTCCGACCTCTGCTAGGGTCCCCGATCCACCGCTCAGCCGTCGAGCTGACGCGAGAGGATGGTCGCGAATTCGTCCGAAAACGCCTCGTAGCCGGCGATGATCTGATCGCTGTCGGTGCTGAGCTTGTTGTAGAAGATCACCGCGGGAATTGCGGCGAGCAGCCCCAGCCCGGTGGCCAGCAGCGCTTCCGCGATGCCGGGCGCCACGACGGCGAGGTTCGTGTTCTGCTGCTCCGCGATCTCGATAAAGGCGTTCATGATGCCGACCACGGTGCCGAACAGTCCGATGAAGGGTGCCGACGAGCCGACCGTGGCCAGCACGTTGAGCCCCTTCTGCAGCTCCTCGGCCTCCTTCTGGATGGCCACGTCCATCGACCGGTCGATCCGCGCGGTGGCCCCTGCGATCATGGCCCCGTCGTCGCGATGAGACCGCCGCCATTCCATCATCCCGCTGGCGAACACGCGTTCGGCCCGACCGGCGGGCGTCGCACCGATCTCGTCAAAGAGCCCGTCGAGCGGCTCCCCGGACCAGAACCGCTCGTCGAAAGCCCGCGCCTCCGCCCGCGCGGCGCGGTAGTTGATCAGTTTCTGGATGATGATTCCCCACGCCCAGACCGAAGCGACGATCAGGACGAGAATCACGAGTTTGACTGTGAAGGTGGCGCGCCAGAATAGGCTCCACACGGAGAAATCGATCTCCTGCGCCAGCGCCAGGGTCTCTGCTTCCATTCTGCCTGCTCTTTGCCCTCGGGCCCATTTCAACGGGTCTTATGTTGCAATTCTAACGGCGATTACAGGGGAACGCTATCACTTCGGCGTCAGAATGCCGGATCACGTCCCGAGCTGTCGGCGAAGTTCCGCCGGAAGACGCGCGGGGCGGCCGGCGGTGTTCATGCAGACCGCGGTGACAAGCGCGCGGAAGATCGGAGTGTCGCCCCGCATCACCTGCTGGTCGAACTCCCATCGCACCGCGCCCCTGGGCCGATGCGTCGTCAATACGGTCAGCCGGTCGCCCAGCCGCGCGGAGGAAAGGTAGTCCGCCTCCACCCGCGTGACGGCAAAGACGATGCCCTCGGCACGCATCGCGTTCTGATCGAGGCCCATCGCCTCCACGATTTCCGAGCGCGCCCGTTCGATGTAGCGCAGGTAATTGGCGTAGTAGACGATACCCGCCATGTCGGTGTCTTCGTAGTAGACCGTGACGGGAAAGCGGTGTGTCATCGGAACCTGCTCTGCGGATCGTGCCTCGGGACGAGCCTACGCAGGCGTGCCTCGAACCGCAATGCAGGCGGCGTGTCAGCTCACCTGCTGGCCGATCCGGGCGGCAAGGCGCAGCGCGTGGGAAGGGTCGTTCGCGGCGGCGGGCATCACCGGGTCGTAGGCCGCGCGGATCAGCGCGCCGATCTCCGGGCGCAGAACGGTGGTGTCTCGCGCCATCGCCAGCGGTGACACCTCGCGGAACGCCAGATCGGACCACAGCAGGATCGACTGCACCACCTGGCTCAGCGCCAGCGTGTCGGCCGACACGGCCTCCAGTTCCGAATCCAGTTTCAGGAAGACAAAGCAGGCCTGGATCGCGCCAGCGGCATCGAAACGGAACATCCGGTACTGGTTTGCGCCTTCCGCTTCCAGACGCTGTACCAGGGGTTCGAGGTCCGGCACGAGACGGCCCATGTCGGGCACCTCCAGAAGCTCGTTCCAGTCGCGCATGAAGAACCACATGAAATTCGCGCCGAGTTCCGGGTCCGTCTCCGTCATTTCGTGCCCGGCCAGCGCGCAAACCGCCTCTACTGCGCCCTTGATCGTCGAGAGCGACGCGTCATCGACCCCGAAGACCACAGGGGCCAGCGGTCGGCCCCAGCGCGCAAAGGCGTATTGGCCGCTTTCCCGGGTGAACAACGCTTCGATTTCTTCGGGGGTCATGCGCACCTCTTCGTTTTGGGTGAGCCATACCCTCAGGGGATGCGCGCGGACAACCCCGGAGCCGTTCAGGAGAAAAGATCGCTCTGACTGTCCTGGCCGGGTTTCGGCGCATCGAGTCCCAGATGGCGCCAGGCCCCCTGCGTGAGCATCCGTCCGCGCGGGGTGCGTTGCAGGAAACCCTGTTGCAGCAGATAGGGTTCGATCACTTCCTCCAGGGCATCGCGGCTTTCGCTCAGCGCGGCGGAGAGGGTTTCGATCCCCACCGGCCCGCCGCCGTAATGTTCCGCGATCAGGCGCAGGTAGCGGCGATCGGCGGCATCGAGCCCGCGCCCGTCCACGCCCAGCCGGGTCAGCGCGTTGTCGGCGAGCGCGCGGGTCACGGTGCCGTCGCCTTCGACCACGGCGAAATCCACCACCCGTCGCAACAACCTGCCGGCGATACGGGGGGTGCCGCGCGCACGGCGGGCGATCTCGCGCGCCCCGCCTTCGTCCGCGGGCGCGCCCAGCCTGACCGCATTGCGCGACACGATCTGGAAAAGCTCGTCTTCGGTATAGAAATGCAGCCGCGTGGGAATACCGAAGCGGTCGCGCAGCGGCGTGGTCAGCAGACCCATCCGCGTGGTGGCGCCGACCAGAGTGAAGGGCTGCAACTCGATCCGCACCGTCCGTGCCGCGGGCCCCTCGCCGATAACGAGGTCCAGTTCGAAATCCTCCAGTGCAGGATAGAGCACCTCTTCCACCGCCGGATTCAACCGATGTATCTCGTCGATGAAGAGCACGTCGCGCGATTCCAGGTTGGTCAGAATGGCCGCCAGGTCGCCGGCCTTGGCCAGCACAGGGCCGGAGGTCATGCGGAAGTTGACGCCAAGTTCACGCGCCATGATCTGGGCCAGCGTCGTCTTGCCCAGACCGGGCGGGCCGTGGAACAGGGTGTGATCCATCGCCTCTCCGCGGGTGCGGGCGGACTGGATGAAGATCCGAAGGTTGGCGCGCGCCTCCGCCTGGCCGATGAATTCGTCGAGAGCCTGTGGACGCAGGGCGCGGTCGGCCGAGGCGGCGTCTTCCGGCATCGGCTCGGGTCTCAGTGTCGGATCAACGTCGCTCATTCGTCCTCACCCCGCCGCATTTCCGTTACCCTATCCCTTGGGCGCCAGCAGCTTCAATGCCGCGCGGATCAGCACGGATGTATCCGCCGACGGATCCGCTCCGGCGGCTTGCGCGACGGCAGAGGCTGCCTCGGACGGGCCGTAGCCGAGGTTGCCCAGCGCCGACAAGGCATCCGCCTGCGCGTTGCCGTCCACGGCAGGCGGTTCGGCCGACGCGACCGGGACCGCATCGCCGGGATCGACCACTTCGGCGGGGACCTCGCCCAGCGCAGCAGCGACGCTCCTGCTCATGGCCATGACCTGCGGCGCCTTGTCCTTGAGGTCCAGCACGACGCGCTGCGCGATCTTGGGGCCAACGCCCTTGGCGGCCTTCACCGCGTTCCAGTCGCCCAGTGCGATCGCGCGGGACAGCGCGTCCGGTCCCAGTGCGCCCAGGATCGCCAGCGACGCCTTCGCACCCACGCCCTGCACCGACATCAGCAGCCGGTGCCACTCCTTCTCCGCCAGGGTCAGGAACCCGTAAAGCTGCAGAAGATCCTCACGCACCAACAGATCGGTATAAAGCGCCGCCACCTGCCCCGGCCCGGGCAATGCGGCCAGCGTCCGGTCGGAGCAATGGACGACATAGCCGACGCCCTGCACCTCGATCATCACGTGGTCGGCGGTGCGGTAGCCGATCCGGCCTGTGAGCTTGCCGATCATCCGCCGGCCCTCGCAATCGCGGCGGCGAGCCCGCCGGCGGTCCCGGAATGATGCGCATGGCAAATCGCCACGGCCAGCGCGTCGGCGGCGTCAGGTCCCGCGATCTCGATTCCCGGCAACTGGATCCGCACCATATGCGCGATCTGGGACTTGTCGGCATGGCCCACGCCGACCACCGTCTTCTTGACCGTGTTCGGCGCGTATTCGCCCACCGGCAGACCCGCCTGCGCGGGAACCAGAAGCGCGATCCCCCGTGCCTGACCCAGTTTCAGCGTCGCCGCACCGTCCTTGTTGACGAATGTCTGTTCGACGGCCGCCACCGCCGGGCCGTATTGCTCCACCACCGCCTGCAACTGCCTGTAAAGCGACAGGAGACGTTCCGGCAGTTCCGTTCCCTGTGATCGGCAGATGCCGTTCGCCACATGCCCGAGTCGCGCGCCACGGACCTCGATCACGCCCCAGCCGAGGTTCCTGAGCCCAGGATCGATTCCAATAACCCGCATGTCGCCTCGGATTCTTTGCTGTTGTTGCTTTTCTGCTGCTCTTGTTCGGCTCTAGCACGAAAGGAGAACATCCGCCAATAGACAAGCGGCCCGGCACGCGGCCGGCCACATCCCCCAATTGCGACATGGAGTGCCTGAAAACGTCACGAATCGCTGCAGAAACATCGATTTCGCAAAGCCGCCGACCCGCAAAAACCCGTTTGTTTATCGCGCGTTAAAATTTCTGCCCAACATATGCGCAACCTGCAAATCCCCTATGCAGTTTTGAAACTTGTGGCAATCGGGTGCCGCGCATAAATCCCGTTCACCGCCGGAAACGGCATGACAAATCTACTGAACAAGGACTGAAACAATGGCTGCAATCGACACTTCGCGGACCGCTTTCGCGGGTCCGGCCGTTGCCAAGCGGTCCGGTACCTTCCTTTCCCGGATCATTGGCGCTTTCAAAGAATGGAACGACGAGCGTCTGACCCGCAAGGCGCTGCATTCGCTCAGCGACCGTGAACTGGACGATATCGGTCTGGCACGCGGCGATATCAACGCTGTATCCCTGCGGCGCAACTGAACGACCGCTTGCCGGGAGAACCCGCAATTCGCTGCCAGAACGGCGCGACACTTCAGAACGGCAAGAAGGCCGCGCAGTCAGTGAATTGGCCGCGCGGCCTTCTTCATTTCTCGCACAGGTTTCGCGGCTTCAGAGGTGCGCCGGACGCGCGGTTCTAGAGGCGGCGCAGGGTCAGCGTCGACCAGTCGCCGATATCCTCGCGTTCGAGCAGTTCGAAACCGGCATCCGCATAGCGTGCGATCACCTCATCCGCCTGGTGCGTCAGTATGCCCGACAGAATGGCCAGGCCACCGGTTTTGACATGCGACGCCATCTCCGGCGCCAGCACCACCAGCGGACCCTTGAGGATATTGGCAAAGACAAGGTCGAACGGTGCCGCGGCGGCCAGTTCGGGATGGGCGAAGCCCGCCGCCTCGACACAGTGCACGCGATTCTCGAGCCCGTTGGCGGCAAGGTTCGTTCGCGCCACGTCCACGGCGACCTCGTCGATGTCCGAGGCGATCACGCGGTCGGGCCAGACCTTGGCCGCGGCCATCGCCAGCACCGCGGTTCCGCAGCCGATATCGACCACGTTTCGACACGTCACACCCCGGTTCAGCAGCCGGTCCAGCGCCCGCAAGCAACCCTGTGTGGTGCCGTGATGACCGGTGCCGAAGGCCATCGACGCCTCGATCAGCAACGCCTCGCGGTCCGGCGGCACCTTGTCGGCATCGTGTGAGCCATAGACGAAGAACCGCCCGGCCTCCACCGGGTGCAACTCGCGCCGCACATGCGCGACCCAGTCGGTTTCCGGCAGTTCGGAGACCACGAACGGCCGCGCGCCCAGCGCCGCCGCAAGCAGGTCCAGCGCGACGGAATCGGGCGGATCGGTGAAGTAGGCCCCCACTTCCCAAAGTCCCGATCCGTCCTCCATCTCGAACACGCCGACGCCCGTGGGTGCGGGGTCGAGCCCTTCCAGGGCCTCGCCCAGGGTTTCTGCCTCGGAACGGCCCGGCAGGGTGGTCAGCGCGGTGAATGTCGGCATCGGTCAGCGAATCCTGTATCGGTCCGGGTTCGGATAAGGCCGCGGCGGCATTGTTTCAACCTCCGCCCCAGGCTGCAGGGACCGGATGTAGGCCCAGCCCCACCAGGCCGCCAGCGTACCGGCGACGGCCCCGGCGATCGCCTGGCCGTATATGACGCCCGGCGCACCCACGGCCGCGGCAAGCAGCGCGGCGATCGGCCAGCTCAGCACACAATGGTTGAACCAGTTGACCAGCGTCGACCGCGTCGGCTTTCCGAGATTGTTGAACGCGGCGTTGGAGACAAAGAGCGCGCCGACGAAGACGAAACCGCCCACGCCCACCATCGTGAAGGCACGCAGGACCTGCACGCCCTGCCCGTCGAGGTCGAATGCCCGCGCGATGGCCGGCCCGGCGCTCGCCAGGGTTGCCCAGGCGGCCAGCGTGTAGAGCGCACAAAAGAGCAGCGCATCGCGGTAGGTCGAACGCAGCCGATCCATTTGGCCGGCGCCGAAATTCTGACCGAAGATACCGCCGATGGCCCCGGACAGGGCAAAGATCCCGCCGAAAACCAGCACGGTCAGCCGGCTGACCACCGCCCAGGCTGCGACCGCGTTGTCGCCGAATTGCGCCATGATCATGGTCAGCAGGTAGTTTCCGGCGGGCGTGGCCAACTGCGTGGCGATGGTGGGGATCGCGACCAGAAGGAACGGCACGAACGCGGCGCGGACCGACGCGAATGTCGGCATCGCCATCAGGCGTTCGTCCACCGCCGCAAACCACAGTCCGAACCCCATCAAAAAGCAGCGGAAGATCACGAGCCCGATCGCCGCACCGTCAAGCCCGAGCCCCATCCAGAGGATCAGGATCGGGTCGAGCACCATCAGGATCAGGCCGGAGAAAAAGGTGACATACATCGCCTTGGCCCCGAAGCCGTCGGCCCTGAGCGCGCCGGAGCTGACCATGGATATGGCCATGGGGACGAGCGAAAAGACCGTCATCGCCAGGTACCGCGCCGCCAGCCGCGCGGTCTCCCCCTCCGCACCCGCCAGCGCCACCAGGTCATGCCGGAACGCCACGACGAGGCTCGCCACGCAGAACTGGACCGCGGCAGAGATCGCCAGGGCGGCGCCGGCCCGTTCCCGCGCCTCCTCCCGCGCGCCGCGCCCGATCGCACGCGACACGATGGCCGTGCCCGCGATCATCAGCCCGATGCCGGAAGAGACGGAGAAGAACTGGATCGCGTAGGCGAACCCGATGGCGGCGACCAGTTGCGGATCGCCCAGCTGGCTCAGCCAGAAGAGATTGGCCGCATCGACGAGAAAGACGAAGGTGATGCCGAATGCACCGGTCGCGGTCATGCGCACCACGTGACCCATGGTGGAGCCCGTCAGGAACCGGCCCTGCGCTCGCTCCCCGCTCATTCCGCCGGGGCGGGCAGCCGTGCGCCGAACACGGTTTCATGTCCGGGTACCGGGTGGCGCGGGATCAACGTGGCCAGTGCCAGCGAGGTCGCCGCCATGCCTGCGGCCAGAAAGAACACCGCCGCCGGGGAGACGAGCCAGACCAGGCCCAGCAGAACCGGCAGGAACACCGCGGCGATATGGTTGATGGTGAAGGCCACCGCTGCCGTGGGCGCGATGTCT
>CBDUPF010000076.1:0-13760 GCA_965369035.1 uncultured Aliishimia sp.
GACCGTCACAATACCGAGGCGCTGGGGATGATCCTGTACGATCAGTATTTCATCCTCTTCCAACTGGCAGGGCTGATCCTGCTGGTGGCCATGGTGGGGGCCATCGTTCTGACGCTGCGCCACCGGACGGATGTGAAGCGGCAGGATGTGCTGTCGCAGATGTACCGCGACCCGGCCAAGGCGATGGAACTGCGAAACGTGAAGCCGGGGCAGGGCCTCTGACAAGACGCGCCGTCACCCGATGGTGACGGCAAACGAAAAAAAACGACGGCCGGTGGTCGAGAGGGACGAAAAGATGATCGGACTTGAACACTATCTGACAGTCGCGGCGACGCTGTTCGTCATCGGCATCTTCGGACTGTTCCTCAACCGCAAGAACGTCATCATCCTGCTGATGTCGATCGAGCTGATGCTTTTGGCGGTGAACATCAACCTCGTGGCCTTTTCTTCCTTCCTGGGCGACCTCGTGGGCCAGGTCTTCACCCTCTTCGTGCTGACCGTGGCCGCGGCGGAGGCAGCGATCGGGCTTGCGATCCTGGTCTGCTTCTTCCGCAATCGCGGCACCATCGCCGTCGAAGACGTCAACGTGATGAAGGGCTGAGTTCATGGAAAGCATCATCCTCTTCGCTCCGCTCTTCGGCGCCATCATCTGCGGTTTCGGCTGGAAGCTGATCGGCGAGAAGGCGGCGCTCTGGATCTCTACCGGGCTCCTCTTCGTGGCCGCGTTCTTCAGCTGGATCGTCTTCCTCGGCTTCGACGGGGAGATGCAGCAGATCACGATCTTCCGCTTCATCGAGTCGGGCACGCTGTCGACCGACTGGTCGATCCGGATGGACCGTCTGACCGCGATCATGCTGATCGTGGTCACCACGGTGTCGAGCCTCGTGCACCTCTATTCCTTCGGCTACATGGACCACGACCCGCAGTTCGAGGGGGAGGTCTACAAGCCGCGTTTCTTCGCCTATCTGTCCTTCTTCACCTTCGCGATGCTCGCGCTGGTGACCTCCGACAACCTCGTTCAGATGTTCTTCGGATGGGAAGGGGTGGGTGTGGCCTCGTATCTGCTGATCGGGTTCTACTATCGCAAGCCCTCCGCCAATGCGGCGGCCATCAAGGCTTTCGTTGTCAACCGGGTCGGCGATTTCGGCTTTGCACTGGGCATCTTCGCGCTCTTCTTCCTGGTGGATTCGATCCGCTTCGATGACGTCTTTGCCGCCGCACCGGAACTGGCGCAGACGCAGGTGACCTTCCTCTGGGCCGAGTGGAATGCGGCAAACCTCGTGGCGGTCCTGCTCTTCATCGGCGCGATGGGGAAATCGGCGCAGTTTCTTCTGCACACCTGGCTGCCGGACGCGATGGAAGGTCCGACACCGGTTTCCGCGCTGATCCACGCCGCGACCATGGTGACCGCTGGCGTGTTCCTCGTCTGCCGCATGTCGCCGCTGATGGAGTTCGCGCCCGAAGCCACGGCCTTCATCACGGTGATGGGCGCGATCACGGCCTTCTTCGCCGCGACGGTGGGGCTGGTGCAGACCGACATCAAGCGCGTGATCGCCTATTCGACCTGTTCGCAGCTCGGCTACATGTTCGTGGCCGCGGGCGTGGGCATGTATTCCGCGGCGATGTTCCACCTCTTCACCCATGCCTTCTTCAAGGCGATGCTGTTTCTCGGCGCCGGGTCGGTCATTCACGCGATGCACCACGAGCAGGACATGATGAACTACGGCGGGTTGCGCAAAAAGATCCCCTACACCTTCTGGGCGATGATGATCGGCACGCTGGCAATTACCGGCGTGGGCATCCCGCTGACCCATATCGGCTTTGCCGGCTTCCTGTCGAAGGACGCGATCATCGAAAGCGCCTGGGCCGGCGGTTCGGGCTTCGGTTTCTGGGCACTGGTGATCGCGGCTGCGATGACCAGCTTCTACAGCTGGCGGTTGATCTTCCTGACCTTCTACGGCGAGCCGCGTGGCGACAAGCACACGCATGACCACGCCCATGAAAGCCCGATGACCATGCTGGTGCCGCTGGGCGTGCTGGCGGTGGGGTCGGTTTTCGCCGGGATGGTCTGGTACAACTCCTTCTTCGGTCATGCCGACCAGGTGGGCCGCTTCTACGGCATCTCGCTGGCCGGGGCGCAAGCCGAAGCAGGGGCCGAGCATGGCGATGCGGCGCACGGCGAGGCAACCGATGACGCCCATGCAGCGGACGAACATGCCGAAGCGGATCCCGGAGAGGCGGCGCATGGCGAGGCGGCCGAGGGCGGACACGGCGAGGCGCACTATGCCTTCGGTGGTGAGCCCGGCGATGGCGCTCTCTATTTCGGTCCCGACAACCATGTGCTCGACGACGCCCATGCGGCGCCCGTCTGGGTGAAGGTGTCGCCCTTTGTCGCCATGGTGCTGGGCTTCGCGCTGTCCTACCTGTTCTACATCGTCAACCCCGAGTTGCCGAAGCGGTTGGCGGAAAATCAGCGTCCGCTGTACCTCTTCCTCAAGAACAAGTGGTATTTCGACGAGCTTTACGACGTGGTGTTCACCCGCCCGGCCAAGGCCATCGGACGCGCGTTCTGGAAGCGGGGTGATGGCGCGGTGATCGACGGCATCATCAACGGGGTCTCCATGGGGGTCATTCCCTTCTTCACCCGGCTCGCGGGCCGCGCGCAATCGGGCTACATATTCACCTATGCCTTCGCCATGGTGATCGGGCTGGCGCTGCTGATCACCTGGATGACGTTGAGCGGAGGGGCGAACTGATGGACAACCTGCTTTCTATCACGCTCGCGGTTCCGGTTCTGGCCGCGCTCATTCTCGGACTGTTCCTGCGCGGTGACGACGAGGCGGCGCAGCGCAACGCGAAATGGCTGGCGCTGATCGCGACCTCCGCGACATTCCTGATCTCGCTCTTCATCCTGTTCGGCTTCGACGCCAACGACACGGGCTTCCAGTTCGTGGAGGAGGGCGACTGGATCTTCGGGCTGAAGTACAAGCTGGGGGTGGACGGGATCTCCGTCCTGTTCGTGCTGCTCACCACCTTCATCATGCCGCTGACGATCCTGGCCAGCTGGGACGTCAAGGTGCGGGTGAAGGAATACATGATCGCCTTCCTCGTGCTGGAGACGCTGATGCTCGGCGTCTTCATGGCGCTCGACCTGGTGCTTTTCTACCTCTTCTTCGAGGCCGGGCTGATCCCGATGTTCCTGATCATCGGGATCTGGGGCGGGAAGGATCGCATCTACGCCTCCTTCAAGTTCTTCCTCTATACCTTCCTCGGCTCGGTGCTGATGCTGGTCGCGATGGTCGGCATGTATGTCGATGCGCAGACCACCGATATCGTGCTGCTGCTGAACCACCAGTTCGGATCTGAGACGCTGTCGATCCTGGGGATCCAGGTCGTGGGCGGGCTGCAGACGCTGTTCTTCATCGCCTTCTTCGCCAGCTTCGCGGTCAAGATGCCGATGTGGCCGGTGCACACCTGGCTGCCCGACGCTCACGTGCAGGCGCCCACCGCCGGCTCCGTCGTGCTGGCAGCAATCCTGCTCAAGATGGGTGGTTACGGTTTCCTGCGCTTTTCGCTGCCGATGTTCCCGGTGGGATCTGACGTGATGACCCCGCTCGTCTTCTGGATGAGCGCCATCGCCATCGTCTACACCTCGCTGGTGGCGCTGGTGCAGGAGGACATGAAGAAGCTGATCGCCTATTCCTCGGTCGCACATATGGGCTTCGTTACCATGGGGATCTTCGCGGCCAACCAGCAGGGCGTGGACGGTGCGATCTTCCAGATGCTCTCGCACGGCTTCATCTCCGGCGCGCTCTTCCTGTGCGTCGGTGTGGTCTATGACCGGATTCACACCCGCGACATCGACGCCTATGGCGGGCTGGTGAACCGCATGCCGGCCTACGCGCTGATCTTCATGCTGTTCACGATGGCCAATGTGGGTCTGCCGGGCACCTCCGGTTTCGTGGGCGAATTCCTGACGCTGATGGCCACTTTCAAGGTCAACACCTGGGTTGCGGCCGTCGCCACGACGGGGGTGATCTTCTCCGCCTGCTACGCGCTCTGGCTCTACCGCCGCGTGGTCTTCGGCGATCTGATCAAGGAAAGCCTCAAGACGATCACCGACATGACGGGACGCGAGCGCGTGATCTTCGCGCCGCTCGTGGTCATGACCCTGCTGCTCGGTGTCTATCCTTCGCTGGCGCTCGACGTGATCGGTCCGTCGGTCGAGGCGCTGGTTTCGCAATACGACACGGCCCTGGCCGCGGCAGAAGCCGCGACCCAGGTCGCAGAGATGAACTGAGGGGGAACGGGCGCATGAGCGCAGATCTGAACACGGTCCTGCCCGAGATCGTTCTGGCAATCTATGCCATGCTGGGCCTGGTGGGCGCGGCCTACACCGGCAAGGACCGGGTGGCGTCGATGCTGCTCTGGGCCACGGCGGCAATCATGCTGGCGCTGGCACTCTGGATCGGGGTCAATGGCTCGGGGTCCCAGATGGCCTTCGGCGGCATGTATGTCGACGATGCCTTCTCCCGCTTTGCCAAGGTCGTCATCCTCGTCGCCGCCGCGGCGGTCCTGCTGATGAGCGAAGGCTACATGACCGCGCGGGGGCTCCTGCGGTTCGAATACCCGATGCTGGTGGCGCTGGCCTCTGTCGGCATGATGGTCATGGTCTCCGCCGCGGATCTCATGAGCCTCTACATGGGGCTGGAGCTGCAATCGCTGTCGCTCTACGTCGTCGCGGCCCTGCGCCGGGACAGCGTGCGGTCGACGGAAGCCGGGCTCAAGTATTTCGTGCTGGGCGCGCTCAGCTCCGGCCTGCTGCTCTATGGCGCTTCCCTCGTCTACGGTTACTCGGGCACGACGCTCTTTTCCGGCATCATCCAGACGGCGCAGCATGGAGAGGTTTCGCTGGGCCTGCTCTTCGGCCTCGTTTTGCTGATCTGCGGTTTCGCCTTCAAGGTCTCGGCCGTGCCGTTCCACATGTGGACGCCGGACGTCTACGAGGGCTCGCCCACGCCGGTCACCGCGTTCTTTGCCACCGCACCCAAGGTCGCGGCGATGGCGCTTTTTGCCCGCGTCATGCACGACGCCTTCGGTGGCGCCGTCGCGGACTGGCAGCAGGTCATCGCGCTGCTCTCCGTCGCGTCGATGTTCCTCGGCGCCATCGCGGCGATCGGGCAGACCAACATCAAGCGGCTGATGGCCTATTCCTCGATCGCCCACATGGGGTACGCAATGATCGGTCTGGCCGCGGGCAGCGCGGCCGGCGTTCAGGCCATGCTGGTCTACCTGGCCATCTACGTGACGATGAACGTCGGGACCTTCGCCTTCATCCTGATGATGGAGAAGGACGGCCAGCCCGTGACCGAGATCGCCTCGCTGAGCCTTTATGCCAAGCGCGAGCCTGGCCGGGCGCTGGCGATGCTGGTTCTGCTCTTTTCGCTGGCCGGTGTGCCGCCCATGCTCGGCTTCTTCGCCAAGCTGGGCGTCTGGATGGCGGGCATCGATGCCGGGCTCACCTGGCTGGTCATCGGATCGGCCATCGCGTCGGCCATCGGCGCCTACTATTACCTGCGCATCGTCTTCCTGATGTATTTCGGGGAGGATCGGGGCGAAACGCTGGACGGCGGACGCTCCCCGGTTCTCTGGGGCTTCCTCGTGGCCTCGGCGGTGATCATGGTCGTGGGCGTCGTGAACCTTTTCGGCATCGAAGGCGCGGCAACCGCGGCCGCGGCAGCGCTTGTCAACTGACCTGCCGGGCAAAGCCGCAGACAGAAACTCCGTCGGGATCGTACCGTGCCGAGCGACGTGACGACATGGCCCACCGGCTATGGCCGATGCGTGCTGGACGAGGTCGACAGCACCCTTGACGAGGCACGACGGCGTGCCGCCGATACCGTCGGTCCGGAATGGATCCTGGCTTTTCGGCAAACGGCGGCACGGGGTCGACGTGGCAGGCCCTGGGCAAGCCCGCGTGGCAACTTCGCGGCCACATTGCTGATGCGACCTGCGGAGCCGCCGCAAAATGCGGCCCTTCGGTCCTTCGTGGCGGCGCTGGCGCTTTATGACGCGCTGTCGGACGTGTCGGGACGGTCGGAATCGTTTGCGATGAAATGGCCCAACGACGTGCTGCTGAACGGTGGCAAGGTCGCGGGCATCCTGCTCGAAAGCGCGGGGCGCACCGGCGGTGAACTCCAAGTGTCGATCGGGATCGGGGTCAACCTCATCGCCGCGCCGAGCGTGGAGGAGGTCGAACCCGGTGCGCTGCGCCCGGTCTCGCTGCTCTCCGAGTGCGGCGTTTCGGTAACGCCGGAGGAGTTTCTGACCCACCTGGCGGCACGCTACGCCCTCCACGAGGACCGGTTCGTCACATTCGGCTTCGATCCGATCCGGCGTGCCTGGCTGGACCGCGCCGCGCATCTTGGCGAGATCATCACCGCGCGGGTCGGTCCGGAACAGCATCGCGGCCGCTTCGCCGACGTGGACAAGGACGGCCAGCTTGTTCTAGAGACGCGGGACGGTCGCAAGACATTCCCCGCGGCCGACGTGTTCCTATGACCAGCGGAGCGGGCGGATGCTTCTAGCCATCGATTGCGGCAACACCAATACCGTGTTCTCGATCTGGGACGGCGAGCGTTTCCTGTGCACCATGCGCACGTCGACCCATCATGCGCGTACGGCGGATGCCTATTTCACGTGGTTTTCGACGCTTCTGAACCACTACGGCATCACGCCCGACATCGACGAGGTCATCATCTCCTCCACCGTTCCGCGCGTGGTCTTCAACCTGCGTGTCTTCGCGGACCAGTTCTTCGGCTGCCGTCCGTATGTCGTGGGCAAGCCGGACTGTCTGCTGCCGACACCGCCGCGGGTGGACGAGGGCACGATCGTAGGCCCGGACCGGCTGGTCAACGCCGCGGGTGCCTTCGACCGTCACGGCGGCAACCTGATCGTGGTGGATTTCGGGACTGCCACCACATTTGACGTCGTGGCCCATGACGGTGCCTATGTCGGCGGGGTGATCGCACCGGGCGTGAATCTCAGCCTCGAGGCACTGCACATGGCCGCCGCAGCGTTGCCGCATGTGGACATCACGAAACCGCAGCGTGTGGTCGGGACCAATACGGTGGCCTGCATGCAGTCGGGAATTTTCTGGGGCTATGTCGGCCTGGTCAAGGAAATCTGCGCGCAGATCAATGCCGAGCGCGGGGGCGACATGCCGATCATCGCGACCGGGGGTCTCGCGTCGCTGTTCGACAATACGGTCGACCTTTTCGACAAGGTCGAGGCCGACCTGACGATGCACGGGCTGACCGTCATCCACAGATACAACAAGGAACGGGAATGAGCGACGACAGGCTGATCTACCTCCCCCTCGGTGGCGCGGGGGAGATCGGAATGAATTGCTATGTGTACGGTTACGGCGCGCCCGGAAAGGAACGCCTGATCGTGGTCGATCTGGGGGTGACCTTTCCCGACATGGACGGCTCGCCCGGGGTGGACCTGATCCTGCCGGACGTCACCTGGCTGGCCGAGCGGGCGGACCGGATCGAGGCGATCTTCATCACGCACGCGCACGAGGATCACGTGGGCGCGCTGCCCCACGTGTGGGAAAGGCTCCGCGCACCCGTCTTTGCCCGCGCCTTCACCGCGAACATTGCACGGCGCAAGATGGAAGACCTCGGCCTTCCGTCGGACATGGTGCAGACCGCCTCCGCCTGGCCGGAGAAGGTAAAAGCGGGACCCTTCACGCTGTCGTTTCTGCCGGTGAGCCATTCGATCCCGGAAAGCTCCGCGATGGTGATCGATCACCCCTGCGGGCGGCTGATCCATACAGCCGATTTCAAGCTCGACCCGACGCCGCAGGTAGGGGAGCCCTTTGACGAGGCGCTCTGGGCGGAGGCTGCAAAGCCCGGCGTGATGGCGCTGGCCTGTGACAGCACCAACGTCTTTTCGCCCGAGCCCGGCCGGTCCGAAGCTGTCCTTCTGCCGCAGATCGAGAAACTCGTGACCGGGGCCACAGGCATGGTCGTGGCGACGACCTTCGCGTCCAACGTGGCGCGGCTGAAAACCCTGGCCGAGGCAGGGGAGCGCGCCGGCCGGTCCATCTGCCTTCTGGGCCGGGCGATGCGGCGCATGATCGAGGCATCGGTGGAAACCGGCGTGCTGACGGATTTTCCGAAGGTGATCAGCCCGGAGGACGCCCGGCAGGTCCCGCGCGAGAACCTGATGTTGCTGGTGACCGGAAGCCAGGGCGAGCGCCGCGCAGCGTCCGCCCAATTGGCGCGGGGCAAGTACAACGGAATCGAAATGGCGGAGGGCGACCTGTTCCTCTTTTCCTCCAAGACGATCCCGGGCAACGAACGCGGCGTGCTGCGCGTGGTCAATCAGTTCTCTGAGATGGGCGTCGATGTGGTCGACGAGACGTCCGGCGGGCTCTACCACGTCTCGGGCCACGCGAACCGACCGGACCTTGTTCGTGTCCACGACATCGTGCGGCCGTCCTGCGTGATCCCGATGCATGGCGAACATCGCCATCTGCGCGAACATGCCAAGCTGGCGCTGTCACGCGGGTACCGAGCGACCGTCGCGCCGAACGGCACCATGCTGTCGCTGACCTGGGACGGGGCGGAAATCGTCGACTATGTCGAGACGGGGCGCACCTACCTCGACGGCGCGGTTCAGATCGGGGCGCTCGACGGTGTCGTGCGCGACCGGATCCGCATGGCGCTGAACGGACATGTGGTGATCACGGTGTTGCTGGACGAGGAGAACGAACCGCTTGGCGAGCCCTGGTGTGACACGATGGGATTGCCGCCGAACGGCCGTTCGGGCGCTGCGCTGATCGACGTGATCGAGGAAGATCTGAACCAGTTCATGAACCGCGCGAGTGCGGCCACCGTTGCCGATGACGACAAGCTGGAGGAAGAACTGCGCCGCATCGCTCGCAATACCGCGCAGGACGAGATCGGCAAGAAACCGGAAACGACGGTGGTGATCAGCCGCCTGGCCTGAACCGCCCGCGCTGGATCGCGTGGCCGGTTCCGTCGTGGTGTGCCGGCCCTGCGATCGGGCCGGCAACCGGCGCTAAGCGTTCCGGCGCCGCCGGGAGACGGCAAAGGCGCCAGCCAGAGCGCCCAGGAGCAGCGGCATGCTCGCCGGCAGCGGAACCACCGCCGTACTTCCCCGCGTCAACTCCAACGTGGCAGAGGTTACGAGCGCGTCGTCGATATACTTGAACGGCAATTGGCCCGCGCCGGCGATAATCACGTTGCTGGGACCGGTTGTGCTGTTGCTCAGCGTCAGAGACAGGATGTCCGCCGCCGCATGCGCCTGGCCAAGCGGCACCGCCGAAGGCTGCACCAGGTCGATGACGTGGCTTTCCTCGACGCCGACGGCAGAGGTCAGTGGCAGGGAGTATGCGCCATTCAGACCGGGCACGAAGACGGCGCCATCGGCGGGGGCCTCTCCCGGGATCAGGGAGATCCTCAGGATCGCCGAGACCAACGGGTCGGAACTGGCGGAAAAGGCCGCGAGGTTTGCATCGCCGGTAAAATCGAAGACCCACCATGTCTCGTCGTTGATGCCATCGCCGATCGTTGTCGTCGTCGCACCCAGATCGTTGCCCCCATTCACGGTGAAGTCGCCATAGCTCAGAAAGGGGAGCGCATTCAGCGGGATCGGATTCCCGGCACCGTCGATGATGTTTCCGGTCGCCGGGTTCACATCCTGTTCGAATGTCGATGAAATGCTCGCCGGATCGCCGGTCACGCTGGCCGTGATCGTTACGCTGGCCGCGCTGACTGCGGTGGTGAAGAGACAGGCGCTCGCGATTGCGCCGGCGCCTACGGCCTTCTTCAGAAAACCAGGTGAAAAACTCTGAACTGTCATGACTTCCCTCGTTGAGTATGGTCGTGACAGGTTCAGGATCACGTGCGCCGTGATCATTGATCTGAATCAACAGGGAAATAGCGAAGTCGGGTTTTCGAGGTGTCAGCGCACTTTTCTTCCGGGCGCTGACACGTCAGGCGAGTATCAACCGGTCAGTCGATCCTCGAAACTCAACTCGATGAAGCTGGGCGTGTGATCGCCAAGGCCCACGACGCCCTTCTTGTCGTGTCGGTCCCGGCTCCGGTCCCGATCGCGGCTCCGGTCCTTCTGACCATTGTTGCGCGGCGCGGTATCCGTCTCTGCAAGCGGTTCCTGCGCCTCCGTCTCGGCGCCGGACTTGGCCCGGGGGGTGGACGTGCGCGGTTTGCGTGGCGCCCGTGCGGGTTTTTCTTCCGGCGTCTCGACCACCTCCTCGGCGGCCTTGCCGGTCAGCGGGTTCGCGAGCCGCGGGATGTCCTTCTGAAGCAACTTCTCCACCGCCGTCAGCGACTTGTCGTCGCGCGAACTGCACAGCGTGATTGCCTTGCCTGCCCGTCCGGCGCGACCGGTGCGGCCGATGCGGTGGACGTAATCCTCCGGATGGCCCGGCACGTCGAAGTTGAACACATGGCTCACCGCCGGAATGTCGAGCCCGCGGGCGGCGACGTCCGAGGCGATCAGAAGCCGGATATTGCCGTCCCGGAATCCGTCCAGTGTGCGGGTCCGTTGCGACTGGTCGAGGTCGCCGTGGATCGGCGCCGCGTCATAGCCGTATTTCTTCAGCGACTTCGCGACGATATCCACGTCCGTCTTGCGGTTGCAGAAGATGATCGCGTTGGTGCATGTCTCGCCCTCGCCGTCGATCATCGCCCGCAGCAGCTTGCGCTTCTCCGATGCCTCGCGGTCCTTGCGCGACGCCTTGAACACCACCACGCCCTGCTCGATCGTCTCGGAGGCGGTGGCCTGGCGGGCGACCTCCACCCGGACCGGGTTCGACAGGAAGGTGTTGGTGATCCGCTCGATCTCCGGCGCCATCGTGGCGGAGAAGAAGAGCGTCTGGCGGGTGAACGGCGTGAGGCCGAAGATCCGCTCGATATCCGGGATGAAGCCCATGTCGAGCATCCGGTCGGCCTCGTCCACCACCATGATCTTCACGTCCGAGAGAATCAGCTTCCCGCGTTCGAAATGGTCGAGCAGCCGCCCCGGGGTGGCGATCAGGACGTCGACGCCCTTGTCGATGATCCCCTCCTGCTCCTTGAAGCTGACGCCGCCGATCAGCAGCGCGCGGGTGAGCTTGAGGTGTTTCGAGTAGGTGTCGAAATTCTCCGCCACCTGCGCGGCGAGTTCCCGCGTGGGGCAGAGCACCAGCGACCGCGGCATTCGCGCACGCGCCCGGCCGCGGGCCAGCAGCGACAGCATCGGCAGCGTGAAACCGGCCGTCTTGCCGGTGCCGGTCTGCGCGATGCCCAGAACGTCGCGCCCTTCGAGGGCCGCCGGGATTGCGCCGACCTGGATCGGTGTCGGGATTTCGTAGCCCGCTTCCTCGACCGCCTTGAGGACTTTGGGATTCAGATTCAGATCAGAAAACTTGGTCATACATGTCCGTACATGAGGTGCGGACACTGTCTCTGGCCCGCCGTCTGAGATGCGACACCCATACGGTGCCGCGTGAAAGCGCACATAGCAGGCCAATGCGCGGCGGTCAAACCTCTGTCGGGAACTCGGCGGTCAATGCATCCTCCAGTTGCAAATCGACCTCCCGCAGCAATCCTGCGTCCCGCAATCCCGCGACGAGAGCCGGTCGCGCCTCCGCCACCTCGGCAAAGAACGTCCGCAATCCGTCCTCGCCGCTGTCCTGCTCGATGGCGGTCAGGAGTTCGTGCATGGTGATGCCGCCGGCCTCCCGCGGGCGGTTCGGGCCGAGCCCGGCCCGATAGGACCCCGCCTGCAGCCGGTAGCGATAGTGCGCCAGGAAACTCTCCGCGCTCGGGGCATGGAGATGGGCGAGATCGAGGTCCGCAAGTTCGGTCAGGCCGGGGTTCTGAACCCCGTCGACCAGCACGTTGTGAATCCGGATCCGTGCGTTGCGCTGCCCGGTCCGGACGAAAAGCTTGCCCACAACGTGGCTCAGGAATCCGGCTTTCACGAAGCCGCCCCACTGGGGGTAAAGCCGCGCCATGATCCGGTCGTGGTCGGCGCCCCTGGGCACCGGACGCTTGAAGAGCGCGGGCGCGCCGGCCAGAACCTCCATCGGTCGGACCCGGGCACAGAAAACATCCGGCCCCAGCGCCGAGAGAATACTGGAAACCCGGCTGTCCGGATCGGCTGGCACCAGCAGCTCGTCGACATCCATGTGGATCAGCCAGTCGAGCCCGGTGGCATTCCGGTAGGCGCGATTCGCGTTTCGCCTCTGGCGGTGCTGGTGCATCTCCGGGCGCGCGCCGCAGAGCCGTTTCCAGTAGCCCGCCGAACACCGCTCCACCCTGACGCGGGGATGTGCCTGAAGCGCGTCGAACGCGTCGGACCCGGGGTCGTCGAGGAACACGTGGATCCGCGCGGCGCCCGCAGAGAGATGGAACGCGCAGAATTGCAGGATTTCGCGCCGCGGCGCCCGTACGGTCGCGGCAATCCCCCAGAGAGCGCCGGTACCCGCCGTCATGGCCGGCGGCCGGCCAGATGCGGCGGACCGCGGGAGATCAGATCATCATCTCCTTGGTCGCCGACAGCGTGACATCGGGGTAATCCCGCTCAACCCGGTCGATGTCCCATTGCAGCCGCGTGAGGTAGACGACATCGCCGTCATGGTCATAGCTGATGTGCTGCTTGTTGGAATTGATGAAGGCCTCCATGGCCGCCTTGGGCCCCTTGACCCAGCGCGCGGAGGTGAATTGCGACGCCTCGAACCGGACGGGCAGGCCGTATTCCAACTCGATCCGGCTGGCCAGAACCTCGAACTGCAGCGCGCCCACGACGCCCACGATGAAGCCCGAACCGATCATCGGCTTGAAGACCTTGGCAGCGCCTTCCTCGGCAAACTGCATCAGCGCCTTTTCCAGGTGCTTGGCCTTCATCGGGTCGCCCGCGCGCACGGTCTGCAGCAGTTCCGGCGCGAACGACGGGATGCCGGTCACGCGCAGGCTCTCGCCCTCGGTCAGGGTGTCGCCGATGCGCAGTTGCCCGTGGTTCGGGATGCCGATGATGTCGCCTGCCCAGGCTTCCTCTGCCAACTCGCGGTCGGAGGCGAGAAACAGCACGGGGTTGGAGATCGCCATGGGCTTTTTCGTGCGCACATGGGTCAGCTTCATGCCCCGCTTGAAATGCCCCGAGGCCATGCGGACAAAGGCCACGCGGTCCCGGTGCTTGGGGTCCATGTTCGCCTGCACCTTGAAGACGAAGCCGGAAACCTTGTCCTCCTCCGGCAGGATCTGGCGCAGGTCGGCGGACTGGATCTGCGGCTCCGGACCGTAGCGGCCGATGCCGTCCATCAGTTCCTTGACGCCGAAGGAGTTGATCGCCGACCCGAACCAGATCGGCGTCATCGTCCCTTCGAGCACTGCCTTCGGATCGAGCGGGGGCAGCAGCTCCAGCGCCATCTCCAGCTCTTCGCGCAACTGGTCCAGAAACTGCGCGGGTACGTGCTCGGCCAGTTTGGGGTCGTCGAGCCCGTTGATCTCGATCGTTTCCGCCACACGATCGCGGTCGGCCCGGTCCATCAGCTCCAGCCGGTCACGCAGGATGTCGTAACAGCCGATGAAATCGCGACCCTGGCCGATGGGCCAGCTGGCGGGCGTCACGTCGATGGCAAGGTTTTCCTGGATCTCGTCGATGATCTCGAACGTGTCGCGGCTTTCGCGGTCCATCTTGTTGCAGAAGGTCAGGATCGGCAG
>CBDUPF010000077.1:0-13691 GCA_965369035.1 uncultured Aliishimia sp.
GGTGTCGATACCACAACAAAATCAACCCCGTCGCGAAAGCGGCGGGGTTTTCTTCTGTTGTGGCTGTCGGCTTTGGCCACGCCTTGAGTAACGCAGCTTTCTTCGCGCTGCTCGGTGCGGCGGCGCATGGGCTGCGGCGCACTACCCGGGCGCCGTATCACGCGGGGCCTGTTTCAACAGCCGATTTTCGACCGCCTTCAATGCCTTCGCCACCTTTTCCGTATCGAGACGGTAATAGACCCAGTTCTTGATCTGCTTCGAGGAGACCAACCCGGCCTCCTCCAGCGTTTTCATGTGGATCGAGACGGTGGGTTGGGACAGGCCGACCTTCTTGGTGATGAACGCTACGCAAACGCCATCCGTCTCCAGATCGCCATTTTCCTGACGCGGGAAATTCCGGGTCGGATCGGCCATCCAGGAAAGGATTTTCAGGCGATTCGTATTGGCAAGGGCCTTCAGCACGGCAAGCTCTGTATCGAAATCCATCTATATAGTGTAAATCCTATATTGACATTTATCTATCAAGATATCATGTATCGCGACACGTGAAAAGTCCGTGAGGATCGAGACATGAAGACCGTCGATGTGGTGAAATGGCTGGGCACGGTCGTGCAATTGATCGGCTATGTGCTGACCGGACTGGCGATGGCGCCGTGGAACATCTTCGCCTTTTTCGCGGGCATCCTGTTGTGGATCGCGGTGGGAATGATGTGGCGCGACCGGGCGATCATATTCGTGCATGTCGGCGCGTTTGGGTCGCTGATGGTCGGATACCTCAGCGCCTAGTCCAGCCGGTAGTTGAAACTGACGGAAATCCGCTCTTCCTCGGCCATGTTCATCGGCACCTCGTGACGCAGCCAGCTTTCCCAGAGCAGGACGTCACCTACCTCCGGTTTCATGTAGATGAAGGGGCGCAACTCCTCCCGGGCGTCCTTTCGGCGCAGCGGGGCGGCCATCATTCTGGCATGGCGCGGATCCTCGAACCGGATGGCGGAGGCGCCGTCGGGCATCGCGACATAGGTGGTGCCGGAAATCACCGAATGCGGGTGGATATGGCCGGAGTGCATCCCACCCTCGGGCAGGATGTTGATCCAGATATCCTCCAGTACCAGCTTGCCGTCGTCCAGGTCGAACTCCAGGTCCTCCGCAAAGGCGGCGACATGGGCGTCGAGCACCTTCACGAGGTCGGCAAAGATCGGGAACCGCCACGGCAGATCGGTCAGCGAGGCATAGGAGGTGTAGCCCGGATAGCCGTGTTCCTCGCACCAGGCCTGACCCGCCTCGTCATCCTCGGCAATGGAATAGCAGGAGGCTTTCAGTTCCGGCAGGTCGACCGGATCACCGAGTTCGGCGAGTGCCGCGCGATAGAGGCGTGTAACGAATAGCGAGTTTATGTGTGCCATGACCGCGTCTTAGCGCAGGGCTGGAGGCGTGGCGAGAGGCTTTGGCAGTCGCCCGCCGCCACGTGCCGACGGCGGGACGAGACAGGTAGCGTCAGGCCGGTTGCGGCCACACGAATTCCGGACGCAGGCTGTCATAGACCGGGCGGCCGTCATCGGGCTTCGGATAGCCCTTCGTGTCGTCGTAAAAGGCGTGATACGTCGCGTCCGGGAATGCGGCGTCATCGTAGCCCATGACATTTGGCACGGCCACGCGTATGCGTTTCATCTTGTCGTCCAGCATCAACGGCGCACCACATTCCGCACAGGTGCAAAGTTCCAGTGGCCCATCGGGGTTGTCCTTGTTGAAGGGCTGCCGGTTCATCCCGGCTTCGTTGCTGGCCCTCAGATCGCCGTAGTTGTAGAAGGCGACATGGGTCGTCTGCTGCCCGGTGACGGCCTTGCACACGTTGCAGTGACAGACGTGGTTGTCGATCGGTTCTCCGGTTGCCGTCACCGTCACGTGTTCGCATCCACCGATATAGTTGGACATGGGTTTTCCTCCTCCTGGTTGCACGGACGCAGTAGCGTCCGCGCAAGTTCATTGGACGCCAGAGCAAGGCGGAAAACCAGATAAACTTTGGAATCGGGCGGATCAGCCTTTGCCGAGCAAGGCGTTGACGAACTGGTCCTGGTCGACGATCGCCAGGGAGGTTCGGGTGATCTGCCACCGTCCATCCGTGCGAACGGCATCGGTGTAGACGGGATAAGGTTCCTGCAGCAGACGCGCCCCGGACAGCAGCCGCGTCTCGTGAGTGAAGCTGATACGATCCGGGCCGGACGCTTCGGCCTCGACGCAAAGGCGGTCGACATGCGTGACACCGATGTTCGAAAAGAAGCGGCGAACAGCGCGAAACAACTCTCGCAATGCATCTTCGGACTCGATTTCGCGGGACTCGCCAAAGGTTTCGATACGGAACGGAACCGACACATGGGGCAGGACAAGGTCGAAACGATCCTCTTCGATGCCACGTCCGGTCTCCTGCAGAATGTGCTCCGCGATCAGGCGCGGAGAGAGGGCCGGGTCCTCGGGAAGAGTTTCGATTGAAGTCATTGCATTTCCAGATCAATTCTGCGCGGTCAGCGTGTCGGCCCGGATGCTGCCGCGCAACCATCCCAGAGTTGAAAGCGCGCACACGACGTCACGTGACCGAAGGGAAAGTCCGCCCGACGCCGGGGGCGCCTCCCCCTATGGGAGAAATCCGGTATTCCGGTAAACTTGGCCTTGCTCTCCGGTAGAACGGCGACTATACGGCCCCATCCCGGGTCCGACCGGGATTCGATGAATGCATGAACCTCCACCGGGCTGACGGGTTACCCGACAAAGGCGCCCGCCGGTGATGTTGAAAGGAAACCAGGCGATGAACGCCCAGGAACTTCGTGACAAGACGCCGGATCAGCTCCGTGAAGAGCTGGCCAGTCTGAAAAAGGAAAGCTTCAACCTGCGCTTCCAGCAAGCCACAGGCGCGCTGGAAAACCCGGCACGCATGCGCCAGGTGCGCCGCGATGCCGCGCGGGTCAAGACCATCCTGAACGAAAAAGCCAAAGCGGCTGCGGAATAAGGAAGAGCACCATGCCCAAGCGTATCCTGCAAGGCGTCGTGACTTCCGACGCGAATGAACAGACGGTGACCGTGCTGGTCGAGCGTCGCTTCACGCATCCGGTCCTGAAGAAGACCGTCCGCAAGTCCAAGAAATACCGGGCTCACGACGAGAAGAACACCTTCAAGGTGGGAGACTCGGTCCGCATCGCGGAATGTGCGCCCAAATCGAAGACGAAACGCTGGGAGGTGCTGGAGGCCTGATCCTTCAACACGCCCGGTTTGATCGAAACCCTGGGGGTATAGCCCCCACAGGTCGGGAGAAACCAAATGATCCAGATGCAGACCAATCTGGATGTCGCTGACAACTCCGGCGCTCGCCGGGTGCAGTGCATCAAGGTCCTGGGTGGTTCCAAACGCAGATATGCGAGCGTCGGTGACGTTATCGTCGTCTCCGTCAAGGAAGCCATTCCGCGCGGCCGCGTGAAGAAAGGTGACGTCCGCAAGGCCGTCGTCGTGCGCACCGCCAAGGAAGTCCGTCGTGACGACGGCACCGCCATCCGCTTCGACCGCAACGCTGCCGTGATCCTGAACAACGCGGGGGAGCCGATCGGCACCCGTATCTTCGGGCCGGTCGTGCGTGAACTGCGGTTGAAGAATTTCATGAAGATCATCTCGCTGGCTCCGGAGGTGCTCTGACATGGCTGCAAAACTGAAAAAAGGCGACAAGGTCGTCGTGCTTGCCGGCAAGGACAAGGGCAAGGAAGGCACGATCACCTCCGTTGATCCGAAGGCCGGCAAGGCCGTGGTCGATGGCGTGAATGTCGCCATCCGTCACACCCGCCAGTCGCAGACGAGCCAGGGCGGTCGTATTCCGAAGGCGCTGCCGATCGACCTGTCGAATCTGGCCCTTCTCGACAAGAACGGCAAACCGACCCGCGTCGGCTTCCGCACGGACGGCGACAAGAAGGTTCGCTTTGCCAAGACCACGGGGGATGCAATCGATGCTTGATACGGCTAACTACACCCCGCGTCTGAAGGCGGACTTCAAGGATCGCATCAAGGCGGAGCTGAAGGAAGAGTTCGGCTACAGCAACGACATGCAGATCCCGCGTCTGGACAAGATCGTGCTGAACATCGGTTGCGGCGCCGAAGCCGTTCGCGACAGCAAGAAAGCCAAGGCGGCAATCGACGACCTGACGGCGATCGCCGGCCAGCGTGCGGTCGGTACCAAGGCCAAGAAGTCCATCGCGGGCTTCCGGGTCCGTGAAGACATGCCGCTCGGCGCCAAGGTTACCCTGCGCGGAGACCGGATGTACGAGTTCCTCGATCGCCTCGTCACCATCGCGATGCCGCGTATTCGCGACTTCCGCGGCGTGAAGCCGTCCTTTGATGGACGTGGCAACTTCGCCATGGGGCTCAAGGAACACATCGTCTTCCCCGAGGTCGACTTCGACAAGGTCGACGAGGTCTGGGGCATGGACATCATCATCACCACGACCGCGCAAACCGACGCGGAGGCGAAGAGCCTGTTGAAGAAATTCAACGTGCCCTTCACCGCGTAAGGGAGAGACATCACATGGCCAAGAAATCCATGATCGCCCGCGAAGCCAAGCGCCAGAAACTGGTGGAGAAATACGCCGCCAAGCGCGCCGCGCTGAAAGAAATCATCGCAGACGAGTCCAAGCCGATGGAAGAGCGCTTCCGCGCCTCCCTGAAGCTGGCGAAACTGCCGCGCAACAGCTCGGCCACCCGCCTGCACAACCGCTGCCAGCTGACCGGCCGGCCGCACGCCTATTACCGCAAGCTGAAGGTCTCCCGGATCGCGCTGCGGGACCTTGGCAGCCAGGGACAGATCCCCGGCCTCGTCAAGTCGAGCTGGTAAGGAGGGTACGCACATGAACGATCCCATCGGCGATATGCTCACCCGCATCCGGAACTGCCAGCTTCGCGGCAAGTCCAAGGTGATGACGCCGGCGTCCAAGCTGCGTGTTCGGGTCCTGGAAGTGATGGCGGACGAAGGTTACATCCGCGGCTTCGAGGAGACCACCGACGAACGTGGTCATCCCGCAATTGAAATCAGCCTGAAGTACTACGAAGGCGAACCCGTGATCCGCGAACTGAAGCGCGTGTCGAAACCGGGCCGTCGCGTGTACATGGGCGTGAGCGACATTCCGTCTGTCCGTCAGGGCCTCGGCGTCAGCATCGTCTCCACCTCCAAGGGTGTCATGTCGGATGCGAAGGCACGCCAGGCCAATGTCGGCGGCGAAGTGCTCTGCACCGTATTCTAAGGAGAGAAGCAGATGTCTCGAATTGGGAAAAGACCGGTCGAGCTGCCAAGCGGTGTCACCGCGACGCTCTCCGGCCAGACGATCGAAGTGAAGGGCCCCAAGGGGGTTCGCAGCTTTACCGCTACCGATGACGTGGCGCTCTCGATCGAAGAGAACGAAGTGAAGGTAACGCCCCGCGGGTCTTCCAAGCGGGCGCGCCAGCAATGGGGCATGTCCCGCACCCAGGTGCAGAACTGCGTTACCGGCGTGACGGACGGCTTCAAGAAGGAACTGGAGATCCAGGGCGTCGGCTACCGGGCACAGATGCAGGGCAACGTCCTGAAGCTGAACCTCGGGCTTAGCCATGACGTGGATTTCACCACGCCGGACGGCGTGACGATCGCCGTTCCGAAGCAGACGGAGATCGTCGTCGAGGGGATCGACCAGCAACAGGTCGGTGAAGTGGCAGCAAACATCCGCGCGTGGCGCGCTCCGGAGCCCTACAAGGGCAAGGGCATCCGCTACAAGGATGAGTATATCTTCCGCAAGGAAGGCAAGAAGAAGTAAGGAACGCGACCATGGCAAAGAGCAAGAGAGATCTGTTCGTGAAGCGCCGCCTGCGCGTTCGCAGCAAGCTTCGCAAGGTGAATGCCGGCCGTCCTCGGCTGAGCGTGCATCGCTCCAACAAGAATATCAGCGTGCAGTTGATCGACGATATCAACGGCGTCACGCTGGCCGCTGCCTCGAGCCTCGAGAAGGATCTTGGTATCGTCGGCAGGAACAATGTCGACGCGGCGGCGAAAGTCGGCGCGGCGATCGCGGAACGTGCCAAGAAGGCCGGCGTGACCGAGGCCTATTTCGACCGCGGCGGCTTCCTGTTTCACGGCAAGGTAAAGGCCCTGGCCGATGCCGCGCGTGAAGGCGGCCTGAAGATCTGAGACGTGTGGAGGGCCGGTCTGGCCCTCCCGATGATCCGGGGCGCGCATGCCTGTGCATGCGCCCACCAGCGATCGACCAAAAATCCGGCGCCCGGAGCGCCGCCAGAAACGAGGAATGCCACATGGCAGAACGTGAAAACCGCCGCCCCCGCAGAGACCGGGACGAGGCCCCCGAATTCGCCGACCGCCTGGTGGCGATCAACCGCGTGTCCAAGACCGTGAAGGGCGGCAAACGCTTCGGCTTTGCTGCGCTCGTCGTGGTCGGCGATCAGAAGGGCCGCGTCGGGTTTGGCAAGGGCAAGGCCAAGGAAGTTCCCGAGGCAATTCGCAAGGCGACCGAGCAGGCAAAGCGCAACATGTTCCGCGTGCCGCTGCGCGAGGGCCGCACGTTGCACCACGACATCGAAGGCCGCCACGGCGCCGGCAAGGTTGTGCTGCGGACCGCGCCGGAAGGTACCGGGATCATCGCCGGCGGCCCGATGCGTGCCGTGTTCGAGATGCTGGGCGTCAAGGACGTCGTGTCGAAGTCGCTGGGCTCGCAGAACCCCTACAACATGATCCGCGCAACGATCGACGGGCTCAAGAAAGAGCAGTCGCCGCGTTCGGTCGCGCAGCGCCGCGGCAAGAAGGTCGCCGACATCCTGCCCAAGCGGGAAGACGCGCCGGCCGAACAAAGCCAGGTTGCAGAGGAGGCCTGAGATCCATGGCAAAGACCATCGTCGTGAAGCAGATCGGCTCCCCGATCCGCCGTCCGGAAATCCAGCGCAAGACGCTGATCGGTCTCGGGCTCAACAAGATGCACCGGGTACGGGAGCTGGAAGATACCCCATCGATCCGCGGCATGATCAACAAGATCCCGCATCTGGTGGAGATCGTCGAAGAACGCGGCTGACTTTCCGGTTCGGGGGTATCCGCCCTCTGACCAGCCAGGAAATTTGCCCCGGTCCAATGGCCGGGGCTTTTTTTGTCGGGCGTTGAAAAGCGCAAGAGCAGGCGGCGCCCATCGCTCCGCAGATGTCAGGTCGGGCGCCGCTTCCGCCGCGCCAGCCCGGCAAGGAGGATGAGCCCGCCGCCCATCATCGGCAGCGCGGCGGGGACAGGAACCACGCCAGAGATCGGGGCGGTGGTGAGCGTCACCTCCCAATCCCACGAGTAACGGGTGTCGGCACCACGGCCGTAACTGGTGCGCACCGCGAGCGGATCGGTCCACGGCAAGGGCACCGGGTTGGTTTCGGTCGGCGTGCCGTCTTTTACCAGGTCGAACGTCGCGTATCGTTGGATCAGGCTCAGCGCCGTGATCTTGATATTGGCGCTTACGGTCTGGTTGTCACTTCCAGGCAGATCCTGGAAGTTCGAGATCCCAAGGGAATAGTCGGTGATCTGGAGGCCCGCCGCCAACGCGACCGTGAAGTAATCGAGCTCGTATGTCGACGATCCCGTCGGGGTTGTGCTGCTGCCCCGCCAGACATTCACACCCGCGGTATCGAGCGTGAACGGCTGTGGCGTGTCGTTGAAATTCGGCAGATCCCCGTCCACCACTTCGTTGTAGTCAATAAGCGCAGCCTGCGCCTGAGTACCTGCCAGTACCAGCGCAACCACCTTCAGCAGCTTTCCTGTCCACCTCATCAAATTCCCTCCTCAGTCTGGACTGATACAAATTCAAACCACTATATATGTAATTCCGGATCTGTGAAGCCCTTGACCGGTGCGCCAGGCAGGGTGTTGGAAGATCTGCGAACGCGCGGGTGAGACGTTCTAGCGTGGCAACAGATCCTGCGACGTCAGGAACGCCACAAGGTGGTTGCGTGGTTTCTCCGCTTCGAGCAGCTCGTGGCGATCTTCCAGACCGGGATCGGAGTAAACGACGGACAGGCTGCCGGAGTCGCCGTTCATCCAGGCGCCACAATCTCCCCTGACCCACTCCGCCTGGAACCAGGGATCGTTCGCGGCCAGAAGTGACAAGACCGCTTCGCCCTCATCCGCATGCAGCCCCTTGTACTCGGGCCAGCCGGCGTGACAGGTCCAGCCTTCGATGATCCGTGCCGCGATTTTCTGGCCGGGTCCTTCCGGGCGGAACGTCGCCGTCACGATGGCGCCCTCGCTGAGCCCCATGAGGATGACGCGGTCACGGTCCACGAAAGGGAGTTCATGCACCCGTTCCAGCGCGAACGCCGCATCATGCTGACGAAGCTCCAGAACCTCCCGATACATGCCGCTGCGAAATCCGGCCGGATCGCAGGACTGCGCATATTTGCGACGGGCAAGGCTGGCCGGTGCCACGGTCACGAACCCCATCTCCGCCATCAGTTCCACACGCGCCCTGCTGCCCGACCACAGCCCGGAGCAACCGTGCATGTAGACGACCGCGGGGAGCTTTCGCCCGTCGCCCGGACGCCAATCGGCCAGTTCTGCGGTCGTCATCGAAACCGAAGCACCCGACGCCGCAGGTATCCGGACCAGGGCGGCGTTCCAGGTGCGCTGAAGCTCCGCGGGATCCGAGAAATCCGCCCGGCTCATCTGCGTGGGCGTCTGGAACGCGCGGGTATCGTTGTGAAGCCCTTCCGCGGCCGCATGGACGGTCAGCAGCGACAGGAGTGCCAGCACGGCGATGTGGAGACCGGGGCGGGGCATCTGATCCTCCGACAGCATCAGGGGTTCGATTACCGCATGGCCAGGTCTCGGGCAAGCAGTCTGGCGTCAGACCACTTGATCCTCGCAGGCGCCCCCGTTATACGCACGCGGTGGCCGTCAGGCCCGACTCAGATCAATCAAGACATGCCGTGGTTGGCCCATTCGCTTCGGGGGTCACATCCGGCGAAGGAGAAGCGACATGAAACTGCATGAATTGCGGGATAATCCCGGCGCTACGAAGTCCAAGAAACGTGTTGGCCGCGGACCCGGTTCGGGCAAGGGCAAGACCGCCGGTCGCGGGGTCAAGGGGCAGAAATCACGCTCCGGCGTCGCGATCAACGGGTACGAGGGCGGCCAGATGCCGCTCTACCAGCGTCTGCCGAAACGCGGCTTCAACAAGCCGAACCGCAAGTCCTATGCCGTCGTCAACCTCGGCATGATCCAGAAATTCGTCGATGCAAGCAAGATCGACGCCGGTGCGCCGGTGACCGAGGATGTTCTGGTGGCAAGCGGGCTCGTGCGCCGCAAGCTGGATGGGGTCCGGGTTCTGGCCAAGGGCGACCTGTCGGCGAAACTCGACATCGAAGTGACCGGCGCCTCCAAATCCGCGATCGAAGCGGTGGAAAAGGCCGGCGGCTCGCTCAAGACCGCGACGGCTGCGTCGGAATAACGCTTGTGAGCGGCCAAGGCGCCGCTTACATACCCTCAAGGTTCCAAAACGCCGCCGCGGTCCGAGCCGATCGCTGGCGGCGTTCTCGCAAAATACACCCGGAGACCACATGGTATCTGCCGTAGAAAACATGGCCGCGAACACGAGCTGGACCGCTCTGGGCAAGGCTACCGACCTGCGCAACCGCATCTTCTTCACGCTGGGATTGCTGATCGTCTACCGGCTCGGAACGTTCATTCCGGTGCCCGGCATCGACGGCGTGGCTCTGCAGCAGTTCATGGAGCAGGCGGGCCAGGGCATCGGCGGAATGGTGTCGATGTTCACCGGCGGTGCGCTGGGCCGGATGGGGATCTTTGCGCTGGGCATCATGCCCTATATCTCCGCCTCGATCATCGTGCAGCTTCTGACCTCCATGGTGCCATCCTTGGAACAGTTGAAGAAGGAAGGCGAGCAGGGCCGCAAGAAGATCAACCAGTACACGCGCTATGGCACGGTGCTGCTGGCGACGATGCAGGCCTATGGCCTCGCGGTCAGCCTCGAGGCAGGCGACCTGGCCCATGATCCGGGGCTGTTCTTCCGCGCCTCCACCATGATCACGCTGGTCGGCGGCACGATGTTCCTGATGTGGATCGGTGAACAGATCACGTCGCGCGGTGTTGGCAACGGCATTTCGCTCATCATCTTCGTCGGCATCATCGCCGAAGTTCCGGCCGCACTGGCGCAGTTCTTTGCCTCCGGCCGGTCGGGCGCCATCAGCCCCGCGCTGATCGTGGGGGTGATGATCATGGTGGTGGTCACCATCATGTTCGTGGTCTTCATGGAAAGGGCGCTGCGGAAGATCCACATCCAGTATCCGAAGCGTCAGGTGGGCATGAAGATCTACGACGGCGGGTCTAGCCACCTGCCGGTCAAGGTGAACCCGGCCAACGTCATTCCCGCGATCTTCGCGTCCTCGCTGCTTCTGTTGCCGATCACGATAAGCACGTTCTCCGGCAATTCCACCGGCCCGATCATGTCGACGGTGCTTGCCTATTTCGGCCCCGGACAGCCGCTCTACCTGCTGTTCTTCGCGGCCATGATCATCTTCTTCGCCTATTTCTACACCTTCAACGTGTCGTTCAAACCGGACGACGTGGCGGAGAACCTGAAGAACCAGAACGGCTTCATCCCCGGTATCCGGCCCGGCAAGAAAACCGCGGAGTACCTGGAGTATGTGGTCAACCGCACGCTCGTTCTGGGGTCCGGCTACCTCGCGCTGGTTTGCCTCCTGCCGGAAATCCTGCGCGGTCAGTTTGCCATTCCGTTCTATTTCGGCGGCACGTCGGTTCTGATCGTGGTGTCGGTCACGATGGACACGATCCAGCAGGTTCAAAGCCACCTTCTTGCGCATCAGTACGAAGGTTTGATTGAAAAATCCCAGTTGCGCGGCAAAGGCGCAAGGAGCGGAAAACGACGGACGAAAAGGAGCCCAGTGCGCAAATGAACATCATCCTGCTTGGACCGCCGGGGGCAGGCAAAGGCACCCAGGCACGCTTTCTCGTCGAAGAGCGGGGAATGACCCAATTGTCCACGGGCGACATGCTGCGCGCCGCCAAGGACAGCGGCACCGAAATGGGCAAGGTGGTCGCCGACGTCATGGCCCGCGGCGCGCTCGTGACTGACGAGATCGTTATCGGTCTGATCCGCGAGCAACTGGCGACCGTGAAAACCAACGGGTTCATCTTCGACGGCTTTCCGCGGACCCTGGCGCAGGCCGACGCTCTGGCGGAGCTGCTCGAGGAGCAGGATCAGACACTCGACGCGGTCATCGAGATGGAAGTGGACGACGAAGCCCTGGTCGCGCGGATCACGGCCCGGTCGACCTGCGCGAACTGCGGCGAGGTCTACAACGACCTGACCAAGCCGATTCCGTCCGACGGGAAATGCTCCAATTGCGGCGGTACGGAATTCAAGCGTCGCGCCGACGACAACGAGGAAAGCCTGCGCACCCGGCTCATGGAATACTACAAGAAGACCTCGCCGCTGATCGGCTACTATTACGCCAAGGGCAAGCTGGCGACAGTCAACGGCCTGGCCGAGATCGACGAGGTGAAGGCCGGCATCGACCGCGTGATGGACAGTTGACAGCGCGCGCCGCGCCCATGCGCCGATAGGCCACGACGCGGCGCAAGGGTGCGACCGAACCGCCGGATTCCGCCCGGCATCCGGACCAGGCCCGGACTGGGGTTGACGCCCCATCGGCCAACCCCTATGTCACGCCATCTCTGACGAGAATCATGGCGGGCTTCCGTCCTGCCGACCACCTCTACGACGTGAGGCTCGGGGGTTCAGACCCTTGGGCCTTTGGTTGTGAAAAAAGGGCCTGGTGTTACGGGCTCGCAACGAAAGGATACGCCACGTGGCACGTATTTCCGGGGTGAACATCCCCACCGCCAAACGGGTTCCCATTGCCCTCACCTACATTCACGGGATCGGCCACACATCGGCCAGGAACATCTGCGACGCGCTGGGCATCGACCCGTCGCGCCGGGTGAACGAGCTCAGCGATCAGGAAGTCATCCAGATCCGCGAGCACATCGATGCCAACTTCTCGGTCGAGGGCGACCTGCGCCGCGAAGTTCAGATGAACGTGAAGCGCCTGATGGATCTGGGCTGCTACCGCGGTCTGCGGCATCGCCGCAACCTGCCGGTTCGCGGCCAGCGCACCCACACCAACGCACGCACCCGCAAAGGCCCCGCAAAGGCCATCGCGGGCAAGAAGAAGTAAGAGGGGGCAGCTTCCATGGCACGTGATACTCGGCGCGTTAAGCGCAAGGTTTCGAAGAATATCGCGGCGGGCGTTGCCCACGTGAATTCGTCCTTCAACAACACCAAGATCCTGATCTCCGATGTGCAGGGCAATGCGATCTCCTGGTCGTCCGCTGGCACGATGGGCTTCAAGGGGTCGCGGAAGTCGACGCCCTACGCCGCGCAGATGGCCGCCGAAGACGCCGGCCGCAAGGCGCAGGAACACGGTGTGAAGACTCTGGAAGTCGAGGTTCAGGGGCCCGGGTCGGGCCGCGAAAGCGCGCTCCGCGCCCTGGCCGCCGTAGGCTTCACCATCACGTCGATCCGGGATGTCACCCCGATCGCACATAACGGCTGCCGTCCTCCCAAGCGCCGTCGCGTCTAAGAGCATGGTCGTATTTCCGAATCGCGGGCAGAGTCGCGGTCCGTCCGCATTCAATGAACCTCGGGAGTCCTTGACCTTTGGACATGGGGCAGGGACAGGCATGGAGGGACGCATGATCCACAAGAACTGGGCTGAACTGATCAAGCCCCAGCAACTCGATATCAAGCCGGGCAACGATCCCGCGCGTCAGGCGACCGTGGTCGCCGAGCCGCTGGAACGGGGCTTCGGCCTGACGATGGGCAACGCGCTGCGGCGCGTTCTGTTGTCGTCGCTGCAGGGCGCCGCCATCACGTCCGTGCAGATCGACAACGTCCTGCACGAATTCTCGTCGGTGGCGGGCGTGCGCGAGGATGTGACCGACATCATCCTCAATCTCAAGGGCGTGTCCCTGCGCATGGAAGTCGAAGGGCCGAAGCGCCTGTCGATCAATGCCAAAGGTCCGGGCGTGGTAACCGCCGGCGACATTTCCGAATCCGCCGGGATCGAGGTGCTGAACCGCGATCACGTGATCTGCCACCTCGACGAGGGGGCGGACGTCTACATGGAACTGACCGTCAACACCGGCAAGGGCTACGTTTCCGCCGACAAGAACAAGCCCGAGGATGCGCCGATCGGCCTGATTCCGATCGACGCGATCTATTCCCCGGTCAAGAAGGTCTCCTATGACGTGCAGCCCACCCGCGAGGGCCAGGTGCTGGACTACGACAAGCTGACCATGAAGGTGGAGACGGATGGGTCCGTCTCTCCCGAGGATGCCGTGGCCTTCGCCGCGCGGATTTTGCAGGATCAGCTGGGCATCTTCGTCAACTTCGACGAGCCGGATTCGGCCAGCCGCCAGGACGAGGACGACGGGCTGGAGTTCAACCCGCTCCTGCTCAAGAAGGTGGACGAGCTGGAACTCAGTGTCCGGTCGGCCAACTGCCTGAAGAACGACAACATCGTCTATATCGGCGACCTGATCCAGAAGACCGAGGCGGAGATGCTGCGCACCCCGAACTTCGGCCGCAAGTCGCTCAACGAGATCAAGGAAG
>CBDUPF010000078.1:0-13462 GCA_965369035.1 uncultured Aliishimia sp.
GACCGGGTGCTGACCGACGGCGCCGGACAGGTGCATCCGATACGGATCGGCCTCATCGGCTTCGTCCCGCCGCAGATCATGAACTGGGACCGCCGCCACCTCGAAGGCAACGTCCAGACCCGCGACATCGTGGAGACCGCTGCTGCCTATGTCCCGCAGATGAAGGAAGAGGGCGCCGACATCATCATCGCGCTGAGCCATTCCGGTATCGGTGCGGTGAACCGGGTGGACGGAATGGAGAACGCTTCTGTTCCCCTTGCCGCAGTCGACGGGATTGACGCGGTTCTGACCGGGCACCAGCACCTGGACTTCCCCGGACCGAAATTCACCGCCAGCGACGTCGTCGACATCGAAAACGGAACGCTGCATGGCAAACCCGCGGTGATGGGCGGGTTCTGGGGATCGCACCTGGGTCTGATCGACCTGATGCTGGAGCGGGACGGCGCCGCGTGGCGCGTGGCCGCGTCCTCGACCTCGCTCCGGCCGATCTCGAAACGGAACGAGGACCGGTCGATCACCGCCTTGGTGGCCGATGATGAAGAGGTTTTGAACGCGGTCGCGAAGGATCACGAAGAAACGCTGGCCTATGTCCGCCGCGCCGTGGGCAAGACGGCCGCGCCGCTCCACAGCTATTTCGCGCTCGTGGCCGATGATCCGTCGGTGCAGGTCGTGTCGAATGCCCAGACCTGGTACATCGCGCAGATGTTGCAGGGCACGGAATACGAGGGGCTGCCGATCCTGTCCGCCGCGGCGCCGTTCAAGGCAGGCGGTCGCGGTGGGCCGGACTATTACACCGACGTGCCCGCAGGCGATATTGCGATCAAGAATGTGGCCGACCTCTACCTTTATCCCAATACCGTGCGGGCCGTTCTGGTCACCGGGGCACAGGTCAAGGATTGGCTGGAACGCTCGGCCGGCATGTTCAACCGGGTCGAAGCGGGCTCATCTGACGCGGTCCTGCTGAACCCGGATTTCCCGTCCTACAATTTTGACGTGATCGACGGCGTGACCTACCAGATCGATTTGAGCCAACCGTCGAAATACGACTCCGGCGGCGAGCTGATCAACCCCGACGCCTCGCGCATAACGGACTTGAAGTTCAATGGCAAAGAGATTGACCCGGAAGCAAAATTCGTGATCGCCACCAACAACTACCGTGCCAGCGGAGGCGGCAAGTTTCCGGGTGCGTTGGGCGACACCGTGATCTTCGAAGGCCCGGACACGAACCGCGACGTGATCGTTCGCTACATCGTCGAAAAAGGCACGATCGACCCCAAGGCGGACGCCAACTGGTCCTTCAAACCGATGGAGGGCACGTCCGCGCTGTTCGAAACCGGGCCACGCGCCGCCGAATATGCCGACGATGCGCCCGGAGTGACCCTTGAACCGATCGGCACGTCGGAGGCGGGATTCGCGCAGTATCGTCTGAAACTCTGATCCCCACGAAAAAACGCCCCGGACTTGCGACCGGGGCGATGTCGGATTTCCCGTTCAGACGCGATCACTCTTCGTCGAGCGCGTCGATGGCCTTCTGCAGATCTTCCTTGGAGACATCCTTTTCCGTCACCTCGATCTGTTCGAACACGTGATCGACCACCTTGTCTTCGAAGAGAGGCGCGCGGATCTGCTGTTGCATCTGCGGGTTCTGTTGCACGAACTCGAAGAACTGGCGTTCCTGCCCCGGGTACTGCCGCGCCTGCTGGAAGACCGCCTGCTGCATCTCGCCGTCGGTGATCTCGACCTCGGCCTTCTCGCCCATGTCGGCCAGCAGAAGTCCCAGCCGCACGCGACGTTCGGCCAGCGATTTGTGTTCGTCCGTCGGTTCGACTTCCGGATGGTCATGGCCCTGCACGTCGGGGTGCTCCTCGTGCCAGAGCTGATGCGCGATCTGCTTCGCCTCCGCGTCCACCAGAGAGGGCGGCAGGTCGAAACTGACGGCCTTGTCGAGTTCGTCGAGCAGCGCACGCTTCATGATCGCGCGGGCGGCGCCGGCATATTCGGATTCCAGCCGCTCCCTGATCTGCTTCTTCAACGCTTCGAGATCGTCGGAGCCGAATTTCTTCGCCAGCTCGTCGTTGATCTCTGCCGCAACCGGTTCCTTCACCTCCTTGATGGTGCAGGAGAAAACGGCTTCCTTCCCGGCCAGGTGCTCGGCCTGGTATTCCTCGGGGAAGGTCACGGTGACATCTTTCTCTTCGCCCGCCTTCACGCCGACAAGCTGCTCCTCGAAGCCCGGGATGAAGCTGTCGGAGCCGAGCACGAGCGGATAATCCTCCGCCGCGCCGCCCTCGAAGGCTTCGCCGTCGACCTTGCCGACGAAATCCATGACCACCTGGTCACCGTCCTTTGCCTTCGATCCCTTCTTGCGCGCCTTGAACTCCTGCGCGCTCTCGGCGAGGTTGCCAAGGGCCTCTTCTACGGCGGCCTCATCGGCCTTGACCACCATGCGCTCCAGCTTGATCTGGCTCAGATCGACTTCGGGGATATCCGGCAGCGCTTCGTATGACATCTCGACGTGGACATCGTCGCCTTCGGTCCAGTCCTCGTTGGTCATCTTCACGTTGGGCTGCATTGCAGGGCGGTCGCCGCTCTTCTCGAAATGCTCCGACATGGCGCCGTCGATGCTTTCCTGCATCACTTCGCCCAGCATGCGCTGCCCGAACTGCTTCTTCAGCAGGGCAAGCGGCACCTTGCCCTTGCGAAAGCCCTTCATCTGGACCTCGGGCTGTGCTTCGGTCAGCTTCTGGTTGACCTTCTCATCCAGTTCCTGAGCCGTGACAGTGATGGAATAGCCCCGTTTCAGTCCATCGTTCAGCTTTTCGGTGACCTGCATTTTCGCTCCTAGCATGCGTCTCGGGGCCGCCCGCGTCGGGCCGCCCGAAATTTGCGTCTTACTAGTTGTGCGCCCGGTCGGGATCAACCCGAAAGTTCGTCGAAACCACCCTATCCGGCCCGCTCAGCGTTCGCGCCATGCCCGGTTGAAGTAGTCCGTCAGCGGACGAAGAAGGTAGCCGATGACCGTGCGCCGTTCGGTCACCAGAAACGCTTCGGCGGGCATCCCCGGCGTCAGTGTCAGGTCGCCCAGGCGTTGCAGCTGATCCTGCGGCACTGTCAGGCCCACGCGGAAGAACGCATTGCCTGTCTTTTCGTCAACGATGGACGACGGGGAGATCATCGCCACGGCGCCCTCGATCTCCGGCGTGGTGCGCTGGTTGAAGGCGGGGAAGCGCAGGCGGGCGACCTGGCCCAGGTAGATCTGGTCGATATCCGCGGTGGGAACCGTCGCCTCCAGCTCCACGCCGCGGCTGATCGGAATAACCTGGAGGATGGGCGCGCCGGCCGCCACCACGCCGCCGACCGTGAAAACCGACATCTCGTGAACCAGCCCGTCCGAGGGCGACCGGATCGCAACCCGGTCGAGTTGGGCCACGGTCGCCTGGATCTGCTGGATCAACTCGTCGATCTCGGTCGCGATCTGGCGCTTCTCGTTCAGAACGGTCTCCTGATGCTCGCGACCGATCTGCAGCGCCTGGATGCGCGTTTCGCCGATGGCATTGCGCAGCCTGGCGATCTCCGCTTCATGCTCGGCGACCTGCCCCCGCAGGTCGGCCCGCTGCCGTTCCAGAGCGGTCACGCGCGACTGTTGCACAAGCCGTTGCGTCAGGAGCTGGTTGGCATCGTCCAGTTCGCGTTCCACCAGCGCCAGTTGCTCGCGCTTGGCCTCGATGAGCGCGGCAACACCGTTGATCTGGTTCTCGAACTGATTGGCCTTTTCGGTCAGCAGTTCCATCTGCCCCAGACGCAACTCGCGCCGGGCACGCAGCAACCCGGTTTGCGTCTCGAGCACAAGATCGAGCGACCCGACATCGACCGGTTGCTCGCGCAGATCCTCTGCCGTGATGATCTCGTCCTCGCGCAATTCCGCCGCCAGCCGTGCCTCGCGCGCCAGCGCTTCCCGCAACCTGTTGAGGTAGATCGCGAGGTTCGCGCGGATGGTCGTGTCGTCGAGCAGCAACAGGATCTGACCCTGTTCCACCGCCTGCCCGTTCTGGACGCGTATTTCCTGCACGATCCCGCCGTCGAGATGCTGGACGGTCTGCGGTTTGCCGCGCACCGCCACGGTTCCGGGCGCGATCACCGCGCCGGCGATCCGCGCCTGCATCATCCAGCCGCCGACCCCGGCGACCATCACCAGCACCGCGATCAGTCCCAGGATCATCGGTCCCCGCCACGAGGTGCGCGTCGTCATGCACCCCCTCCCCCGGCTTCGGACACCGGCGCCGGCCGCGTGACCTGGCGCAGAACCTCCGCCTTCGGACCGAAGGCCACCTGCTGCCCCGCGTTCAACATCAGGACCTTGTCGACGGCGGCGATGGCACTGGGCCGGTGCGCCATGACGATCACGGTCGACCCGGTCTCGCGAAGCCCCTGGACCGCGCGGGAGAGGGCCGCGTCACCCTGGGCGTCGAGGTTCGAGTTCGGCTCGTCCAGAACCAGGATCCTCGGCTTGCGAAAGACGGCCCGGGCAAGCGCCACGCGCTGACGCTGACCGCCGGACAGGGGACAGACCTTGCTGTCGACCGGCGTGGCATAACCGTCGGGAAGTGCCAGGATCATCTCGTGCACGTCGGCGAGTTTCGCCGCCTCGATGATGTCCTCGTCCCGCGCCTCCGGGTCGAACCGCGCGATGTTGTCGGCGATGGTTCCGGAGAACAGCTCCACCGATTGCGGCAGGTAGCCTAGGTGCGGGCCGATCTGGTTCGGGTCCCATTGCTGGTGCGTCGCCCCGTCGATGCGGACCGCCCCCCGGTCCGGCAGCCAGAGCCCGACCAGAAGTTTCGCCAGCGTCGACTTGCCGGAGGCCGAAGGGCCGATCACGCCCAGCCCGTCGCCGGGTTTCAGCGTGAAGCTGATATCCTGCAGGATCGGCTTGGGATTCGGATTCGAATGGTGCGGCACCGGCGGCATCTTTGTCGCGTTCTCCACCGTCACGTGACCCTGCGGCGCGTCGAGCTGGATCGGCTGTGCGGCATCCGCGCTCTCGGTCGCGAGATACTCTTTCAGCCGCTTCCACGACAACCAGGCGCGCTGCGTGGCCCGCCAACCGCCGATGGTCTGGTCGATGGGCGCCAATGCACGCCCCGCGATGATCGACGCGGTGACGATCATGCCCGCGCTGATTTCCTCCTGAATCGCAAGCCAAGCGCCAAGCCCCAGGATTGCCGATTGCAGCAGAAGCCGGAAGGATTTGGAGAAGGCGGTCAGCCCCTCGCCCCGTTCCCCGCCCCGCTGGCCGGCTGCGGCGGCGGCATCCCGCATGCCCGACCAGCGCGCGGTCAGATGTTCCAGCATGCCCATGGCCACCACGGCTTCCGCATTGCGCTCCGCCTGGTCGGAGAACCGCGCCTCCTCCATCTCGCGCGCCGCGGCCTCGGCGGCCGGGCGTCGCGTGATCACCTGGTTGAGCAGCGCCACCACGGTTACCAGAATCGCGCCGAAACAGGCCAGCATCCCAAGGAACGGGTGCAGGATCCAGACGATGGCGAGATAGACCGGGAACCACGGCAAATCAAAAAGTGCCAGCGGTCCGGGGCTGGAGATCCAGTTGCGCAGTGCCGCGAGATCGCCCAGCGGCTTGTATTCGGGGTGCTCGGTGGAAATGCCCCGCAGGACGAAGGTTCGGAACGCCGGCATCCGCGCCCGCGCGTCGAGCGCATGGCCGACCCGGCTGAGCATCCGCGCGCGCACCCAGTCGAAGAACCCCAGAAACGCGAACAGCACGCAAACCAGCGCAAAGAGCGCCACCAGCGTCGGCACCGAACGGCTGGCCAGCACGCGGTCGTAGACCTGCAACATGAAGAGCGGACCGGTCAGCATCAGGATGTTCACGAAGGCCGAGAACAGCGCCACGCCCAGAAGCGCGCCGGTAAAGCCGCGCGTCGATTTCGAAATGATGGTCTCGCGGGGTGTCATGCCACTTATCTGCCTCTGTCCGGGCGGGCCGCGCAAGTCCGACAAGGCCCTGCGCGGCGATGATGGTTAACGGGCGCCGCCGGTTAGACGAAGGTGAAGCTGTCCTTGTCCAGTGCCGCAAGCTGCGTTCCGCGCAGGAACAACTCGTCCCCGTTGCCGAAATCGAACACGACCCCGCCGGAGGTTTCCTGCGCATAGCTGAGCAGGGAATCGAAGTTTTCGACGCCGTCGATGGCCAGGCGGACGCGGTCGCCGTTGATCGGGAAGGACCGTTCGGCCGTATTGCCCTGAAAGTCCGCGATCTGGTCCCTGCCGTCGCCGGTCGAGAAGTGGAACACGTCATTCCCCAACCCGCCCGCCAGGAGGTCGTCGCCGGTCCCGCCGATGATCACGTCGTTGCCCGCGCCGCCGACGAGTCGGTCCCGGCCCGCGCCGCCAAGGAGCGTATCGTCACCGCTTCCACCGTTGATGATATCGTTGCCGGTTCCGCCGTCGAGGAAGTTGTTGCCATTGCCGCGCGCGGTGATCCGGTCGTTGCCCGCACCGCCCGCGACCGTGTTGTTGCCACCACGCACCACGATACTGTCGGAACCACCGCCGCCATCATACTGGTCGTCGCCGGCACCCAGAACCACACGGTCCGACCCGTCGGATCCCTGATCGAAATCGGCATAGGCATCGACGACCGAAAGGCTCACTTCGGCCTGCGACGTGCTGTTTCCGTCCGTGACCGTGTAGTGGAACACGTCATTGCCGACGAAGCCCGACTCGGGCGTGTAGATGACGCCATGGTCCTGCGTGAGGTAGAGCGTGCCGTTCTGCGCACCGCCGACGTCAACGATTTCAAGGCTGTCGCCGTCCGCATCGGTGTCGTTGGCAAGAAGCACCCCGGCCTCGAACTCCGTCGCGCGGTCGGCAGCGACCTCGAACGCATCGTCCCCGGCCTCCGGCGCGTCGTTGACCGGCGTGATGGTCAGCGTGAAGTTCTGCGCGATGGTGTGGAAGCCGTCCGTTGCGCTCAACTGGATTTCGAGCGTACCGGTTTCGTCCGGTGGCGGCGTGCCGCGGAACCCGGTACCGTCGAAGACCAGCCATGCAGGCAGCGCGCTGCCATCGGAGAGCGTCGCGGAAAGACCGATCGCGTCGCCGTCCTCGTCGCTGACCAGACCCGCCGGCAGGTCGATGGCAACATCGCCATCCTCCTCCACGCTTCGATCACCGATTTCCTGCGTGAAGACCGGCGCGGAGTTGCGACCGGTCAGGAAGAGCGTGAAGCTATCCGCGACCTCCACTTCGCCGTCCGAATAGACGACCTTGAGCGCCAGTTCATCGGGCGCGTCGGCGGGCGGGGTCCCGGAAATCGCGAAGCCGACCGGATCGAAGTTCAGCCAGCCGGGAAGCGCTTCGCCGGTCGTGGCCGACATCAGCGATGCCGTGATCGTATCGCCATCGGGATCGGTGACCGTTCCCTGCTGCAACGCGATCTCGAAGGCTGCCAGCGCATCGGCGAACCGATCCGACAGCGGCACCTGGATCCGCGGCGCATCGTTGACCGGCAGGATGTCGAGGTCGAACGGCAGGCGCGTTTCGGCGATACCGTCCGAGACGATCAGCGCCAGGCCCAACAAACCGTTGAAATCCCTGGGCGGTGTGCCCGTCAGCCGCCGGTCGTCCACATCGAAGGAGATCCAGTCCGGCGCGGGCGAGCCATCCGTCATGCCCAGACGCACCGCCAGCGCGTCGCCATCCGCGTCATCGATGACAAACTCCGGCAACACGGTATCGAGCGGGCTGTCCTCAGCGATCTGGATCGGTGCGATATTGCCCGTGATCGTTGGTGCGTCGTTCTCAGCCGTCAGCGTGATGTCGACCCGTCCAGTGCCGCGCGCGTCCTGACCATCCATCACCTCGTAGAGGAAGGACGCCGGCCCCGGCCGATCGGCGTCGGGCGTGAAGACCACGTTGCCCACTCCGTCGAGTTCGACCGAACCGCCGACCGCGTCGAAGACACGCGCAACCGCGATGTTGTCGCCATCCGGATCGGCGTCGTTGGCCATCAGGTCGAGAACCGGAATCACCAGCGGCGTGTCCTCGATCCCCGCGACCGCGTCATTACCTGCCACCGGTGCGTCGTTCACCGGGGCGATCACGAGGTCGACCAGCGCCTGCGACTGCAACTCTCCATCGCTGGCGGTCAGCAGCAGGTTGATCGTGCCATTGAAATCGAGCGGCGGAATGCCGTCGAAGCCGGTGCCGTCGAAGCCGAGCCAGTCCGGCAGTTCGGCGCCATCGGCGAGCGTCGCGGTGACCGTCAGAACGTCACCTTCGGGATCGATGACAAATCCGGAAGGCAGAACGGCCTGCACCTCCTCGTCCTCCGTCCCCTGCAAGGCGTCGAGTTCGATGAACCGCGGCGCGTCGTTGACGGCGGCGAAATCGATCTCCACCCGTGCGGAGCCGCGCAGGCCGGTGGTATCGGTCACCTCGTACTCGAAGCTCGCGATACCGGTCAGATCCGCATCTGGGGTGAAGAGCAGGTTCCCGGCGCCATCATCCTCCACAGTACCGCCCGTCGCATTGAAGACGGAGGTCAGCTGGAAGCTCTGCCCGTCCGGGTCCTCGTCGTTGGCCAGCAGCGAGAGCACCGGGATGACGAGGACGCTGTCCTCCACCCCGTCGAGCGTGTCGTCGCGCGGCTCCGGCGCGTCCTGGTCGGATCCCACCTCGATCTCCACCGTCGCGCTGGCGGTCAGCCCGTCCGGATCCACGATGCGGTAGACGAAGCTGGCGGTGCCGTCGAAATTGGGGTTGCCCTGGAACAGGATCATGCCGTCCTGCGTCACGCTCGCCGAGCCGCCGGTTGCATTGCCCACCAGCCCATCAAAACTCAGCACACCACCGTCGGGATCGACGTCATTGGCAAGCAGCGCCGCGGGGTCGATCAGGATCGAGCCGCCCTCGGGGATGGCATAGCCGGCATCGCTGACCGCGATGGGATAGTCGATCTCCGGCAGCACGTCGATCTCGACGAAGGCCGTACCTTCCGCCCCGGAACCGTCCGCGACGACGTAGGTGAAGCCCGCGTTGCCGAAATAATCCGCGCGCGGGGTGAAGGTCACGACGCCACCGTCGAAGGCGACGCTGCCATTGACCGGATCGGTCACCCGAACGATCGTGAAGGGATCCCCTTCGACATCGGTATCGTTGGCCAGAAGGTCGGAGGCGGCAAAGCCGATCGCCACGTCCTCGGGCGTGGAGAAGCCGAGATCATCGCCCGGTCGCGGCGCGTCGTTCACCGCCGCGAAATCCACCACGATCTCGCCCAACTCGGAGGTCGCCCGGCCATCCGTCACGCGATAGGTGAACGTCACCTCGCCCGTGATGTCGGCGCCGGGGGTCAGGGAGATCGACCCGTCCGGCAGGATGAAGGCGCGGCCATCGGCGACATCTTCCGTCACTTCCAGCACGCTCAGCACATCGCCGTCGGCGTCGGTATCGTTGCCCAGGATCTGATCGGGCGTCAGGATCAACGAGGTATCCTCGACCCCGTCGAACCTGTCGCCGTTGGCAACCGGCGCGCGGTTCGTGGAGATCACGTCGATCTCGACCTTGGCGGTATCCTCGCCGTGCACACCGTCGGTGATCGTGTAGGTGAAGCTGGCCGGCCCGTCGTAATTCGGTGTCGGCGTGAAGATGACCTCGTCGCCGACAATCTGCACCGTGCCGTTCTCGGCATCCTGGACGGAGATCAGCTCGATCGGGTCGTTCTCGTAATCGTAGTCGTTGGCCAGCAGATCGGCGATATCGATGGCAAGATCTGTGTCCTCGTCCGTCTCGAACCCGGTATCGTTCACTGCGAAGGGCGCGTTGGTCAGCGAGCGCACCTCGATCTGCACCACCGCGTCGTCGGTGCCTTCGCTGAAATCGTTGAGCGTGTAACCGAACTCGGTGAAACCGATGAAATCCGGGTTGGGCGCGAAGTTCAGCCCATAGCCGTCCGCTGGATCGACAGCGACCAACGCCTCGTAGATCGCACTGCCCGCGCCCGGGGCAGACGGGATGCTTTCCGTGGTGACGGAGCCGTCAGGCTGCAGCCTGTAGGTCACGGTCGCATCTTCGAAGGCATCCGGGTCGGTCGCGCGCAGCAGCACCATGACCGGGCCGGTCATCCCGGCCTCCGGTGTCCCGGTGAATGTCGCGGTCGCGAGGTCGAATTCCAGCCAGTCCGGCAACCCGTCCAGACCACCCTCCGCGTTGGGCACGCCGAATTCCAAACCGGACAGTCCGTCAAAGAAATCCGGGTCCGAAATCGTCTTCGTAAAGCTCGTGACCCCGGTGTCCGACAGCACGCCGGCCGGAACCGGCGTGACCGAAAGATCGGTGATCACCTCGTCGCCCGTGCCGTCACCAGCGATCACACGCACTTCGACGTCGCCCACGAACCCTGCGGGTGGCGCGCCGCGGATCTGCATGCCGTCCAGCACCAGCCAGTCGGGAAGCGGGCTGCCATCGGGAAGCGTCGCCTCGTAGGAGACATATTGCTCCAGAAGCCCTTCGGCGGCGCTGTCCGGTATGTCGATCACGACCTCGTTGCCGTAAAGCGTGACCGGCCCGTCCTCCAGCAGGCCATTCGCGATCATCTCCACCAGTGTCGCGTCGCCGTCGGCGTCGCTGTCGTTTGCCTTGAGGTCGCCGACGGTGAAGTCGAGCGTCTGGCCCTCCAGCACGATGAACATGTCGTCCTCGGCGATGGGCAGTTCCCGCTGCTCGGCCACATGGATCACCACGATGGCCGCGTGGTCGCTCTCGGCCTCCTTGACGTCCTCGGCCTTGTAGAGGAGCGCGAAGGACCCGAACCAGTCGAGCGGCGGTTCGATACGGTAGTCGTCGCCATCCTCCGTCAGACGGAACCCGATGGGGCCACCGGGGAATTCGAACTCCGGGTCGATATCCCACTGGCGGGTCAGGGTGTCGGTGCTGATCTCCCCGGTGACGGTATCGCGGAGCGTGATGTCCACGCGAAGGTTCAGGGTGCCGATGTAGCGTGCAGGCGGGGTGCCGAAAAAGCTCAGTGTCCCGATATGGAAATCCAGCCAGCCCGGCATGGGGTCGCCGTCGACCAAGGTCTCGTAGCCCAGAACCTCCTTGGGGTTGCCGCCATCCGGGTCGGCGCCGACCACGACGCCGGTGCCGTTTCCGCCACCGGAGCCCCCGCCGATCGAGATGCGGTCCTCCTCGATCATCGGCGCGCTGATTTCCGTGCGCTCGTAGTATCCGGTGGAGAAGACCTCGCCATCGGCGAACTCGATACCGTCATCGACGGTGAGGTAGTCTTCGGCAAAGTGGAACTGGCCGTCCTTTTCCACCCGGATCTGCAGCCAGAGCTTGCCGACATAGGATTCGGGCGGTGTTCCGGACAGCAAGCCGCTGTCCGGGTCGAATTCCAGCCACGTGGGCAGGGCCGCACCGTTGGGTCCGCGGACGTCCAGCGTTCCGTCGGTCGGAAGACCATAGTCCTCGGGATCGAACTGCCTGCCGATTTCGGTTCGCTCGGAGTAATCGCCAAAGATCTCGCCCAGAAGCTCGACCTCGGTGAAGAAGATGACGTCGCCCTCTGCATCCTCGTCATTGGCGAAGGCCGCGGCCGCACCGAGGTAAAGCGGCAGGTCCTCAAAACCGTAGAGCACATCGTCGCGCAGAATGGGCGGTTCGTTGCGGGGCTGGATGAAGATGTCGACTTCGCCGGTATCCTCGCCGCCGCGCCCGTCCGAAATCGTGTAGTAGAACGAGGCCGGCCCGTTGTAGTTCGGTCGCGGGGTGAATTCGATCATCCCGAATTCATTGAACGCGACCTGTCCGTTCTCCGGGAACTCGTCCAGGGCAATGACGGTCAGAACGTCGTCGTTGGGATCGAAGTCGTTGGCCAGCAACTCGTAGGGCGCGATCACCAGCACGTCATCCTCGACCGTCTCGAACCCGCTGTCGTTGCGCGCGATGGGTGGATCGTTGAGCGGAATGACGTCGATCAGCACCTGTCCCGTACCCGTGGCGTTGCTGTCGTCGCGGGCGGTGTAGGTGAAGCCCGCCGCGCCGAGGAAGTCGGCATCAGGCGTGAAGGTGACCGTGGATTCGTAGACCGCAGGCGTGCTGCCAGAAGGACCGTCCGTGGCCGGCGAGACAAGCCGCTCTCCGATCTCTATCGTGCCGTTGAAGGCGTCGAAGGCATCGACAAAGAAGATCGGGTCGTCTTCGGGGTCGGTGTCGTTGCGTAGCAGGTCGGCGATATCGATGACGATGGGCGTGCCCAGCCGGGTCACGAAGTCGTCTTCCTTCGGGCGCGGGCCGTCATTCACGCCGGTGAACTGGAGCGTGATCTCGGCGCTCGCCGTCTCCCCGTTGCCGTCGGTGATGTAGTACACGAACCCGGCAAAGCCGAAATGGTCTTCGGCCGGGGTGAAGATCACGCCCGTATTGCCAAAGATCGTACCGTCCAGCGACCCGGTGCGGGTGGAGCCGTTGGAGCCGGATTCGAAGATATCGGGATTGATGAACTCCCCGTCGGGACCGGTCAGCGGATCGAAACCCGCGATGCTGATCTGGTCGCCATCCACGTCGCCGTCATTGCCGAAAATGTCGGCATAGGGGATGAAGAGCGGCGTGTCCTCGACGCCCACGAACGGCCCATCATCCTCGGCAAAGGGCGCGTCGTTGACGTTGAGCACCTGCACTTCGACCTCGGCGGAGCTTTCCCGGCCGAATGCGTCGCGGGCGGTGTAGGTGAAAAAGGCGTCGCCGAAGAAATCCTGGTCGGACAGGAAGGTGAGCGACCCGTCGGCCTCGATCTCCACCGTGCCGTTGACGAAGCCGGAGACCGCGACGATCTCCAGGCTCGGGTCATCGACCTCGGTGTCGTTCTCGAAGAGGTCGGCGGCGGCGATGGAGAACGGCGTATCCTCCGGCACGAAGCGCACCTGGTCGTCCATCGCGTTGAACCGGCCCGCGCGGGTCAGCGCGTCCATCTGGTCGCGGTCCCAGACGGTGCCGTCGGCAAAGACGATCTCCTCCAGCCCGGTCTCGCGGCCGAGGAAGTGATCGGTGATCAGAACCGTGTCGATGGTGAACCCGTCGTCACGCTCCAACTCCACCAGAAGGTCGTCGCCCTGGCGGATCAGGCTGACGTCCTTCGGCGCGACATCCTCGTTCATCGCCAGCCGGTCGGTATCGGTGGCGTCGCCCACCTCCGCGATCGTGTCGTTCAGGCTGTCGAGGCCGAAGCGGTAGGTGTCGGATCCCGCGCCGCCCTGCTGCAGGTCCGCGCCGTAGCCACCGTCGAAGATATTGTCGCCGGCGTCCCCGATCAGCGTGTCATCGTTCAGCGACCCCAGGAGCCCCTGGATGTTCTGCAGGGTGTCACCCTCTGCATCTCCGCCCGCGCCCTCGCCCGTGGCGAGGTTCACCGTGACGGCGATGTCGGACGTGGAATAATCCG
>CBDUPF010000079.1:0-13441 GCA_965369035.1 uncultured Aliishimia sp.
CACCGAAATCGAGCCTTCATCTAAACATTAATTTTTGAATTTTCATAGACATACCTAGTCTTGAAAATCCGTGCGCACATTCCGGTACTCGCCTTCAATTGCTGTCGTGCGATTGGCTACTACCCTCGGAAAGGGTCGCCGGCTGACTTGTGGCCTATCCGGAGGTTTCGGTGAGTGTCGCCGTAGGGAAGTTTCGCGTCTTCTGTCGACCCGCCGTTCAACCCCTGTCGGGCCAGGTGTCGAAGGGCTGTTTTTCCAACTGCATCGTGCCGTCTTTGTCCTTGAAGATGTTGATCCAGGCGCGCCAGTTCTCCTCGTCGATTTCGGGGTAATCGAGCCGATAGGGGCTGCAGCGACGTTCAGTGCGGAACAGCGAGGCGCGGAGCTTCATCTCGGCCGAGAGGATCATGTTGCGGGTCTCCCAGGCCAGCCGCAATTCGTGCATGTTCGCCGCGCGCAGCATCGGCACGTGATGGTCACGCAACTCCTCGACATAGGTCAGCGCGGCCTCCATCATCGAGGCTTTCTTGATGTAGAGCACGAAGTTCGGGATCATGACGCCCTGCAGCGTCTGGGTGACCCAGGCAGGGCCGTAACCGGCGTCACGACGTAGTGGAGCCAGGATTTCGTCCGTGATCCCGCTCAGGCGCGCGTCGGGAATCGTCGGGGCGTCGATACCAGCGGCATACGCGGCCGCCGCCTCGCCCGCGACCGCACCCTGCACGGCTGAACCCGCCAGCGACGAGCCGATCTGGGTGTAGATCCCGCCGGCCATGTGGCTGCCCAGAGCATCGCCCGCCGCATAGAGACCGGGGATGTTGGAGGCGCAGCGATCGTCGACCGGCACCAGCCCCTCGGATTTGTGGATCGCCATCCCGGCGGACGCGCCGCCGACATTTGCGCCCGGGGAAAAGCCCGGAGGTGGGCCGCCGGGGGCTCCGCCCTCGCCTGCGCCTGGAGGCGGGCCATCGTCACCGCCGGGAGGGGCATCGAAGTTGCGCTGAAACTCCTCTGGCACATAAGGCCCGCCGTCGACCTCTGCGGTCTCCTGTGGCGCGCCGGGCCCTCCCGCGACGGGGTTGCCCAGCACGTAGGCGCGGTAGTTCAGGTCCACGCCCAGATCGTGATGCACCTCGACACCGTTGGTCGACGGCACGCGCTCGAACATGTCGCCCCAGCCGTCGAAGGTGGCCGCGGGGTGGGCGGTGCGCGTCGTGTGGCCGTCGTTCCACTCCTTGCCCGTCACCTTGGCGCCGATTTCATAGGCCATCACCGTGCCGTCGTGCGTCAGGTCTCCCAGCGGGAAGCCGTTGGGCTTGAAGCCTCCCGAACCGGTGCAGAGGATCACCGATTTGGCGCGAATGGTCACGGTTTCTTCCGCGTCGAGGCTGAAGCCCGCGGCCCCGGCGATGCGGCCGTCTTCCTTGATGAGATGTGTGATCGTCACCCGCTCCAACAGCGGAATGGCGCGGTCTTCGATGGGCTTCATGAACGGGCGGTTGGCCAGCGTCTGATCGAAATAACCCCAGTCTTTCAGATCCTTGGCACGATCAAGCGAATTTTCGGCAAGCTGGCGCGCATAGACCCGGTTACACGTACCCAGTGCGGAGCGGGAGACGGTGTCGACGAAATCGTCGATACTGCCGGTCTCGACCGCAGGGTCGAAGACGAAGAAGCCCTTGCCGAAGGGGGTCAGGCCAGACGAGCCCAGCCGCCCCTTGGAGACGATCATCGTGGCCGCACCTGCGTCATGGGCCTTTACCGCGGCAAAAAGCCCGGCCATGCCGCCGCCGATCACCAGAACGTCGGTGGAGTGGTCGGTGTTGGTGATGGTTCCGGGGTCGATTTCCACGGCGTTCTGTGCCCATCCAGGCAGACCGACCGTGGCAAGACCGGCACTTGCTCCGCCCAGCACCAGAACGTCGCGGCGGGTCGGGGCGGGGCTTTTTTCAGGTGCAGTCATGACGCGGTGGCTTTCTGTGAGTGCGTGGGTTTGGCCGGGGGCGTGCCCCAGTAGAGCCTGGCCAGCAGGACGAAGCCGATCAGCGCCAGCGTGAGAAAGAGGGTGGCCATCGCGACGTCCGTGTGGCGGCCGAGTGTAATGGAATGCCAGAGCGCAAGTACGGTGAAGGTGACGGCCAGCCCGCCATGGAAATACCGCCAGCCGCGATAATGAGTGGAGAGACGCTTGATGACGGGTTTGCGGAAAAACGCGGTCACGACGAGCACCAGAAGCAGTACCCAGCCAACGAGGCCCAGAACGATGCCGAGGCTGTCGATCTCGGTGATCATCGTGACGAAGGCGTGCCCTGGCCGCACCCCGCCTTCCAGCGCGCGCGGCAGCACGATCAGTGCGGGATGCAGGAGGATCACCGCGACCGCCGTATAGGCGATGTATTTGTGGACCTTCTGGATCTGCACCGGCTTGAAGACACTGAGCAGCCAGGTGTTGCTGCGCGCCATGAAGAACTGGCCGAGCATTGCCGCGAAGGCGAGTAGCGTGGCCAGCGAGATCGCCTCCTTCAGCACCGACCGGCGCGGGGCGTCGCCAAGCGCATAGAACATGAGCGGCAGGCCGACGAACATGGCGAGGGCCGCGAGAATGGTGACGCGTTGAGCGGTGAGCTTCATGTGTCTACCCCCAGGGCACGACGACGGGGATGGATTTCTCGGGCGACATCTCGATTGCGTCGACCGGACAGTACATCCGGCAGAGATGGCAGATCTGGCAGTCGGCGGGATAGGTGATGACAGCCTTGCCGCGCTCCATGCGGATCACGTCGCAGGGGCAGGACTTCACGCATTCCTCGCAGCCGATGCAGCCATTGATGCTCTTGATCGTCACGAGATCGTTCCTTTCGGAAAAAGCGCCTCAGCGCATGTTGAACAGTTCCTGGTGGAAATCGGCAGGACGCAAGCCATGCGCAACAAGGTCGCGGCGCAGCGCCTCGCCGAAGGCCGCGGGACCGCAGAACCAGACGCTCGCCCCGGACCAGTCAGGCAGCATCTCGCGCAGGCGCGCGCCGGTCAGAAATCCGTCCTGTTTGTCGCGCAGAAGATGCAGGTCGACGCCCGCCGCCGCCGCATCCGCCTCCAGCAGGCCCTGCGCTTCGGGCGCGATCTCGGTCACGCTGTGGATCAGGTCGACCCTCTTGCCGTCCGCCACCCTTGCCACTTGTTTCAGCCGCGCGATGAACGGTGTGATGCCGATCCCCGCGCCGATCCATATCTGGCGCGTCTTGCCGTCGTCGAAGGTGAACCGCCCGTAGGGTCCCTCCACCGTCACGTCGTTTCCGACGGCGAGCGTATCCGGCAACCGCTCGGTAAAATCGCCCAACGCCTTGCTGATGAACGTGATGGACCGGGACGCAGGATCCCAGGCCGAAGCGATGGTGAAGGGATGCGCCCCTTCCTTGCGGTCGAAGGTGACGAAGGCGAACTGGCCGGGATCATGCCCGGGCCAGGCCGTGTCCATGGTGATTTCGGCTTCGGTGATCTTCATCGACGGGAACCGGCGCAACGCCGCGACCCGGCCCGCGGCCCTGCGACGGCGGCCGATCTGCCGGGTCAGGGCCAAGAGCGCCGCCACGACGCCGCCGATCATGAGAATGGCCGTGACGACCCCAATCGGCTGGCTCCAGTCATTGAAATCAAGCAGGACGGTCGCATGAAAGACAAGCACCAGATATGCGACGGCGATCAGCCTGTGCGTGGCGGCGAAGAACCGGTACGGAATGCGCCGAAGCAGCGCGATGACGATCAGCGCCACAGCTGCGTAGAACGCCCATTCGCCCAGGCCTTCCGCCGTGTCGCGCTGGCTGTTGAAGAATGTCTGGACCGCGCCAAGGTCGGGCATTTCGCCAGTCGGGCCACTCCGGTCGGGCCGCTCGATGATACCCCAGGAAACGGCCCATTTTGGTCCCTTGGCCGCGACCCAGTGAATGACCGAAGTCACCAGTGCCGTGATGCCCAGCCATTTGTGCAGACGGTAGGACTTGTCGAGCCCGTTGAGCCAGCGGTCTGCCCAGGGCGAGCGGGTGGCGAGGATCATCGCGACGCTCATCACGCTGATGCTCAGGACACCGGCATACTGCACGAGCAGATTGCGAATGGCGATGAAGCTCAGGGTTTCGGGCAAAGGCAGGCTGGCCGCGACCCAAAGAACGCTGAGGCAAAGCAGCAGTGCCCAAAGCGTGATCCGTATCGGTTTCATGAGCGTGTTCCCCGGCTGATCCTGCTGAACTTCGGTCCTCTCATGCCGTAACCCAAGGCGGGGCGGCGAGCAGGTAGTGAGTGAGCGTCGCGTCGGCCGCGTAAAAACCCCAATGGAGCGCATAGGCCCAACGAAAGCCGCTGCGCGTGCGCAGGTAGAGCGAGGGCAGGAGCGCGCCGAAAACGGTCGCGGCGATCGTGAAGCGGGCGACATAGAGCGCAATGAAGCCGTCGAGCGCAAGAGCCAGATGAAAGAGGCCGAACGCGCAGGCCATTCCGATGCTGATTGCCCCGAGACCCAACCCCGCGCGTGCGCTGGCAAAGATCAGCGCCGCGGCCAGCACCTGCTGGAACAGGATGTCCGCGGATTTCGGCAGGTAGTACCAGGCCGAGGCGAACATGAACTGCGGCGGGTTCGGCGGGGCGCGCAGTTCCGACACCTGAGGCATGAGTGGCACCACGTAGAGCACGAACAACGCGAAGCCCAGAAGTATCGGCAGCATCAACACCGCTTCGCGCCCCAGTCGTCCGGGATCCAAAACACCGGCGAAGAGTGATCGGAACAGCCAGAAGGCCAACGCGGCCCAGCCGAGATAGTAGGCCGTGAACAGTATCGGCGCCCCGTCATACCCCCGCTCGAGGTCCAGCGTATCCACAAGCGCATAGTAGATCTGGCTCGACACCATCCAGAGGGCCGCGACGATGAGCAGCGTGCGGACGATTTGGCCTGGCGCCCCGGGTGCGTGAGTTTTCACGGCCGTGGGCTGAATGGAAACCGATGAAGTCATGACTCTTTCTCGTCGGACGACATGTCCTGCGACACTTGCATCGCAACACCTGAAAAATATAGAATGTTAATTGTTAGCATACAAGTCAGAGGACCCGGATTTTCACGCACCTTGCGCGTCGCGAGCCCGCCTTGTTTCAACGGGCCCCCGTTGGATCCCGGCCTTCAGAACCCCAAAAGGCCGGTCGAGCGGCCGGTTGCCGTGCGGGTCCGACACACGGCACCGGAAGCGGCGAGAATGGTGCGGATCACGCGTTCAGCCAGCCGTCGATCTTTGACGCATCCGGCAAGCCGCCGCTGTGCACGAGCTTGCCGTCGACAGCGATACCCGGCGTGGACATGACGCCCGCCATGGCAATGGATTTCGCATCGGTGACCTTTTCGACGTCGACCTCTACGCCCAACCGTGTTGCCGCGTCCTTGAGCATTGCCTCCGTGGTTTCGCAGCGTTTGCAGCCGGGGCCATAGATCTTGATGTTCTTCATGGGGTTTCCTTCCGGGGAAATCTGCGCGAGGGGCGTTTACAGCAGAATGTTGAAGAGAAAGCCGGTCGCGAGGATTCCCGCGGCGACCACTGTGATAAAGATGGCGATCAGGCGATAGGTCAGCACCTGCTTGAGGATGATCATCTCCGGCAGGGACAGCGCGATCACCGACATCATGAAAGCCAGCGTCGTGCCGAGCGCCGCCCCCTTGCCAAGAAGCGCCTCGACAATGGGGATGACACCGGCCGCGTTGGTGTACATCGGGATCCCTACGGCCACGGCCGCGGGAACCGACCACCAGGTCTCGCCGCCCATGATCCGCAGCATTATCGCCTCGGGCACATAGCCGTGGATGGCCGCACCGATCCCGATGCCGATCAGCACCCAGATCCAGACCTTGCCGACGATCTCGCGGACCTGTTCGACACCGATCTTGAGCCGGTCAACAAGCTTCAGCTGTTCCTCGGGCAGATCGCCCACCGGACCCGCATTCAATTCGCGCACCCAGTCCTGCAGGTATCGCTCCAACCCCAACCGCCCCAGAATGAAGCCTGAAACCGTCGCGAGCGTGAAACCGAAGACGAGGTAGATCGTGGCGATCTCCCAGCCCACAAGACCGTAGAGCAGCCCGAGGCCCACCGGCCCCACCATCGGTCCGGCGATCAGGAAGGAAAACGTCACGCCGAGCGGGATGCCGGCCGACACGAAACCTATGAAAAGCGGCACGGACGAGCAGGAACAGAACGGCGTGAAGACGCCCAGAAGCGAGGCCAGCGGATAGCCCCAGATCTCGCGCTTGCCGGCCAGGATCGCACGGGTCTTTTCCGGGCTGAACCAGCTACGCAAGACGCCGGTGACAAAGACGATGCCGGTCAGCAGGAGCAGCACCTTGGGAACATCGTAGATGAAGAAGGCGATCGCCTGGCCCGTATGGCTGTCACGCTCCACCGGGAACAAAGACGTCGCCCATTCGGAAAAGGGCACCAGTTGATTGTAGAGCAGCCACCAGAGCACCGCCGCGAACGCCACGCCGGCATACCAGAGCCAATCCGGCGCTGCCCTCGGGGGCCCGGCCTCATGAGTTTCGGTCGTCATGCTACTTCCTTCTTGTATTCACGTTCCGCGGCCAGTGCCGCCTCGACTACAGCGACGAATTCGGGCGCAAGGTGCGGGTTGCGACGATACCGGACCCATTGTGCGTCACGGCGATCCATCACAAGCCCAGCCTCGCGCAGTACCTTCATATGGCGGGACATCCGGCTTTGACTCGTGTCCAGCTTCGTCATCAGTTCGCAGACACAGTGCTCCGCGCCATCTTCAAGGAGCCGCATCGCACCAAGACGAGTCGGTTCCGCAAGCGCGCTGAGTATCGTGAGAATCATTGGCTGCCCCATCTTCTTATGCGCATAAGCGCATGAGCCGGAGTCGGTCGCATTGATCTGGGTCAATCCGCAGCCGGCGGTTTGAAAGAAGAGCGGTCAAGCGTCGTCCCCCTGCCGCAACCGCACCGGGGACGGCGTGATCATCCTGTCCCGATTTCAGTAGATGCAGCACGGCAACGTCGTCTGTCGCTCACATCTGGCAGAAGGGCTGGAATTCGACGAGCGCGCCGGACGGCAAGTGGTCGACGTCCGCGGGCAGGAAAATCAGACCGTCCGCATGTGGCAGGAGGCCTACCCGCGCCGAATGCGTGGCCTCCTCGAAGGCAACGACCTCCCGGCCGTTTGCCTCGAACCCGGATATCGTCGCGGGGCGCAGTTCGCAGCGGCCGGGCTTGCGACGGATGGGGGCGGCGGTGACGACGTGGCGGCGGTTCGGACCGCGGCCGATTTCCGCGGTCAGCCTGCGGACCAGTGCCGTGCCGAATACCTGCCATGTGACGAAGGCCGCCAGCGGATTGCCGGGCAATCCAAGCCAGTGCGCGGTTCCGAGGCGGCCGAAGGACACGGGCTTGCCCGGCTTGATCGCGACGCCGCTGAACACGATCTCTCCACCCAGACCGGAAAGGGCGGGCTTCACGTGGTCCTCTTCCCCCACCGACACGCCACCTGTGGTGATGACAAGATCGGCACGCCTGGCCAGGTCACGCATCGTTTCGGCAATGTCCGCGCGATCGTCTGCGCAACGCACGATTGCGACAAGATCCAGGTGCGCGCCGCCCAGCGCCGCGGTCAGCATCGGTGTGTTCACGTCTCCGATCTGACCCGGCGTCCGGGACGCACCGGCTGCGCATACCTCGTCGCCCGTCACCAGCAGTGCAACGCGCAGCCGTCTGCGGACCCGGGCACTACCGGCCCCGGCCGCGGCCAGGGCGGCGATTTCCCTCGGGCCGAGCCGACACCCACTATCCAGGACGACAGCGCCCGCAGCCATGTCGTCTCCCGCGCGCCGGATGTTGAGCCCGGGTGCGGGGCGTCGGTCAAACCGGATCACATCGCCGTCCCGATGGACATCCTCCTGCATGATGACGGCATCCGCGCCATCGGGAACCGGGGCGCCGGTGAAGATGCGGGCCGCCGCGGGCCCGGCCAGCGGTTCGCCCCCCTGCCCGGCCGGAATCCGCGCGATCACCGGCAGCGACCATGGCCCGTCGCCGGTCAGACCGGAGGTCACCACCGCATAGCCATCCATCGCCGCGTTGTCGAAGGGCGGAGCCATGGATCGCGACCTGACAGGCTGGGCCAGGATCCGTCCCGCGACCCGAGCGAGCGGCACAACGTCTGTCCCACGAACAGGGCTTGCAAGCGCGGCAATGCGGTCGAGCGCGTCGTCGATGCCGATCAGATCGTCGAGATTGTGCCTGTCGCAGCCGCATCCCGGTGACGCGATAGCCTGGTGGATCGTCATGGTCCTGCCTCCTGTCCGAAATGGCCGGGCCCGATATTGCAATCGAGATCCCGCAAGCGCCCGTCCTTCAATCCGTAGATCAGGCCATGGACGCGGATATCGGCGCTACGCGCCCATGCCTTTTGCAGGATCGGCGTTTCACATACGCGCCTGACCCCTTCGACCACGTTCCATTCGGCCAACCGGTCCCGTTGTGCCTCGACGTCGGGCTCTCTCCCGAGGTCCACAGCATAGGCACGCGCCAGCCGCCGGATCGGCTCGAGCCAATGGTCGGCAAGACCGTGCGGCACATCCTCCGTCGCGGCCTTGACCCCGCCACAGCCATAGTGGCCGCAAACGATGATTTCCCTTACCTCAAGGACCTCGACCGCGAACTCCAGCGCCGACAAAAGGTTCAGGTCGGTAGAATGGACAACATTGGCCACGTTGCGATGAACGAACACCTCGCCCGGGTCGAGACCGGCAACCACGTTTGCCGGAACCCGGCTGTCCGAACAGCCGATCCAGAAGAACTCCGGCGCCTGGAGCGCGGCCAGCCGGGTGAAATACTCCGGCTCCTGTGCCTGGCGCTTTGCCGACCAGTCCCGGTTCCGCGCAAGAAGATCATTCAGCATCCGAGTTCTCCGCCTGCGGGGGCAGCCCGCGCCGCGACCGCATGCGCCGCGACAATGCGCTGAGATCGGCCCGGGTCAGGCGCGCGCGCGCTATCGGCAGCACGATCGCGTTCTCGGCCACGAGGTGACGGCGCACATGCCCGGCGAACCGGGCCAGCGTGGCGCGATCCTCGGCGCCAAGGTCGCACCCGGTGTCGACACAGGCGGACAGGGCCGCGCACACCTCCGGCAGCAGGCGCATCGCTTCATCCTGATCGCACCGGATGCGGGAAATGGCGCTTTCGATCGCATCTTCCGCCGTGCAGCGCCGCGTCAGCAACGGAAACAGATCCTCGACCTCGTCGCGTATGTGCACACTCAATTCCTCGTTCAGGAAGCGCAGCACCGTCAGCCCGACCTGTCGATCGAATGAGGCGGCGGAGGCGAGGTCGTCGATCTGTCCGCAGATCAGGCGTTCACGCAGGTGATCCTGGCTGATGAAGTCCAGGGGCTCGCCCAGCAGGTCCAGATCCGTGGGCGACAGGCCGCTCCCGCGTCGGGCTGGTTCCGGGTGCTTCATGACACGCCCTTTCGCGCGGCTCAGATGGGTGCAAGGCTCGCGCCCTCGATTTCGGCGTCCCTGGCCAGCGTCTCGACGAAGTCGCGCGACGCGCGCGCCCAGGCCGTCTTCTCCAGCGCTTGCGCGATCTTGGGCCGAACGGTCTCGTAGGGCAGGACCTCGCCCGGTGCGATGGCGTTCATGCGGATGATGTGCCAGCCGTGCCGCGACAAGACAGGCACGGGCGTGATGCTGCCGTCGGCCAGCGTGCGCAGCGCCGCTTCGAATTCCGGCACGGTATCGCCCGGGCCAAGCTGGCCCAGATATCCGCCCGAGGACTTCGACCCGCAATCGCTGTCACGGGCTGCACGCTCGAAGCCCTTGGCGTCGCCATCCAGAGTTGTCAGCAGGGCCTGCGCCCGGGCTTCGGCCGCCTTGCGCTCTTCCGCGTCGCGCGGATCGCAGGCACAGAGAATATGAGAGACATCCCACAAAGGCGCCGACCGGTAGCGGCCCGGATCCTTTTCCCATTCCGCTCGCACGTCGTCTTCGGTGACCGGCGCTATGGCCAGTGCGTCGTCCAGCAGGGCGCGGATCAGGGACTCCTCTTCGGTTTCGACGCGCCCGGGGGCCAATTCCACGGGATCGGGAACAAGCCCGCGCCGCCGCGCCTCCTGCAACAGCAGCGCGCGGATCGCGAGCGCCTGCGCGGCCTTGCGCCAGGCGATACCGGGCTTGTCCTTCGGGGCGCTGTGGTTCTGGGCCTCGGCGGCAATCGCCGCCGAGGGTATGGTCTCGCCGTTCACGACGACGTCGGGGAAAAGGGCAACGTTCATCGTCCCTACTCCGCCGGAGTCGTGCTGGACGGGCCGCGCTTGGCCTGCAACTCGTCAAAGGCGCGGCGGCGCTCGTCAAGCGGACGGCTGCGGCGCGAGCGCACGATCTGGTAGCCGGGCCGTGTCAGCAGGTAGCGGAATGGCGCCGCAAAGCCCGACCAGATGTGCACCAGCCGTGTGAACGGAAAGAGTATGGTAATGATCAGGCCAAGGAAGATGTGCAGCTTGTAGAGCCAGTGCACGTCCACCACCGTGACCCACGCGTTGATGTTCCAGCTCACCACGCTTTGCGACCATGTCATGAACCGCACCATTTCCGAGCCATCCATATGCTGCAGCGTCTGGGTGATCGTCAGCAGGCCGATGGCGAGCTGAAGCCAGATCAGCATCATGATCAGGATGTCCGGGACGGTCGATGTCACGCGGATGCGCGGATCGACCAGACGGCGATGCAGCAGCATGGTGGAGCCGATCAGCGCGGCGATGCCGGCCGGGCCGCCGATCAGTACGGCCATCCATTGCTTCAGCCCGTACGGAATGCCCAGCGAATCCAGCACCCAGACCGGCGTGAAAAGCCCGACCAGGTGGCCGAAGAACACCGTGAGAATGCCCACATGAAACAGGATCGAGCCCCAGACCAATTGCTTGCGGCGCAACAGCTGGCTTGACGAACTTTTCCACGTGAAAGGGTCGCGTTCATAGCGCGCAATGGATCCCACGAGGAAAACCGTCAGCGCGACATAGGGCATGACCCCGAAGATGACGAAATTGAAGTCGAAATCGCCGAACATGTCATACGCTCCTGTTCAATGGATTGGGGGCTGGCCGTTCGCCCGGTCCGCCCATGTTGGCCAGCATGTCGCGGACCTGGGGACACCCGGCGTTCGGGTCTGGGCCGAAGGTGACCTCGGTTTCCTCCCAGACGGCATCCAGCGCGGCCAGGTCCGAGGGGTCGTCGTCGGGCCGTGCCAGCATTTCCGCCACCGCCTCCGCGTCGGCCTCTACGCCGGCAAGCTGCAAGAGAGCGGCGAATGCGGCGTCATATCCGCTCTGGCGGCGGACGAGCCGGGCGCGCAGGGCGTCGAGGATATGTGCCGCGTCCGCCAGGGTATCCTGGGCCTCGGCGAAGAATTCCAGCAGCACCGGAAGGTGATCGGGCAGTTCCGAGGTGGCGGGTTCGAACCCGCCCTCCCGGTAGGTTTCGATCAGGCTGACCATCGCGCCACCCCTGTCCCGGCTTTCGCCGTGGACATGCTCGAAGAGGTTCAGCGACAAGGCCCGCGACCGGTCGAAGAGCATGACATAGCTCTCCTGCAGGTCGTAGAGATCGCCCTGCCCCAGTACGTCGACGAGCCTTTGCAACGCGGCCCCCGTGTCGGGAGCGATGCGCGGATCAGCGGCCAGAACGGCGCCGATCTCGGGCATGGCGCCCTGAAGCTCGTGCGTCGGATAGCTCAGGATCAGCGATAGCGACTTGAGAGTGCGGTCCATCATCAGAACGTCTCCGTCGGAAGGGCAAAGGGCTTCTTCTTGCCGCCGAACAGCGTGGTCTTGCCCGAGCTGCCGGTGGAGCAGCCGTTGCCGTCCGTGAACCCGCAGCCGCCGCGGATTTCGGCGCCGGTTTCGTTCTGCTCGCGGTGCGCCGTCGGGATCGCGAAGCGATCTTCGTAATCGGCGATGGCCATGATCTTGTACATGTCCTCGATCACCCGGCCCGACATGCCGACGCGGGCGGCAATCGCCTCGTCCCGCACGCCGTCGACACTCAGCGCCCGCATGTAGAGACGCATGGCCGACATCCGCTCCAGCGCGTGAACGATCGGGTTTTCGTCGCCGGCCGTCAGCATGTTGGCGAGGTATTTCACCGGGATCCGCAGGCTGCGCACGTCGGGCATCTGATCGCTCATCGCGATCTGACCGGCCTGAGCGGCGTTCTGGATCGGCGACAGCGGCGGGATGTACCACACCATCGGCAGGGTCCGGTATTCGGGGTGCAGCGGGAAGGCCACCTTCCAGTCCATCGCCATCTTCCAGACCGGGCTGACCTTCGCGGCCTCGATCCAGTCGTCGGGCACACCGTCACGGCGGGCGGCGGCGATCACCTCGGGGTCGTTGGGGTCGAGGAAGACGTCGAGCTGCGCGCCATAGAGGTCCGTTTCCCGCTCCGAACTCGCCGCCGCCTCGATCTTGTCGGCGTCATAGAGGATCACGCCGAGATAGCGGATGCGGCCGACGCAGGTTTCCGAACAGACCGTCGGCTGGCCGCTTTCGATGCGCGGGTAGCAGAAGGTGCATTTCTCCGACTTGCCGGTGTCCCAGTTGTAGTAGACCTTCTTGTAGGGACAGCCCGAGATGCACATCCGCCAGCCGCGGCATTTCTCCTGGTCGATGAGAACGATCCCGTCCTCCTCGCGCTTGTAGATCGCGCCCGAGGGGCAGGAAGCAGAACAGGTCGGGTTGAGGCAATGCTCGCAAAGCCGCGGCAGATACATCATGAAGGTATTTTCATACTCTCCATAGATCTCCTTCTGCACGTTCTCGAAGTTGTAGTCCTGCGACCGCTTGGAGAATTCGCCGCCGAGGATCTCCTCCCAGTTCGGACCCTTCTCGATCTTTTCCATCCGCTCGCCGGTGATCTTCGACCGGGGGCGCGCCGTGGGAAAGGCGGTCATGTCAGGGGCGGATTTCAGGTGGTGATAGTCGAAGTCGAACGGCTCGTAGTAGTCGTCGATCTCCGGCATGGAGGGGTTGGCGAAGATGTTCGCCAGGATCCGCCACTTGGATCCCTGCTTGGGATGCAGCTTTCCGCTCGCCGACCGCGCCCAGCCTCCGTTCCAGCGTTTCTGGTTTTCCCAGTCGGTGGGATAGCCGGTGCCGGGCTTGGTCTCCACGTTGTTGAACCAAGCGTATTCGACGCCGTCGCGGCTCGTCCAGACGTTCTTGCATGTGACGGAGCAGGTGTGGCACCCGATGCATTTGTCGAGGTTCAGAACCTTGCCGATTTGCGCGCGAACTCTCATTCCGCTGCCTCCACTTTGCTGGTTGCGGGCGTGTCGAGCCAGTCAACCTTCTTCATTTTCCGCACGATCACGAACTCGTCGCGGTTGCTGCCCACGGTGCCG
>CBDUPF010000080.1:0-13376 GCA_965369035.1 uncultured Aliishimia sp.
ATGCGGAACTGGCGGCCTACGACTCCATGATGGACGCGCACCTGACGCCCAAGGAGCGGGCGTGGTTGGAGTATGGGTCGGCTGACGATCCTCCCTCATGAATGCCCTGCGGCGCCTTGCCAGCAGTATGACAGGAGACCTCGAAAATCGCGTCGGCCGTTTGACGCCGACAAAACCTCGTCGGCGCAGCGGCCGGCCCGTGAACCTGCACGACCCACCGCACCGGACCCATTGCATGGCTGTCCCTTTCCGATTTCGGCAGCGAAGTGTGGAATTCCTTACCTGGCGTTTCCGAGGGGATCGGCATACTCGATCTGTTGCCGAAAATCATTTTTGCGCAGTGGTTTGAAGAAGGGAACGCAACCTGCTCACAAGGTTCGAGCCAATCGTTGCCGTCTGCGGGCCGACGGGCCGGCCGCACGCAGGACGCGCCGTCAGTCGCTTCAACCGTGATTTAACGATGTTGCGATATGACCGTGTTGAATTTCTTCCGGAGATTGCCGCATGCACGTCCTAGGCACATCGCGACCTGGCACTCACGACCCGAAAGCGGCGCGCATCGCTGCGTTGTCGGAGGAGTACCTGATTGCCACCGCCAGGCGCCGCAGTGAAATCGGCGAGGAAATCGCGGGGCTGATGTCCGGCCGCATCGTGCCGGTGCACAGCGCAGATCAGACACCGTAGGCCGATATGGGCAAGCATCCCAGCGACGTGCGTTTTCGGACCGCGACTTCGGAGCCGGGCATCCCGCCCCCGATGAGGCGATCCCGCGCGACGGGGGTGATTCAGCGCGAGGTTCCGCCTACAACCCAGGTCCAGAATCCGCGCATGGCCATTGCGCGTTCGAAATGGGCGCGCCTGATTGCGTTGTCGATCGTCCGGCTTGTGCGTGCTTCGAACATTTCTGCCTCCTGGGCAATCAAGTTTCTTTGTACCGGTTCTGTTATGGTCTTGTTCCATCCTCTGGACAAACGAGACTTCTTCCGGCTTCACATAAGCCAGATTTAACTGAAATGACTGATCGCCTGCCTCCTCTCACCGCGCTCCGCGCGTTCGAAGCCGCCGCCCGGCACATGTCTTTTGCCAAGGCGGCGGGGGAGCTCAACGTCACGCCGGCGGCCTTGTCGTTCCAGATCAAGTCGCTGGAAGAGCATCTGGGCGCACCGCTGTTTCATCGCCTGAACCGCGCGGTGGAGTTGACGGAGGCCGGTCGGACGCTGGCCCCGGGTTGCAGCAATGCCTTCGCGCAGCTGGGCGCGGCATGGGCGGCGACGCGTCGCATGCTGGACGCCACCAGCCTGAACGTCACCGCCGGCCCCGCCTTCACGGCCAAGTGGCTCGCCCCCCGGCTCTACGATTTCGCGCAGGCTCATCCCGAGATCGAGCTCCGCTTCTCGGCCTCGCTGCGCATCATGGATTTCGACCGCGACCAGATCGACGTGGCGATCCGTTTTGGTGATGGCCAGGACACCGGTCTCTGGTCGCTGCCGCTGGCGGACGAATGGGTGACGCCCGTGATGACGCCGGAGCTGGCCGCGCGCTATCCAACGCCGTCCGCTCTACGGGACGCGGTGCTGATCGTCGATCAGTCGATCGACTTCATCGATCCTCCCTGCACGTGGGAGACATGGTTCCGTGCCGCCGGCCTGTCCGCGCCGGAGCCACATGGCCCACGGTTCTCCCAGGCCGACCACGCGGTCGATGCCGCGCTGGCCGGCGTCGGCGTGACCCTTGGACGACGCGCGCTGGTGGTCAAGGATCTGAGCGAAGGGCGGTTGGTGGCACCATACGGGATGGCGCTCAATACCGGGCAGCGGTTTCGGTTCCTGTGCCGCGAGGGCGCCCAGGACAAGCAGCAGATCAAGGCGTTCCGCGACTGGATGCTGACTGAAATCGACAAGACCCGGCACGTGTCGGAGGCGTTGACCATAGTGGATCTTGACCAGGTCGCGCCGCTCGACCGGGACGGAAACTGACCCCTTTTCCCTCGCTCCTTCCGAAAAAACGAAAACCCCGGGGACTGACCCCGGGGTATCGATGTTCGGTTCAACCTGATCGTTCCGGCCCGTGACCGGTCAGTTGCGGCTTGGTACCGCTCAGGCCCCCCCAATGTCCCGAATTGTCAGTGCGACAAGCGCTCGATCTCTTCCTTGAGCCGCAGCTTCTGCTTTTTCAAGTTCGCGATTTCAAGGTCGTTGGAACCCGGCGCTCGTTGCGCCTCTTCCACCGCGTTGCTCAGGTTTTGATGCTTTCTTTTCAGCTCTTCCAGATGCGAGCTCAGGGCCATTGGCAATCTCCTCTTACGTGTTCGCGGACCCGAGTGAACCACAATTATCGAGTCGCGTCACGCTGCACTTGCGAAAGTCTGTTAACGTCCGATTTACCTTGAATTTTCGGCCCGGAATCGGAGCGGTTTGCCGCAGCGCAGCACAGCCTTGATCGATGGGCTGTAGTGCTCCCTGTCGCCGGGGTGCGACGCGCCTTCATGCAGGATCACCGGCGCGTGAAGTCGGAGCGCTGCGCGCCCCTCCTTGCGGGCGCGCAGGATTACCAGTTGCGCCTCCCTCCCGGTCCGCGGCGCAAGTGGCAGGACTTCGATGCTGCCCAGGTGCGCATCGAGCGCGGCAAGAGCGTCCGCCAGTCTGTCCGCCTTCAGGATGAGGTGCATGTACCCCTTGGGTTTCAGACGCTTCGCACCGGCATCCACCCAGGTCTCGAGCGGCGTCTCCTCGCCCAGGGCCGCCTCCCGCGTCGGATCCGGCGCCGCCGTCCCCCGTGTCCTGTCGAAGTAGGGCGGATTCGAAATCACGTGATCGAAGGACCGCGCCTTGAGCGCTGCAGGCATGTGGGCCAGATCGCCCGTGACCACGTCGAAGCTCTGTCCGGCCTCGGCCCCGTTCCGACGCGCAAGCTCCGCATAGCCTTCGTGGCGCTCGAGCCCCGCCAGATGCAACCCTTCGACCCGGGCGCCAAGGCACAAGGCCGCGGCCCCTGCCCCGCAGCCCAGGTCCAGAACGCTCTGCCCCGCGACCGCCGGCACGCTGGCCGCCAGCAACACCGGGTCGACCCCGGCGCGATACCCTTGCTGCGGCTGCCAGAGGTGCAGCGCACCGCCAAGAAACGCGTCTCGTCGCAGTTCTGCGTCCGTCCAGCCGTTCACTCGGTCACATCGATGCCGTTGTCGCGCATCGCCCGTGCGGCGCGGTCGTAATCCGCAGGCCGAACCATCAACCTGCGCGGGAAAATATCTATACCACCGTAGAGGTTACTCATGTTTACGTCGAGCTCAAAGCACTCTATATGCTCACCCTTGAGGAGTGCGGTGGCAAAGGCCATGACGGTTGGGTCGGTGCTGCGCAAAAGCTCTTTCATGGTAGAGATTAAAGGGGTAGCAGCGGCCGGAGTCGAGAGGCCGATGGGAATTGAGATGGACGCAAGCTACAAACCGCACGATCGGCTGGCCGCGCTTCTCTGGGAAGAGATGCAGCAGGTCAATGCGCTGATATCCGAACGCATGGCATCGCGTCATGCGCCTCGAATACCGGAAGTCACCGCGCATCTGGTAGGCGCAGGAGGCAAGCGGCTGCGCCCGATGCTCACGCTCGCGGTGGCACGGATGTGCGGCTACGACGGTCCCTTTCACATCTACCTCGCCGCGACGGTGGAGTTCATTCACACGGCGACCCTGCTGCACGACGACGTGGTCGACGAAAGCGCCCAGCGGCGCGGGCGGCCCACGGCGAACCTCCTTTGGGACAACAAGTCCTCGGTGCTGGTCGGCGATTATCTATTTGCCCGCAGCTTCCAGCTGATGACCGATACCGGGAACATCCGGGTGCTGCGCATCCTCTCCGACGCGGCCGCCACCATCGCCGAGGGCGAGGTGCTGCAACTCACCGCCGCGCAGGATCTTGCCACGGACGAGGCGGTCTATCTCCAGGTGGTTCGCGGCAAGACAGCCGCGCTTTTCTCCGCCGCGGCCGAGGTCGGCGGCGTGATCGCGGGCGCGCCTGCGGAACAGGTGCAGGCGCTTTATGACTACGGCGATGCGCTGGGCGTGGCATTCCAGATCGTGGACGATCTGCTCGACTACGATGGGATGGTATCCGCCACCGGCAAGAACTTGGGCGACGATTTCCGCGAACGCAAGCTGACCCTGCCGGTCATCAAGGCCGTGGCAAATGCAGATGCGGAGGAGCGGGCGTTCTGGGAGCGGACCATCGAAAAGGGCCGCCAGACGGACGAGGACCTGGACAAGGCGCTGCAAATCCTGCGCAAGCGCGGCGCGCTCGAGGCGACGCGGGCCGATGCGCTGCGCTGGTCGGAAAGGGCCAAGTCGGCGCTGGAGGTGCTGCCCGAGCACGACATCCGCGACATGCTGAGCGATCTAGCCGATTACGTGGTCGAGCGGATCAGCTGATCCTGGGCAAAGCCCGGTCCGTCATTGTTCCGAGGCGAGCGGAGCGCACCCACCAGCCCGGCTGTGTCGCCCGCAATGCCCGAGCGGCGTCATCGGCGGCCTGCCGATCTTCGAAAAGACCGAAACAGGTGGCGCCAGAGCCGGACATGCGCGCCAGCAGGCAACCGTCGAGACCGGACAGGGCCGCAAGAACCACGGAGATCGCGGGTTCCAAGGTCACGGCTGCCGGCTCCAGGTCATTGCGCTGCTGCGCCAGCCAGGATGCAAACTCCGGCACGCCCCTGAAGCGCGGCAGCGTGTCGGGCATCGGCGGATTGCACTTCTGCTCCAGCGCGCGGAAAATCGCCGGCGTGGAGACCGGTCGACCCGGATTGACGAGAACGGCGCTGAGTCTGGGCAGATCGCGAAGCGACGTCAGGAGTTCACCGATGCCCTGCATGCGGACGGCTTCGGACGTGATACAGGCCGGGATATCCGCACCAAGGGCGAGCAGACGCGACGCTGACGCCGAATGGAACAAGCCCGGCGGGACCCGATCTCCGGGCTTCAGGCCGCTGCGCAGGCACATCATCCCGCGAAACGCCGCGGCGGCATCCGCAGAGCCACCGCCGATCCCGGACGCGACCGGCACGTTCTTCGTGAGTCGGAACGACGCGCCCGCGACGTCGTCGAACAGCCGGGCAACCTTCAACACAAGGTTGTCCGCATCAGGCGGGACGCCCGCGGCTTCCGGTCCCTCGATCGAAACGGTGAAACCGTTCGCGGGCTGCATCCGGAGTTCGTCGCCCACATCGGCAAACACGACGAGGCTGTCGAGCATGTGATACCCGTCGTCACGCTGTCCCGTGACGTGCAACGTCAGGTTGATCTTGGCCGGCGCGTCGATCCGGAATACGGACGATTTGGCCGCGTCAGTTATCGCCGGCAACCTTCAGCGGATCCGCGCCTTCTTCGGCCAGCACCGCATCAAGCCCGACTTCCAGCTTGCGGCGGATGCGCTTGGGGTCAGCCTCGCCGTCACTGTCGGTCGCATCGATGAAGGAGAGCGCGCGCGACCATTGGAACTCCGCCTCGCGGGTGCGGCCCACGGCCCAGTAGACATCGCCCAGGTGGTCGTTGACAACCGGGTCGACGGGCATCAGTTCCACCGCGCGCTCCATGTGGCCCACCGCCTCCTCGTAGCGGCCAAGACGGTAGAGCACCCAGCCCAGGCTGTCGACGATGTACCCGGAATCGGGTCGCCCGGCGACTGCGCGCTCGATCATCTCCAGCGCCTCGTCGAGCTTGATCTGCTTTTCGACCAGGGAGTAACCGAGATAGTTCAGCACCTGCGGCTGATCCGGCTCCAGTTCCAGCGCCTTGCGGAAATCGGCCTCCGCCTCCTCCCAACGGTCCTGACGCTCGAGCGCGATCGCACGGGCATAGTGCAGGAACCAGGCGCCGCGCGTCCCCTCCTCCGTCCTCGCAAGCGCCATGTCATAGGCGTTGGTGGCCTCGGCGAAGTGGTCCTGGCTCCGGTAGATGTCGCCGAGGGTCGAGTAGACAACGGCAAGTTCGTCATGCGTCTTTGCAAGGTTCTTCAGCACCTCGATCGCCGCATCCTCCTTGCCGAGCTGCCGCAGCGCGGCCACGCGCCCCAGTTCCGCCGCGTGATAATCCACGTGATCGCGCGGCATCTGGGCAAACGCGTCGATGGCCAGTTCATGCTGGCCCAGTTCATCGAGCAGTTCGGCGGTCAACAACAGCGCATCGGTATGATCGGGCCGCAGCGCCAGGGCGATTCGGGTATAGAGCAGCGTGTAATCTGGCTGCGCCTCGTTGCTGAGCGCGCCGGCGATGGAATAGTAGACCTCTGCCAGACCGTCCCGCGCGGAAGTGACGGTGAGGAAGGGAACCCGTTCGCCTGCCTCGAGCGCCGCGCGCAACTTCGCGATGCCGGGGTCCGTGGCCGGACCGAAGGCGTCGTCGAGGCTTTTCAGCGCATCCTCCTTGCGGTCAAGCTGGGACAGGATCTGCGCGCGTGCCAGCGCCCCGCGGCGGGTCAACTGGACCCCGTTGTCGGCATCATCCGCGAGGATCGCTTCGGCGCCCTCGTAATCACCCACGAGCGCCAGCGCCAGCGACTTGTGATAAAGCGCGAACCCCTTCAATCCCTGCTTTTCCGACAGCGTGTCGAAGGCGGCGAGCGCCTCGCTCACATCGCCCTTGCCCAGCTGCGCCCAGGCCGAAACGAGGCCGTCGACCAGCGGGCCGATACCGCGCGTGTCATCGACGCTTCGGTCCACCAGCGCCGCGAAATCGCCATCCATCGCGAGACCGGTGGTCACGATCATCTGGGCGACCTGGCTCTGCATCCCGCGCTGTTCGATGTTCTTCGCCACCGACAGGGCAAGGTCGAACCGGCCCTGCAGCAATTGGGACAGGGCGAGCGATTCCATCAGCTCGGAATTGCCGGGTTCCATCACATGCGCGCGCGTGTAGTAGCGTGCTGCGGCGGCGTAGTCGTGCCGCAGTTCCGCCTGCCGCGCAGCCAGATAGGATCCGGACAGGCTATCGGCGTGGACCGCTGACGCGACCCCGGCCATGAACATCGCCACGGCGATGGAACGGATCGATCTGGTCATGTTGTGGTCTTGCCTCGCTTGCCTTGAAGGCCCGTTTTCTTGCGGGCCAAACCTAATGACGAACCGCGCACCGCGCAATGGAAAGCCTGTGAGCGGTGTGGGCGAATGCGCTGTTCTGACCCGCTGCGCCTGGAAACAGAACGGTATTGCCCCGCCCTCGTCACATATTGGGATAGTTCGGACCGTCCCCGCCCTGTGGCGTGACCCAGACGATGTTCTGACTGGGATCCTTGATGTCACAGGTCTTGCAATGGACGCAGTTCTGGAAGTTGATGACGAAGCGCGGGTCCTTGCCCTCTTCCTCCACCACTTCGTAGACCCCGGCCGGGCAGTAGCGCTGCGCGGGCTCCGCGTACTTCGGCAGGTTGACCTGGATGGGAACGTCCGGATCCTTCAATCGAAGGTGCGCGGGCTGGTGTTCCTCGTGATTTGTCATCGAGAAGCTCACGTTGGTCAGCCGGTCGAAGCTCAGCGTACCATCGGGCTTGGGGTAGTCGATGGGCGTGTGCTTGCTGGCCTCCTCCGTCGCCTCCGCGTCGGATTTGCCGTGACCCAGCGTCCCGAAGAGCGAGAAGCCCAGCGTGTTGGTCCACATGTCGAACCCGCCCAGTGTGAGCGAGGCGGCGAGGCCCCATTTCGACCACATCGGCTTGACGTTGCGCACCTTCTTGAGATCGGCCGCGATGGGGCCGGTGGTCACCGAAGTCTCGTAGGCGTCGAGCACGTCGCCGCCCCGGCCCGCCTTGATGGCCGCCGCGGCGGCTTCGGCGGCGTGGATGCCCGACCACATCGCGTTGTGGTTGCCCTTGATCCGCGGCACGTTGACCATGCCCGCCGAACAGCCGAGCAGCGCACCGCCGGGGAAGGCCAGCTTCGGCATCGACTGCCAGCCGCCCTCGCTGATCGCCCGCGCGCCGTAAGCCACGCGTTTGCCGCCCTTCAGCAGTTCGGCCACCATCGGGTGATGCTTGAACCGCTGGAACTCCATGTAGGGGAAGAGGTACGGGTTGCGGTAGTTCAGGTGGACGACGAAGCCCACGTAGACCTGGTTGTTGTCGAGGTGGTAGATGAACGACCCGCCGCCCGCGTTGGATCCCAGCGGCCAGCCCATCGTGTGGATGACCGTGCCTTTCTTGTGCTTGGCCGGGTCGATCTCCCAGATCTCCTTCATGCCAAGGCCGTATTTCTGCGGCTCGCGGCCCTTGGCGAGATCGAACTTCGCAATCGCCTGCTTCGACAGCGACCCGCGCACGCCCTCGCAGAGGAATACATATTTGCCGTGCAGCTCCATCCCCGGCTCGTAGGCATCGCCCGGGGTGCCGTCCGGGTTCAGACCGAATTCGCCCGCGACCACGCCCTTGAGTTCGCCATTCTCGCCATGGACCAGTTCGGAACAGGCCATGCCGGGGAAGACCTCCACGCCCAGTTCCTCCGCCTGCTCGGCCATCCAGCGGCAGACGTTGCCCATCGACACGATGTAGTTGCCGTGGTTCGACATCAGCGGGGGCATCGGGAAGTTCGGTACCCGGATCTTCCCCGCCTCGCCCAGCATGTAGAAATTGTCCTCGCGCACCGGCACGTTCAGCGGCGCGCCCTTCGCCTCCCAGTCCGGGATAAGCTCGTTGAGCGCCACCGGGTCCAGAACCGCGCCCGACAGGATATGCGCACCCACTTCGGAGCCTTTTTCGAGGACCACGACGTTCAGATCGGCATCGATCTGTTTCAGGCGGATCGCTGCCGACAGACCGGCCGGACCGGCGCCGACGATCACGACGTCGTATTCCATCGCTTCGCGTTCAATCTCTGCCATGTAACGCTCTCCTATGGGCTTCTTCGCGCCAGCCGAAAGGCGCTCTGTGATCGGTCGCGCTTGGCTATCGCAAGGGGCTGACCTTTTCAATCGCGACACCGCGTTATTTGGTCCGACGGCGTGACGTTGCCGCGCCCCGAATTGACAATCGGCGCCTGCGTCGAAAATGATGGTTGCTCCAAGGAGGAGTGATACATGCCCATTTCATTGCAGGTCGCCTATCCGGTGACCGACGAGAGCACCTTCGACCATGACTATTACCTCGCGACCCACATGCCGCTCGTGGCAAAACACATGGGCGACCACATCGACTCGCAAGTCGTGACCAGGGGCCAGTCCGGCCCTGGTGGAACGCCAGCCCCCTTCCATGCCGTCGCGACATTCCTCTTTGCCGGGCAAGAGGCGCTCGACGCCGCACTCGGCGCCGCCGGGCCGGTGTTGGAGGACATTCCGAAGTTCACCAACTCCCAGCCGCAGATGCTGGTGGGCGAGGTCATCGGCTGAACCGAATGGCCTGGTCAAGGATCGGCGATATCTGCTGACCGGTCCCCCATGAGATAGCGCGGACCCGTCCCAAGGCGTCCGGCCTTGTCGTCACGGTTGTAGAGCTTGCAGGTCTCCAGACTGAGGCAGCCGCACCCGATGCAACCGTCCAACGTGTCGCGCATCCGTTCCAGCGCTTCGATCCGGGCGTCGATCTCGCCGCGAAAAGACGTGGCAACGCGCGACCAGTCCGCTTTTGACGGCGCACGCGTCTTTGGCAGCCGGTCCAGTTCGTCCCGGATCCGCTCCAGCGAGAAGCCGAACGTCTGCGCCACCATGAGAAAGCTCAGGCGCCGGATGTCGGCCCGCTGAAACCGGCGCTGCCCGCCCGCATTCCGCCAGGGATGAATCAGCCCCTGCGCCTCGTAATAGCGGATCGCCGACACGGCGAGCCCGGTGCGTGCAGAAAGTTCGCCGATGCTCAACCCACCGGAAATGCGCATCAAAATCCCCTTGACCTGAAGTTCAGTTGAGCAATTACGCTAGCCCCGAATTCAGACGAAAGGAACCCCGAAGATGACCACGACCCTGGAGCACACGAATTTCACCGTCGCCGATCCGGAGGCAACTGCCGCCTGGATGTGCGACCTGTTCGGATGGCATGTCCGCTGGAAGGGAGAGGCCAAGAACATGGGGCACACGGTTCATGTCGGCACCGATACGCAATACCTCGCGCTCTATGCGCCACAGGGCCAGGCGCGACGCCCGACCGACGACAACTACACCACGGTCGGCGGCCTGAACCACATTGCCGTGACCGTGGACGACATCGACGCAATGGAACAGGCGGTCCGAGACCATGGCTTCGTTCCCGGCAACCACGCCGATTACGAGCCGGGGCGCCGGTTCTACTTCCACGACCATGACGGGATCGAGTACGAGGTGGTCAGCTACGCCTGACCGGATCGCGAGAGAGAATGGCGGAGCGTCGCTCCGTCGCGCGCACCCCCTTGCAATCCACTGCGCCTTTGGGTCAGGTAGTCGGCGACCTAGAAAACCGTCCCCCGACCGCGACGGGGACAGCTGACGGACACGAGACCCATGGAAAAGATCCCGATGACCAAGCGCGGACATACCGCGCTGGAAGCCGAATTGAAGAAACTCAAGTCCGTGGAACGCCCCGCCGTGATCCAGGCGATCGCGGAGGCGCGCGAACTGGGCGACCTGAAGGAAAACGCCGAATACCACTCCGCACGCGAAAAGCAGGGCTTCATCGAGGGCCGCATCGCCGAGCTGGAAGGCGTGCTGGGTCTGGCCGAAGTGATCGACCCGACGAAATTTTCCGGCTCGATCAAGTTCGGCGCCACGGTGACCGTCGTCGACGAGGACACCGACGAGGAGAAGACCTGGCAGATCGTGGGCGAGCACGAAGCCAATATCGAGCAGGGTCTGCTCAACATCCGATCGCCGATCGCGCGCGCGCTGATCGGCAAGGAGGAAGGCGACAGCGTCGAGGTCCACACGCCCGGCGGGGACAAGTCCTACGAAATCCTGACCGTCACATTTGTCTGAGGCTGCGATGGCCGAGTCCGAGTCCAACGCGTCCCGGCCGACACCGCTTGGCATCTATGACCGTCCGCAGACCGAAACGATCACCGGTATCGAGATTGCAGCCATCGCGGCAACGGTCATCTGGCTGATCGGATCGGCCATCCTCTTGCTCACCGCCCCGGACGCGCCGCCCGACAGCCCGTTCGATCCGTTGCGCATCATGATCACGGCGATGGCGATCTTCCTGCCGGTGGCGATGATCTGGGTGGCTGCGATGGCCACGCGATCATCGCGAATAATGCGGGAGGAAAGCCTGCGTTTGCAGGCCACCATCGACGTCCTGCGTCAAGCCTACATCGCCCAGAACCAGAGCGGAAAGGGCAGCGAAAGCTCGGTCACCCGCAAGCTGGACGAGATCGCCGCAACGACGCGCAAGACCGAAACCGCGATCGCCACCTTCACCTCGTCCCGGTCACAGCCCGCGCCGACCGGACAAGCCCCCACGGTCACGAACGACCCGGTCACATCGGACGACCAGCCGAGGCTTGCGCTTGGCACGACCGCCGCCGACCACGCACCGCCCCTGGCGGCAGAGGATTTCATCCGCGCGCTGAACTTTCCGGAGACGGCGGACGACAAGGAGGGGTTCGCCGCCCTGCGCCGCGCGCTGCGCGACCGGACCACCGCACAACTGGTGCAGGCCGCGCAGGACATTCTGACCCTGCTGAGCCAGGAAGGCATCTACATGGACGATCTCCCGCCGGACCGGGCCCGCCCCGAAATCTGGCGCACCTTCGCACAAGGTGCCCGCGGCAAGTCCATCTCCAGCCTCGGCGGCATCCGCGACCAATCCTCCCTTGCGCTCTGCGCGGGACGGATGAAGCAGGACCCGATCTTCCGCGATGTGGCCCATCACTTCCTGCGCAAGTTCGACCACACCTTCGCCGACTTCGAACCGAAGGCGACGGATGCCGAGATCTCCGCCCTGGCCAACACCCGGACGGCGCGCGCCTTCATGTTGCTGGGCCGCGTGGCCGGCACCTTCGATTGATCTTCCGGGGTCGGCGGGCGGGCGCCTTTGCCCGGAACGGGAAAACAGAGCCGTCCCGTCGACCGGGTTCAGAACCCGAACTGTGAAAACGGCAGATAGCGCACGAAGGTGCCCGGCGTTATCTCCACCGCGCCGTCGGGCAATTCGACCAATCCGTCCGCCCAACTGAGCCCGCTGATCCGTCCCGACCCTTCGGATGCGAACACCTCCACGCGCCCACCCCTCAGCCGCGCACGCAGATATTCCCGCCGCCCCGGCTTTTTCGACTTCGTGAAACCTGCGGGTAGCTCCATCGCCTGCGGTTCGCACCAGCCCTGCCCCGCCATCTGGCCAAGCGCGGGCCGGGCAAAGATCAGGCTGCAGACCAGCGCTGCCACCGGGTTGCCCGGCAGCCCGAAGACCGGGCAGCCGTTCCAGAGACCCAGCGCCAAGGGACGTCCCGGCTTGACCGCGATCCGCCACATCTCCATCGCGCCCGCCTCGCGCAACAGGGCGGAGACATGGTCCTCGTCGCCGGCCGACGCACCGCCGCTCGTCAGGATCGCCTGCGCCGTCTTGGTTCCGTGGTTCAATCGCGCCCGCAGCATCTCCCGGTCATCGGGAACATGGCCCAGATCGACCGGCTCGAACCCCCAGGCCGCAAGAAGCGACAGCAACATGGGCCGGTTCGCATCGTGAATCAGGCCCGGCCCGACCGGCTCCCCCGCCGCGCGCAATTCGTCCCCGGTAGAGATCACACCCACCTTCAGTCGCGTCCGAACCGTCAGGTCGCCATGGCCGGTGATCGTCGCCAAAGCCAGGTCGGCGGGCGTCAGCTTGCGGCCCGCGGGCAGGATCACGGCGCCCTCCGTCACGTCCTCTCCCGCGCGCCGGGTATTGGCGCCCCGCTTCAAAGGCCCGCGAAAGGCGATCTGCCCCTCGGCTTCGGTCACATCCTCCTGCAGGATCACCGTATCGACACCGGGCGGCAGCACGGCACCCGTCAACACGCGGATGGCATGGCCCTCCGGTACCGCCGACGCCATGTCACCGGCCGCTGCACGCGCCTCCACCAGTGGCAGGACATGCGTGCCCGGCCCGCGTGCCCCGGCAAAGCCGTAGCCATCCACGGCGGTATTGGCATGGGCCGGGTTGGAGCGCAGTGCGCGCAGGTCCTCGGCCAGGATCCGCCCCGCGGCCCGGTCGAGCGCCACGCGCTCCTCTCCGGCCCGCAGCGGGATCGCCCGGCGCAGATGGTCGAGCGCGTCATCGACCGGAATCCAGTCCACGCCTGCGGGGAGCGCAAAGCAATCATTCCGCAGCGGCGGCGGTTCGGGCGCGACCGTTGGAACCGCTGCGCGCAACAACGCGTCGTCGCCGGCCCCAATAATCCACCCCTCTTGCGGATCGCCTTGCCGCAACAACCGGTCCATGTCGCCGGGCGGGATGCGCGATATC
>CBDUPF010000081.1:0-13328 GCA_965369035.1 uncultured Aliishimia sp.
CACGAGGTGGATCACCTCGCCATCGGCGTTGAAGTAGTCGACATAGACGAAGGCGTCGTAGTCGGGCGCGGTGAGGTCGAACTGCAGCCGCTGGCCTTCGGTGTAGCTGTATTCGCGGGCATGCGCGGTCTCTCCCACCAGGCGGGCATTTGTGAACTGGTCGGTCGATTGCGGCAGGCCCACAGAGGCGATGCCGGAGAGCGCCCCGCATTGCGGCGCGGGCAGGTGCAGCAGGTTCGCGGTCACGGGGATACCGTCGCCGACCTGAGCCTGCAGCGCCGCGAGGATCGGGCCCTGCAACGCCGGGTCGGGGATATGGCCGCGCATCTCCAGCACGCCGGTTTCAGGGATGAAGGTGGCCGAGAGCCGTGCACAATCCACGCCCGTGAGCAGGGACGAGAGGTCGTCCTTCACTCCCTGCGCGTCGTCGATCGCGGCGGGTGCCATGAAGGCCTGGATCGTGGCCAATGCCTGCGGGTCGGTCACTACGCGGTCGCCGAATTGCCAGGCCAGCGTGGCGCGGGCCGAGGTCGCGGGCGGCGTCGCTTCCTGGGCCGTGAGCGCGTCGGCGCGTTCCTGGGACAGAGCGGTGCTCTCGGGGGCGAGGGCTGCGGTCTGGCGCCCTTGCGCTGGCGCGGCGGGCAGGGCTGCGGCTGTCACGACGACGGCCGGTGCGCTTTGAGCGCCCGGTTCAAGTGCCGCTGACACTACCTGCGCGGCAGGGGCTTCCGTTTGTACCAGTTGTGCGGCCTCGGCTGCGGCGGACGGCAACGTCTCGCCCTGCGGTGTGGCGGCGTCGAGGGCGTCTGCAATGGGCGCGGCGGTTGCTGTCACCTCTCCGGTCGGACGCGCTGCGGCGAGCGTTGTGGCCGGGGCGTCCGACTGCGCGACGCGCTGGGCCTGTGGGGCGGCTGTTTTCGCCAATTGCGCCGCCTCCGGGGTGGCGGAAGTCAGGGCATCTGCATCAGGCACCGCCGCGTCGACCCGAGCGGACATCGGATCGGCCTCGGTCAGCGGCGCGGCCCGAGGAGTCTGCGCCGTGGCCCTGGCGCCCTGTGCGGCGACGGCGGGCGGACGATCGGCAGCAGCCGGGACCGGGCGGGCGTCGGATTGCGGCACCGACCCCGCACCGACCTGCGTGCCCTCCGCCTCTCCTTCGGCGGCGTCTTCCGCTTCGGGCGTGCGGGCGGCTGCGTCCTGGCGCGGGGCCTCGACGGTTTCCATGTCGAGCCGGGTTTCGGGCGGCGCCTGGGATTGCGTGTCCTGCGGAGCATAGGCCGGGACAAGGATGACCGCAGCAACCCAGTGCAATAGGGCGGAGACGGCGAGCCCCGTGGCCCAGGCGCCAGCGGTACGCATCAGCCCTCCTCCGGCGTCACGACCAGCATCACGTCGCGCGCGCCCAGTGCCTCGATCCGCGCGACCAGCGGCAGAAGCTCCCGCAGCTGCGCGTCGCGATGGGCATTCACGCGGATCAACAGGGCGGGGTCTTCGGCGAGCATCGCCGCGATCCGCTCCAAGGCGTCCCCGCGATCCATAGCCGTCCCGTCGAGCGCCAGTTCGCCCTCCGCACCGATCGACAGCGTGGCGCCGCCCGCGGGCATGTCCGCGCCGGTTACCGCATGGGCCGGCATCACTTCGAACGGCGAAGTCGCGTCCATCCGGCCGATCAGCATGAAGAAGACCAGCAGGAAGAACACCACGTCGATCAGCGCGATGATCGTTTCGGGGTGTTGGCGACGGGCGGGGCGGTTCAGCTTCATTCCCGCGCCTCCAATTGCACCAGCCGCAACCGGGTGGCGCCCGCTGTGGTCAAGAGATCCATCAGCGAAACGAGGTCCTGCGTACGCGCCGCGGTCGAGGGGAGAATGACGACAGAGAGGAGCGGGTTTTCCGCCAGCCGGTCGGCCACTGTCGCTCGCAGCGCCGCCGCGTCAAACGGCTGGCCACGGACAAAGGTCCGCCCATCGGCGGACAGGCGCACCAGAAGAGTCGTCGCCTCCCCGCTCGCGGGTGCGGAAGCTTCGGGCGGCGGCTCGTCGGAGCGGTCGACGAAGGGGATCATGTCAAGGTTGAGATAGGTCGAGGTGACCATGAAGAAGACCAGCAGGATCAGCATCACGTCGATCATCGGCACGAGGGAGATCAACTGCCGGTCGGAGGCGCGCCGCGCGAGTTTCATGGCCCGGCGCGCTCAAGGGTCGTGTGGGCGCGGCGTCTCAGTGAGACCGCAACGCCTCGATCAACTCGTCCTTGGTCATGTCGGAACGGCCGTCGATCTCCAGCTCTTGTGCCCGGTCGTAGAGTTCGTCCTTCGTCCACTCCTCGTAGGGTGGGTTCTTGCCACCCTTCTTCGAGGGCTTCTGGTTGTCGTTGGCCTGCGCGTTGGCGATGCGGGCGGCCTTTTCCTTGGACGCACCGTCTTTCCTGAGTTCCTCGTAGGTCTCGTCGTCCTTGATCGATGATCCGTGGTCCTTGGTCATGTCGTCTGCTCCCATCCTGCTTGCTGCGTTCCGGGAAGAACGTCGCCGGACGACCCGGGTTCCGACGCACAAGACGGAAGTGACCCCGCACGGGTCCGAGGGTCGCTGCAGGTTGGTTCGACCCATGCATGATGTCAGGCCGGGTGCATCGTTCCGGTATCCTCCAGCAGAAAGAACTGGCCGACGGTGGATTCGATGTCATGCGCCGCGCCGTCGACGCGGGCCGAAAGCAGCGTGGCGCCGATCGCCGCCGGGATCGCCACGACCAGACCGGCCGCAGTGGTCAGCAGCGCCTGCCAGATCCCCCCGGCCAGGACGCTGGCATTGGCAGCACCCTGCGCCAGTTCGAGTTCCTGGAACGACTGGATCATCCCCAGCACGGTCCCGAGAAGCCCCAGCAGGGGCGAGACCATCGCCACCAGCTCCAGCAGCCGGATGTGGCGCGACATCGCTTCCACCTCCGCATTGCCGCGGCGCATCAGTTCGGCCTCCAGCGGTTTCCGGGGCATTCGGGCAAGGGTCGCCTTGAGCGCGAAATGCACGACCCGGTCGGCCGGCGATCTGCCAGAGGCGAGCGCGGCGACGGCCCCTTCCTTGTCGTTCTTCGACCACTGAACCAGGGCCGCGTCGCGCGCTGCCTGTCCGGAACGCGCCCGCGCCAGTTGCAACGATTTCACGACGATCAGCGCAATCGACAGGAGCGAAAGGGCCGCCAGGATCGCGATGATCGGACCGCCGGTTCCAAGCGTCGAGAGCACCGCGCCGGGCACGTCACTTCACCAGCGGCGCGGATGTGCGGCTGACCAGCGACACCATCGGGAAACAGTCGGTATTCTCCTCGTTCTGCGGCTTGCAGGTCTCGATCGCGTGCAGGAGGATTTCGGAGATGTCGGTGCAGGCGATCTCCGGGATCTCGAAAAGCTTCAGCGTGGTGCGCGCGACTGGCAATGGCGCGGCATCGATATTGAGAAGCCGGTCGATCACCCCGTCGCCGTCGAGGATGGCGAGCGACATCTCGAATTCCTCGAAAGCCTTGCCGCTCTGATTGCGGAAGAGGAAGAAGGCCCGGCAACCACCACTGTCCGCGGGTTCGAACTTGTTGAGTTCAACCGTCAGCATGTCGTCCTGAGCCTGCACCGGAGCTCCGACCAGGCTGAGAGCGACACCGAAACCGGCCATGATCTGAAAAACCGTGCGCATCGTCTTCCTCCCGCCGAGCGACCTTCTGGGATGAAACGAAATGAGGGGCGCACGGTCAAGGCCCACACATTTTTTCCGACCTGTGCGTCATGTCACACGCGGCCCGGCAGGAATCCGCTTAACCCTTCTTTAACGATAAACTTCCAACCGTTCAGCCAAGGTGGCTAGCCAATTCGGTTTTGTATGTTAAGCTAAATTCGGCCGATCACTTGACATTTCATTAACTGCGCCTAGGGCGCACCTATTGCTCCAGAGGGGGACCATGGATCTCGAAACGCTTCTTCAAAGCCATGGAGAAGATGCTCCGAGCGGCGAGGACCTCGAGTATGATCCGGCCTTCACCGAGCTCGAGATCGCCGCACAGCCGGGTGAGGAAAAACAGGCCGGCGACGAGATCATCGCGGCCGCCGAGCCCGACTACAAGGACGTTCGCACCAAGGCGCTCGAGGTTCTGGGCCGCAGCCACGACCTGCGCGCCGCGATCTTCCTGGCCGAGGCGGAGCTTCGTCTGAGCGGATTCAAGGGCTTTGCGGAGGCCACGACGTACATACGGAGGTGTCTGGAGGACTACTGGGACACCTGCCACCCGCAACTCGACGCAGACGACGACAACGACCCCACGATGCGGGTGAACGCGGTGCTGACGCTGGCCGATACCGACCGGATCCTGCGTGGCGTTCGCAAGGCGCCGCTGACTCACAGCCGAAGCTTTGGAATGATGTCGCTGCGCCATGTCGCGGTGGCGGAGGGTGAGATCACACCGCCCGCGGACATGGACTCGGTGCCCGACACCGCCTCGATTTCCGCGGCCTTCCAGGACACCGACGAAGAGAAACTGCGTGAGACCGCAACGGCGGCGGCCACCGCGCTGTCCGACGTGCAGGCGATCAGCGCGTGCTTCGACGAACATACGCCCGGGCAGGGTCCCGACCTCGACCCGCTGATCAAGCTGCTGAAGCAGGCGCACAAGCGTCTGAGCGCCGAGATCGGCGATGCCGGTGGCGAGGAGGCGGAGGAGGCAGACGACGAGGGCGATACCGCGACGGCGGCCCCGGGTGCGCCCCGTGCCGGCAGCGCGGGCGGCGGGGGCAGCGGTGCGATCAACTCGCCCAACGATGTTCTCAATGCGCTGGACCGCATCATGGGGTACTATGAGCGGGCCGAACCTTCGAGCCCGGTGCCGATTTTGTTGAAGCGCGCCAAGAAACTCGTGAATGCCGACTTCCTGACGATCGTCAAGGACCTGGCTCCCGGCGGCGTCGAGAACGTCAATCTGATCGGCGGAATCGAAATCGAGGAAGAGTATTGACATGAAATGGCCACATTCCCGTGGCCGAAACGTTTAATATGACAGGTTGCGAAGGAGCCTAAGACATGTCTGGAAGTTCCCAGAAGTTCATTGCACGAAACCGTGCTCCGCGTGTGCAGATCGAGTACGACGTCGAGCTTTACGGCGCGGAAAAGAAGGTCCAGCTACCGTTCGTGATGGGCGTGATGTCCGATCTCGCGGGCAAGTCCGAGGCGCCGCAACCGGCCATCGCCGATCGCAAGTTCCTGGAGATCGACGTCGACAATTTCGACGAGCGGATGAAATCGATGGCCCCGCGCGCCGCGTTCACCGTGCCCAACACGCTGACCGGCGAGGGCAACATGGCCGTCGACATCACCTTCGAGTCGATGGACGATTTCAGCCCCGCGGCGATCGCTGCCAAGGTCGAGCCGCTAAAGGAACTGCTGGACGCGCGCACCCAGCTGTCGAACCTTCTGACCTACATGGACGGCAAGACCGGTGCGGAAGAGCTGATCGGAAAGATCATGCAGGACCCGACGCTGCTCAAGACGCTGGCCGCGCAGCCGGCCCCGAAATCCGACGAGAGCGAAGACAAGGAAGCCGAGGAGTAAGCCATGGCCGAAGCAGAAACAGACGTCCAGGGCGGCGCCGCGGAGACGGCATTCGGATCATCCGATTTCGAAGCCCTCCTGCAAAAGGAATTCCGACCCAAGTCCGATCAGGCAAAATCGGCGGTCGAACAGGCGGTGAAGACGCTGGCGCAACAGGCGCTGGAGAACACCGCGCTGATCAGCGATGACGCGCTGCGCACGATCGAAGGCATCGTGGCCCAGATCGACCAGAAGCTGACCGAACAGGTCAACCTGATCCTGCACCATCCCGATTTCCAGCAGCTGGAGAGCGCGTGGCGGGGCCTGCATTACCTCGTCAACAACAGCGAAACCGACGAGATGCTGAAGATCCGGGTCATGAACATCTCCAAGAAGGACATGCACAAGACCCTGCGCAAGTTCAAGGGCACCGCCTGGGACCAGTCGCCGATCTTCAAGAAGCTCTACGAAGAGGAATTCGGCCAGTTCGGCGGCGAGCCCTACGGCACGCTGGTGGCGGATTACCATTTCGACCACAGCCCGCCGGACGTGGAGCTTCTGGGCGAGATGTCCAAGATCGCCGCGGCCTGTCACGCGCCCCTGATCACCGGAGCCAAGCCGGAGCTGTTCCAGATGGACAGCTGGTCGGAACTGGCCAACCCGCGTGACCTGACCAAGATCTTCCAGACCCCGGAATACGCCGCGTGGCGGTCCCTGCGCGAAAGCGAGGATTCCAAGTATGTGGGTCTGGCCATGCCGCGGTTCCTGGGGCGCCTCCCCTATGGCTCCAAGACCGATCCGGTCGAGGCGTTCGCCTTCGAGGAGGACACCGAAGGCGCGGACAGCAGCAAGTACGGCTGGGTCAATGCAGCCTACGGAATGGCTGTGAACATCAACCGGTCGTTCAAGGAATACGGCTGGTGTTCGCGAATCCGCGGGATCGAATCCGGCGGCGCGGTGGAGAACCTGCCCTCGCACACCTTCCCCACGGATGATGGTGGCGTGGATCAGAAATGCCCCACCGAAATCGCCATCTCGGACCGGCGCGAGGCGGAGCTTGCCAAGAATGGCATGATGCCGCTGATCCACCGCAAGAATTCCGACATCGCGGCGTTCATCGGTGCGCAATCCCTGCACAAGCCCGCGGAATACGACGACGACGACGCAACCGCCAACGCGAATCTCGCTGCGCGGTTGCCCTACCTCTTCGCCACCTGCCGTTTCGCGCATTACCTGAAGTGCATCGTGCGGGACAAGGTCGGCTCCTACAAGAGCCGCGAGGACATGCAGAACTGGTTGCAGAACTGGATCGAACAGTATGTCGACCGGAACTCCGCCACTTCACCGGAAGAGGTCAAGGCCAGGCAGCCGCTCGCGGCAGCCGAAGTCGTCGTCGAAGAGGTAGAGGGTAATCCCGGTTACTATTCATCGAAGTTTTTTCTTCGTCCACATTACCAGCTTGAAGGCCTGTCCGTTTCCTTGCGTCTCGTGTCCAAGCTGCCGAGCGAAAAGGGATGATTTCAGCTTAACCAAACCACCAACCATGACCACGAAAGGAATGATCAGCCATGGCATTTGACGCATTTTGTTACTTCGCAGAGCCGGAGAAGAGCGCCGACGATAAGCTGAAAGGCGAAACCCAGGACAAGACCTACGGCAAGTACGGCGCTTTCGAGATCCTCAGTTTCGAGATCGGCGCCGAGAACAACATCAACATCGGATCTATTTCCGGTGGCGGTGGCGCCGGCAAGGCGACGTTCAAGGAACTGACGATCACCAAGAAGACCGACACGGTGTCGACCGAAATGTTCGCGAAGCTTTGCGACGGCACGCACTTCTCGGACATGACGATCGACCTGCGCAGGTCGGGCGGCCAGGGCGGCAAGTCCGGGGACGTGTTCCTGCGCTGGACGTTCAAGCTGGTGATGATCCAGGACATCAGCTGGTCCGGATCCGACGGCGACGACATCTGCGAGGAAACGGTCGTGATCCAGTACGGCGCCATGAAGGTGTGGTACACCGCGCAGAAAGCCGACGGCACCGCTGGCAAGAAGACCAACGCCGAATGGAGCCGTGTGCTCAACCAGGCGAACCTGGACGTTGGCACCTAAGAGACCGGATCGCATACCGATTCTGGAAGATGGACGTCAGGCCTCCTGCCGGGGGCCTGCCGTACAGCTTGGCGCATTGACGGGAGGGACGCTGTGCAGGCCGAAGAGCGACTGAAGGACGGTGACCTGAGCGGCGCGCTGGACGCGCTGCAGGCGGCAGTGCGCGCCGATGCGGGCAAGGCGAGCCTGCGGATCTTCCTGTTCCAGCTGCTGTGTGTCACGGGCGATTGGAAACGGGCGATCAACCAGCTCAAGGTCTCCGCCGAGATGGACGCGAGCGCGACGCCGATGGCACAGACCTACCGCGAGGGAATCGTTTGCGAGGTCTACCGCGAGAAGGTCTTCGCCGGTGAAAAGGATCCGCTCGTCTTCGGTGAGCCGCAGGAATGGATCGCCCTGATGCTGGACGCGCTGAAGCTGCAGGCGGCCGGGCACCTTGAAAAGGCGGCTGCCACACGCGCGCGGGCCTTCGACGCAGCACCGGCCGTATCGGGCGAGATCGACGGTCAGTCGTTCGAATGGATTGCCGATGCCGACATGCGGATGGGGCCGCTGCTCGAAGCGGTGGTCAACGGAAAATACTACTGGATCCCGTTCAGCGCGATCTCGCGACTGGAATTCGAGGCGCCGGCGGACCTGCGCGATGCGGTCTGGACGCCGGCGACGATGACCACGGCCAATGGCGGGGAAATCGTGGCGCTGATCCCGACGCGCTATGCCGGCACGGTCGAAAACGGGGATGACGCGGCGAAACTGGCGCGCAAGACCGAATGGGTCGACCTGGGCCACGATACCTTTGTCGGCGTGGGTCAGCGTCTTCTGACCACCGATCTGGGCGACCACGCGATCATGGACATCCGCAAGATCCGGCTCCACACGACACCCGGCGGCGACGATGCGGACGACGGCGCGGATGACGGCGCGGATGGCGCGGACGGGGATGGAGGCGGCGATGTCTGACAAGACGATTGCCGAGCGGCTGCAGCCTTCGCTTCTCGATCGCCTGACGGACAACGAGCCAAATCAGAAGACCGAGCGGCGCGAGGATCGGGTGATCGACCTGCGCCAGCTTCGCGATATCATCCAGCGCGACCTGGCCTGGCTTCTGAACACCTCCGACAACTCCTCCATGATCGATCCGGAGCGCTATCCGCATGCTGCGCGCTCGGTCTTGAACTACGGCATCAACGAGGTTGCCGGCGACTATTCGACGGCAGAACGGGCCGGCATCATCCGCAGGTCCATCGCCGAGGCGATCCGCAATTTCGAGCCGCGCATTCATCCCGGTTCGGTGGATGTGCAACTGCGGCTGGGCCAGGACGACCGGCAGACCATCGTCACCTACGACATCCGCGCAGACATGTGGGCCCAGCCGATGCCGATGGAGCTTTACCTGCGTTCGGAAGTCGACGTGACGACCGGAGAGCTTGAACTGGAAAGGGTGGCCTGACGCGCACATGGACACGCGGCTTCTGAAACACTACGAGGGCGAGCTTGCCTTCATGCGCGACATGGGAGCGGAGTTCGCGCAGGCCTTTCCGAAGATTGCCGCGCGGCTCGGCATGGACGGGGTCGAGGTGGTCGACCCCTACGTCGAGCGTCTGCTGGAGGGCGTGGCCTTCCTGTCGGCCCGCGTCCAGCTCGAGCTGGAACTGCAATATCCGAACCTGACCAGCCACCTGCTGGAGATCGTCTACCCGCATTATCTGGCACCCATCCCCTCGATGATGGTGGCAGCGCTGGAGCCCGACATGCAGAACGCGGCACTGGCCGCCGGCTACACGCTGCCGCGCCACAGCCAGTTGCGCAGCGTGCTGGGCGACGACGACACCACCGCCTGCATCTTCCGAACCGCGGCGGACGTGACGCTCTGGCCGATCCGGATCACGGAGGCCGAGTATATCGACGGGCGGGGTGAACTGGTGGCCGCCGGTGTATCGCGCGATATCGATGCCCGGGCTGCGATCCGGTTACGCCTGACGCGGGATTCCGGGCTCCCGATCAACGAGCTGGAACTCGACCGCCTGGTGCTGTTCCTGAACGCGCAGGAAGGCAAGAACTGGGAACTGCACGAGCTCCTGTCGACCCAGGTCAGCGCGCTGGCGGGGCGCTCGACCGACCGACGCGCCGATTGGGTGATGCAGCTGCCCCAAGGCCGGGTGATGCCACGCGGCTTCGATCCCGAGGAGGCGCTCCTGCCCACGCCGCAGCGCAGTTTCGACGGATACCGGTTGTTGCAGGAATATTTCGCCATGCCCGAACGCTTCCATTTCGTGGAGCTTCGGGGCCTGTCGATGGCGCTGGCGCGGGCCGCCGGGGATGATGTGGACATCTACATCCTGTTGCGCGAGGGCGATCCGAACGTCGCCTCCGGGGTGACGCCCGAGGCTTTCACGCTGAATGCGGTGCCGGCGATCAACCTCTTCCAGAAGCGCTGCGACCGGGTGCATGTCTCCGCATCCGACGTGGATCAGCACGTCGTGGCGGACCGCACCGCGCCGCTCGATTTCGAGATCTACGCGCTGGACAGTGTCGTGGGGATCAGCGGCGAGGGGGAGAAGGACGTGCTCTTCCGCCCGTTCTACTCCGCCGACGACCTGACGGCGGCGGGAGAAACGCACGCGGCCTATTACACCCAGTCGCGCAAGATGCGCCAGCGGGCGGAGCGCGAGCGGCTGAAGGGCGTGCGCACGTCCTATCTCGGCTCGGAGCTGTACCTCTCTCTGGTTGATGCGACCCAGGCGCCCTACGGCGCGCAACTGCATCAGCTGGCAATCAACGCGATGGTGACCAACCGCGACCTGCCGCTGCTGCTGCCGACGGGGGCGAAGGACGTGTTCTACCTGCCAGAAGGCGGCCCGGTGGCGCATATCACCACGCCTGTCAGCCCGACCCGTCCGCGCCCGTCGATGGCCCAGGGCGACACCGCGTGGCGGCTCATCAGCCATCTGAGCCTCAACTATCTCTCGATTGCGGACGCGGACGCCGACGACAGCGCCGCCGCCCTGCGCGAGTTGATCGGGATCTATGCGCCCGAAGGCAACCGGGTGCTGGAGAAACAGCTCGAGGGGCTGACGGGCGTGTCGACCCGGCCCATCGTGCGGCGCATGGCCGACGAGGTTCTGTCGACGGCGGTCCGCGGTCTCGAAATCTCGGTCCGCTTCGACGAGAGCTTCTTCGAGGGCACCAGCGTCTACCTGATGGGCGCCGTGCTGGAGCGGTTCTTCCGCAAGTACGTGTCGATCAACAGCTTCACCGAAACGGTGCTTGTCACCCAACAACGCGGGGAGATCACCCGATGGCGTCCGGACACCGGGCTGGGGCGGATCATCTGACGCATCTCGAGCGGCTGGCGGCCACCCCGGAAAAACACCATATCTTCCACGCCTTCCGGGTGCTGGAGGCGGCCTATCCGGACGCGCCCCGCATTGGCACCGCCCGCCGCCCGCGCGAGGACCGCATCCGCTTTGGACAGGAGGCGGAGCTGTCCTTCCCGCCCTCCACGCTGGCCGCGTTCAAGCCTGCGGCGGGCAAGACGCCCGGTCGGCTGACAAACCGCTTCTTCGGGCTCTTCGGGCCGCACGGTCCATTGCCGCTGCACCTGACCGAATACGCGCGCAACCGGCTGCGCCAGCACCGCGACCCGACCCTGATCGCGTTTGCCAACATGCTGACCCACCGGCTGATGACGCTGCTTTACCGGGCGTGGCGGTCGGGTCAGCCGGCGCCGAGCTTCGACCGCGGCGACAACGACGCCTTCGAGCGCAAGATCGCGGCCATCGGCGGGTATCACGGCACGCATCTGCGCGGAAAGGACGCCTTCCCCGATCTCGCCAAGCGTCATTTCACCGGGCTTCTGGCACAGGGACCGAAGAATGCCGAAGGGCTTGTGTCCATCCTGCAGGCCTTCTTCGGCGCGAGGGTCCGGTTGCAACAGTTCGTGGGTTGCTGGCTGGAGCTGGAGCCGGACGACCGCTGGCAGTTGGGCAGGCCGGCGCGGCTTGGGCGGACGACCTCCATCGGCGAACGCGTCTGGACCCGGTCGGCCAAGTTCCGGCTCAAGATCGGGCCGCTGAGCCTGGCCGAATACGAACGCCTTCTGCCGGGCAACGCGTCGCTGAAGCGCTTGCGGGCCATCGTGCGCAGCTATGTGGGCGACGCGCTGGATTTCGACGTGAACCTCGTGCTGCGGGCTTCGGAAAAGCCCGAACCAATCCTGGGAAAGAAGATGCGGCTGGGACAAACCAGCTGGATCGGACATGACAAAACCGGACGGGATGCGGAGGATCTGTTCCTCGAACCGGGGCTGAGCCTTGGTACGACGACCGATCCCACCGTGACCGAGATGACCTGAGGGGGACTCCATCATGACAGAAATCAGCCGCGTGGCGCTTTTCGGCAAGCTGAACTCGCTGGGCTACAAGGCCATCGAGGGGGCGACTGTGTTCTGCAAGATGCGGGGCAACCCGTATGTGGAGATCGTGCACTGGCTGCACCAGATCCTGAACAACCAGGACAGCGACATCCACCGCATCATCCGGCATTTCGATCTGGATGACGGCAAGATAGCAACGCAGGTGACAGCGGCGCTCGATGCGCTGCCCCGCGGTGCGTCCTCGGTCACGGACCTCTCCTCGCACCTCGAGGACGCGATGGAGCGGGCCTGGGTCTGGGGCTCCCTGCTCTATTCCTCCAACCAGGTGCGGACCGGTCACCTGATCCTTGGCATGCTGGAGACGCCGAACCTCAAGAGCATACTGACGGGCATCTCCAAGGAACTGGCCAGCATCAAGCCCGACGATCTGGCCGACGAGTTCCACAAGATCACCGACGGCTCGCCCGAGGACGCGATGAAGCCGCAGGACGGGTCGGTCACGGGCGGCGGCGCGGAGCCGGGCGAAGCCTCCGGCGCGCGCAAGGTCTCGGCCGGATCGCAGGAGGCGTTGGACCAGTTCTGCACCGACCTCACCGAACAGGCCCGCAACGGGGAGATCGACCCGATCGTCGGCCGCGACGAGGAGATCCGGCAGATCGTCGACGTGCTGATGCGGCGGCGGCAGAACAATCCGATCCTGACCGGCGAGGCCGGGGTCGGCAAGACAGCGGTGGTCGAAGGCTTCGCGATGCGGATCGCGCGGGGAGACGTGCCGCCGGCGCTGAAGGACGTGCGGCTCTTGGTGCTGGACGTGGGCCTGCTGCAGGCCGGGGCCAGCATGAAGGGCGAGTTCGAGAACCGGCTGCGGTCGGTGATCGACGAGGTGCAGGCCAGCCCCATCCCCATCGTGATGTTCGTGGACGAGACCCACACGCTGGTGGGCGCCGGGGGCGCGGCCGGCACGGGCGACGCGGCCAACCTGCTCAAGCCGGCGCTGGCGCGGGGCACGCTCCGGACCATCGGCGCGACCACCTGGGCGGAATACAAGAAATACATCGAGAAGGACCCCGCGCTGACCCGGCGGTTCCAGGTCGTGCAGGTGGACGAGCCCGACATCCCCAAGGCGATCCTGATGATGCGCGGCATCGCGTCGATGCTGGAAAAGCACCACAAGGTGCAGGTGCTGGACGAGGGGATAGAGGCGGCGGTGACGCTCTCGGCCCGCTACATCCCCGCACGGCAGTTGCCGGACAAGTCGGTGAGCCTGCTCGACACGGC
>CBDUPF010000082.1:0-13308 GCA_965369035.1 uncultured Aliishimia sp.
GGAGCGGCGATTGCGAAAGCCACCGCCACAAATACGCAAGTCTTCATTTCAATAATCCGCATGATCAAAGTGACTGCACCGCCCCGAGTCGGGTGCGACCTGATGTCGCAATTCTAGCAGATTTCCGGGCGCGTGAGGCGAATTTCTTTGGCAGGGTCCGACGCTGGAGGCCATCCGGCGGTCCCAATCTCTCTGCCTCGACTGCAAAGTCGCTCGATGACGCAGGGCAGTGCCCGAGCGAGGGCGTCGCACGCGAAGATCTGAAGCCGGACGGCTGTGCGCGGCATGTCTTGCTCCTTCCAGCGGCACTGCCATCCGATCATTCACAAATTGAACCAGAGGCCTGACAAAAAATGCCCACAACCATCCCCCGCGCCGACTATGCCGCGATGTTCGGCCCCACAACCGGTGACAGGGTCCGGCTTGCCGATACCGACCTCTTCATCGAGGTGGAGCGCGACCTGACAGCGGAGGCCGTTGGGGCCGCATTGTCCGGCGGGTCGGGGAACAACGCGGCGATCTACGGCGAGGAGGTCAAGTTCGGCGGCGGCAAGGTGATCCGCGACGGGATGGGGCAATCTCAGGTCACGCGGGCGGATGGTGCCGTGGACACGGTCATCACCAACGCGCTGATCCTCGACTGGACCGGCATCTACAAGGCCGATGTGGGGCTCAGGGGCGGACGCATCGCCGCGATCGGCAAGGCCGGCAATCCCGACACGCAGCCGGGCGTCGACATCATCGTCGGCCCCGGGACGGAGGCCATCGCCGGCGAGGGCCGGATCCTGACCGCGGGCGGGTTCGACAGCCACATCCACTTCATCTGCCCGCAACAGATCGAGGACGCGCTGCATTCGGGCCTCACTACCATGCTGGGCGGCGGCACCGGCCCCGCGCACGGCACGCTGGCCACGACCTGCACCCCCGGCCCCTGGCATATCGGGCGGATGCTGCAGGCGGCGGACGCCTTTCCCATGAACCTCGCCTTTGCCGGCAAGGGCAACGCCTCGCTGCCTGCCGCGCTGGTCGAGCAGATCCGCGGCGGCGCCTGCGCGCTGAAGCTGCACGAGGATTGGGGCACCACGCCGGGCGCCATCGACTGCTGCCTGTCGGTGGCCGATGACATGGACGTGCAGGTGATGATCCATACCGATACGCTGAACGAGAGCGGCTTCGTGGAGAACACCGTGAAGGCGATGAAGGGCCGCACCATCCACGCCTTCCACACCGAGGGCGCCGGCGGCGGGCACGCGCCGGACATCATCAAGATCTGCGGGGAGGAGCACGTGCTGCCCTCCTCGACCAACCCCACGCGGCCTTTCACGGTCAACACGCTGGAAGAGCATCTCGACATGCTGATGGTCTGCCATCACCTCGATAAGTCGATCCCCGAAGACGTGGCCTTCGCCGAAAGCCGCATCCGGCGGGAGACCATCGCCGCCGAGGACATCCTGCACGACATGGGCGCCTTCTCTATCATCGCGTCGGACAGCCAGGCGATGGGTCGCGTGGGGGAGGTCATCATCCGCACCTGGCAGACGGCTGACAAGATGAAGAAGCAGCGCGGGCGGCTGACGGAGGAGACCGGCGACAACGACAACCTCCGCGCCCGACGATATGTGGCGAAATATACCATCAACCCGGCCATCGCGCACGGGATCGCGCACGAGATCGGGTCGGTGGAGGTGGGCAAGCGCGCCGACCTGGTGCTGTGGAACCCGGCCTTCTTCGGCGTGAAGCCGGAAATGGTCCTGCTGGGCGGCACGATTGCCTGCGCCCAGATGGGCGATCCGAACGCGTCCATCCCCACGCCGCAGCCGGTCTACTCCCGGCCCATGTTCGGCGCCTACGGCCGGTCCGTCGAACGCTCCGCCGTCACCTTCGTCTCGGCGGCCGCGCAGTCGGAGGGGATCGGCGCATCGCTGGGGCTCGCCAAGGACACGGTAGCGGTGAAGAACACCCGCGAGATCGGCAAGAAGGATCTGAAGCTGAACGACGCCACCCCGCATATCGAGGTCAACCCGGAGACCTACGAGGTGCGCGCGGATGGCGAACTGCTGACCTGCGAACCGGCGGCGGAACTGCCGATGGCGCAACGCTATTTCCTGTTCTGATGTCGGGCAATCCCGGTCGCCACCTGCAAGTCGCTGCGAAAACCGCGCGGGTCGGTGGAACAAAAAGTGAAAAGATCATGAATAAACTCATGCGCCCCGCGCAACGCGGGCATTCGGTTATGGGGGTGGTGGCGGGACCGCCGCGTTTCTATCTCGTGGCCAAGGGAGGAAACCAAAGCGAAAGGCATGAGGTTTCCAATGACGGACTATGCAACACACCACGTCGACGTTTCGACGAGTTCGGTGACACATTTCTTCGATCGGATCTGGAACGGTCTGATCCACATGGCAGAAAACACGCCACGCGCGAAAGCAGTGCAGAAGCTGAACCAAATCAGCGACGCCGAGCTCGCAGCGTGCGGGACCACGCGGCAGGAAGTCGTCCGGCGCATGTTCGCCGGCCTCTACTACGCGTGATCCGGGCGTTTGAATGCGGGGGCGCTCGATGAGTGCCCCCCGCATCGCCCGGAATTACCACGGCCATCCGCACACGGATCCTGTTGGCGAACTGCATCTCGACTACGAGTCGCGGTTCCTGCGCCGCAAGGTGCTCGAACTGACGGATGGTTCGCGCGTGTTGGTCGATCTGCCGCGCACCACCTCGCTGGATGACGGCGGGGTTCTGGTTCTGGAAGATGGCGGAGAGATCCGCATCACCGCCGCACCCGAACCGCTGATCGAGGTGCGAGGCGACCCCCTGCACCGGCTGGCCTGGCATATCGGCAACCGGCATGCGCCCTGCCAGATCGAGGCGGAGCGTCTCCTGATCCGCAGCGACTACGTGCTGCGCGACATGCTGATGCGACTTGGCGCGGACCTGCGCGATGTCACCGAACCGTTCACGCCCGATGGTGGCGCCTATGGCGAGGGCCGCACGCATGGCCACAGCCATGGCCAAGATCACGGGCACGACCACGGACACGGGCACGGGCAGGACGGGCACGGGCACACCCATTCCCATGCGCACGAGGACGCGGGTGATGACCACTGACCCGGTCCTGACGCTTGCGCAATGGTTCTCGCCCGGGTTTCCGGTGGGCGCGTTCGCCTATTCCCACGGGCTGGAATGGGCCATCGAACAGGGCGACATCACGAATGCGGCCGACTTGAAAACCTGGCTCGAAGCGCTGCTGGACCATGGCACGGGCCGCAACGACGCGATCTTCGTCGCGACCGCCTACCGCACGGAGGACGCGGCGGAAATCGACGCGCTGGACGCGCTGTGCCTCGCCTTCTGTGCAGCGCAGGGACGCGTGACGGAAACCCGCGACCAGGGCGCGGCCTTTGCACGGACGCTTCGCGAGTTGGGCCTCGATACGCTGGCCGATCACACCTACCCCGTCGCGGTCGGACGGGCCGCCGCGCTGAGCCAACTCCCGCTCGACATGGTTCTGCGTTTCTACCTTCAGGCCTTCGCGGCCAATCTCGTCTCTGCCGCCGTCCGTCTCGTTCCCCTGGGGCAAAGCGACGGGCAGCGCGTGCTGGCCGCCCTGCAACCGACCATCGAAAACCTGGCACGGGCCAGCCTGAGCCTGGGTCCGGATGACCTGCATGCATCGACCTTTGCCGCCGATATCGCGGCGATGCAGCACGAGACGCTGCACTCCAAGGTCTTCCGCACCTGACGCTGAACGAAAAGGAGCTCTGACATGCCCTCTCCCAACGGTCCCCTTCGCGTCGGTATCGGCGGACCCGTCGGCGCCGGAAAGACGACACTCACTGCGCGGCTGGCCGAAGCGCTGAAGGACCACCATTCCATCGGCGTCATCACCAACGACATCTACACTCAGGAAGACGCCGAGGCGCTGATGCGGATGCAGATTCTGCCCGCGTCCCGCGTGATCGGCGTGGAGACGGGGGGCTGTCCGCACACAGCGATCCGCGAAGATGCCTCGATCAACATCGCCGCCGTGGCCCGGATGATGGAGCGCCACCCGGACGTCGAGGTGATCCTGATCGAGAGCGGCGGCGACAACCTGTCGGCCACCTTCTCGCCGGAACTGGCGGATGTGACGATCTATGTCATCGACACGGCGGCGGGCGAGGACATCCCGCGCAAGGGCGGCCCCGCGCTGACCCGGTCCGATATCCTCGTGATCAACAAGACCGACCTCGCCCCCCATGTCGGTGCCTCGCTCGACGTGATGGCTCGGGACGCGGAACGGATGCGCGGCGGGCGGCCGTTCTTCCTTGCGCAACTCAAGCATGGCAAGGGCGTGGCCGAGATCGTGCAGGCCCTGTGCGAGGTCTCGGGGCTAGGGCTCGACACCGTGGCGGAGTGAAATTTTCCGCGACAGTACGCTGAAGTGGAAGAAACTGCGCACACAGCCGGAAATGGCGGGCATTATTGACAGCACATGGGATCCTTGCGGCAGTATCATCGTTCAATACCTGACGGAGGATTGCGCCCATGTCCCGCCACGAAACCGCGTTCGACATCTACCAACTCGATGATTGCTACCGGCTGACCGAAGGCCGCGTGTTCCTGACCGGGACCCAGGCGCTGGTTCGGGTGATGCTGGACCAGGCGCGGCGGGACAAGGCTGCGGGGCTGAACACCGCCGGGTTCGTCTCGGGCTACCGCGGGTCACCTCTGGGCGGCGTGGATCAGGAGATGTGGCGCGCCAGGACCGTGCTGGAACAGGCGCGGATCGACTTCCTGCCGGCAGTGAACGAGGACCTCGGCGCGACCGCCGTGCTGGGCGCGCAACAGGCGAGCCTTGATCCCGATTGCAAGGTCGAGGGCGTCTTCTCCATGTGGTACGGCAAGGGTCCGGGCGTGGACCGCTCCGGCGACGCGCTGCGCCACGGCAACGCCTACGGCTCCGCGCCGAAGGGCGGCGTGCTGGTGGTGGCAGGCGACGACCACGGCTGCGTGTCCTCGTCGATGCCGCATCAGTCCGACGTCGCCTTCATGACGTGGTTCATGCCCACGCTGAACCCCGCGAATGTGGCCGAATACCTCGAATTCGGCGAATACGGGCTGGCGCTGAGCCGCTTTTCGGGCACATGGGTGGGCTTCAAGGCGATCTCCGAGACGGTGGAAAGCGGCCAATCGCTGGAGCTGAAGCCCGACCGCGCCTTCACCCTCCCCGAGTTCACTCCTCCGCCGGGCGGGCTGCACGTGCGCGCTTCCGACCTGCCCAGCCCGGAGATCGAGACGCGCATGGGCCACAAGCTCGACGCCGTGCGCGCCTTTGTCGAGGCCAACCCGATCGACCGGGCCATCTACGGCGTGCGGGATGCGCAGTTCGGCTTCGTGACCACCGGCAAGGGCCACCTCGACCTGATGGAGGCATTGCGCCTGCTGGGGCTCGACGCCGCCGCCTGCCGTCGCCTCGGCATCGACATCTACAAGGTCGGCATGGTCTGGCCGTTGGGCCTGCGCGACGCGTTGCGCTTCGTCGAAGGCAAACAGGAGATCCTCGTCGTCGAAGAAAAACGCGGGATCATCGAAAGCCAGTTCAAGGAATATTTCTACGACTGGCCCGGATCGAAGCCCGAACGGATGGTCGGCAAGTATGACGGCCACGGCAACCCGCTGATCCCGTTCACGGGCGAGTTGTCGCCGCGCCTGCTGCTGCCGATCGTGGCTGCCCGGCTCGACAGGTTCTTCCCGGAGGAAGGGCTGCCCGCCAAGGCCGCCAAACTCACTGAAACCGAACCGCCGAAGCTTCAGGTCGACGGCGCCACCCGCACGCCCTATTTCTGCTCGGGCTGCCCGCACAACACGTCCACCAAGGTTCCGGAAGGCTCCAGGGCCGCCTCCGGCATCGGCTGCCACGTGATGGCGAGCTGGATGAACCGCAACACGGTCGGCTACGCGCAGATGGGTGGCGAGGGCGTGCCGCATGTGGGCGGCAGCCGATTTACCGGCCACAAGCACATCTTCCAGAACCTCGGCGAAGGGACGTGGTATCACTCGGGCTCGCTGGCGATCCGGCAGGCGGTCGCGGCCGGCACCAACATCACCTACAAGATCCTCTTCAACGACGCGGTCGCCATGACCGGCGGCCAGCCGGTGGACGGCCCGGTCAGCGTGCACGGCATCGCCCAGACCTGCCGCGCCGAAGGGGTGGACCGGATCGCGGTGGTCTCCGACGACATCGCGCAGTTTTCCCGTGGGGACTTCCCCGCCGGCACCACGTTCCACGACCGCGCGGAGCTGATGCCGCTGCGACGCGAGCTGCGCGAGGTGTCGGGCGTGTCGGTGCTGATCTACGCCCAGACCTGCGCCACCGAGAAGCGCCGCCGGCGCAAGCGGGGCAGGATGGCCGCAGCGCCCGCCCATGTGGTGATCAACCCGGAGGTCTGCGAGGGCTGCGGCGATTGTTCGGTCGAGTCGAACTGCCTGAGCGTGGAGCCGCTGGATACCCCGCTGGGCCGCAAGCGCCAGATCAACCAGTCGAGCTGCAACCAGGATTATTCCTGCCTCAACGGCTTCTGCCCCTCCTTCGTGACCATCGAGGGCGGCACCCGCCGCAGGGGCCAGGACACGCGGCTCGACAGCGTGGTGCAGGATCTGCCCGCACCGGAGCCCGCGCGGCTGGACGAACCCTTCGACCTGCTGGTCACCGGCGTGGGCGGCACCGGTGTCATCACCGTGGGCGCGGTCATCACCATGGCGGCGCATCTGGAGGGCAAGGGCTCCTCGGTGCTCGATTTCACCGGTTTCGCGCAGAAGTTCGGCACCGTGCTCAGCTACATCCGCCTCGCCCCGCGTCCCGAGGACATTCACCACGTGCGTATCGACCCGGCAGCGGCCGATGCCGTGATCGGGTGCGACGTGGTGGTCTCCTCCGCCCCCAAGGCCTCCGCCCATTACCGGAAGGGCACGCAGATGGCGCTCAACACCGCCGCCATGCCGACGGGGGATCTGGTGCTGCGCCGCGACGCCGACCTGCGCGTGGACGACCGGGTGCGCACCATCGCGGACACCATCGGTCAGGACGCGCTCTGGGGGGTCGATGCCAACCGGCTGGCCGACGCGCTGATGGGCGATACCGTCTTTGCCAACGTGATCCTCATGGGCGCTGCCTGGCAGAAGGGGCTGGTCCCCGTCAGTGAGGCGGCCCTGACCCAGGCGCTGCGTCTGAACGGCGTGGCGGTCGACGCGAACCTCCGCGCCTTTGCGCTCGGCCGCGCGCTCATCGTGCGCCCCGATCAGGTCACCGCCTTGCTGAAACCCGAAACCCGCGCGCCGGAAACCTTCGAGGAGATCGTCGAGGACCGCGCGGAGCGGCTGACCCGGTATCAGGACGCGGCCTATGCCCGGCGCTACCGGGACACGCTGGAGCGCTTCGCCGCCGGCGTGGACGACGAAGAGCTGCGCGCGCTGGCCGCCCGGTCGCTCTACAAGCTGATGGCTTACAAGGACGAGTACGAGGTCGCGCGGTTGCACACCGAAACCGGGTTCCTCGACCGGCTCGGGGATCGGTTCGACGGCGACCTGCGCGTCTCCTACCACATGGCGCCGCCAATCCTGAACTGGCGCAAGGATGCACGCGGTCGACCGGCAAAGCGCCGGTTCGGCCCGTGGATGCAGGGCGCCATGCGCTGGCTCGCCAAGGGCCGGCGGCTGCGCGGCACCCCGCTAGACCCTTTCGGCTGGACGCAGGAGCGGCGCGAGATGCGTTACCTGATCGCGTGGTTCGAGGACGGGCTGCGGCAGATTGCAGCCAGCCATACCCCGGACCGCAGTGCCGAGACGCGCGCCTTTCTCGCCGCGCCGCTGGACATGCGGGGATACGGACCTGTCTGGCAGCAGGCCGTGGCAAAGGAGAAACCGAAAGCCGAGGCCGCACTCGCTGCGCTGTCCTCCGCACCGGGACACTCCGCCGGGCGATGATCCGCGCTTGCCGGCGGCCCATTCTCGGTTGGGTTGCCTCGATAGGTGCATCTGACCGATTTTTGGGCCCTTTCTCCGGAAAACCGGGTCGCTTTGACCTGCAACTTGCTTGCGACCCGCACGATTCCCCTATTTATTCACATGTAATTCGCGACGACAGCGAAAGACCAACACGGGGAAACAGCAATTGGCTGATGGATCGCAAGGCGACGCCTTCGTCGAATTTGAACGCGTACAAAAGAGCTATGACGGCGAAACGCTCGTCGTGAAAGATCTCAATCTGTCCATGCCGAGGGGCGAGTTCCTGACCATGCTGGGGCCGTCGGGTTCGGGCAAGACCACCTGCCTGATGATGCTCGCTGGGTTCGAGACCGCCACCTATGGCGACATCCGGCTGGGCGGGCGATCGATCAACGACATCCCGCCGCACAAGCGCGGGATCGGCATGGTGTTCCAGAACTACGCGCTCTTCCCGCACATGACGGTGGCCGAAAACCTCTCCTTCCCGCTGGAAGTGCGCAAGATGGGCAAGGCGGAGCGGGAGAAGAAGGTCAAGCGCGCGCTCGACATGGTGCAGATGGGCGAATTCGGCGGACGGCGTCCGGCGCAACTGTCGGGTGGTCAGCAGCAGCGCATCGCGCTGGCCCGCGCGCTGGTGTTCGAGGCGGAGCTGGTGCTGATGGACGAACCGCTCGGCGCGCTCGACAAGCAGCTGCGCGAGCACATGCAGTTCGAGATCAAGCGCATCGCGGACAATCTGGGCATCACCGTGGTCTACGTGACCCACGACCAGACCGAGGCGCTGACGATGTCCGACCGCGTCGCGGTGTTCGACGATGGCCGCATCCAGCAGCTGGCCCCGCCCGACAAGCTCTATGAAGAGCCCGAGAACAGCTTCGTTGCGCAATTCATCGGAGAGAACAACACGCTTGAAGGCGTGGTGCAGGAAATCCACGGCGACACCTGCCTCGTGCGGCTCGACGATGGCGAGGTGCTCGACGCGAAACCGGTCAACGTCACCAGGGCCGGCGAACGGACGCGCGTGTCGATCCGCCCCGAGCGGGTGGAGTTCAACAAGGAGCGCCTGTCGCCCGACGCCCATACGCTGAAGGCGGAAGTGCTGGAGTTCATCTACATGGGCGACATCTTCCGGACCCGCCTCAGGGTCGCAGGCAACGACGATTTCATAATCAAGACGCGCAACGCGCCGGACCAGGTCCGGCTGGAACCGGGCCAGCAGATCGAGATCGGCTGGCTTGCCCGGGATTGCCGCGCGCTCGACGCCTGAGCCGCGGCCGCGAACGACCGTCCCGGGGCACGATGATCCCGGGCGGTTTCACGACAGGGGCCGGCCGTAAAAAGCCCGTCACGCCGGCCCTTCGACCCAGACGGGCAACACGGGAGAACCGAATGAAACTGATGAAGATCCTGATGGCCAGTTCCGCGATGACGGTCGCGGCCGCCGGGCTGCACGCGCAGGACATGGCCAACTCTATGACGCTGGTGTCCTGGGGCGGCGCCTATCAGACGTCCCAACAGCGTGCCTATTCCGAACCCTACATGGAGATGCATCCCGAGGTGCAGGTCATCTGGGACGAAAGTTCCAACGAGGCCGTGGCCAAGCTGCGCGCCATGGACGAGGCCGGCAACATCACCTGGGATCTGGTGGACGTGGTCGCATCCGACGCGATCCGGCTGTGCGACGAAGGTCTCGCGATGGAGATCGACCACGACGACCTGCTCGAGCCGGCACCCGACGGCACCCCGGCCTCCGAGGATTTCGGCGACCTGATCGTCTCGGACTGCTACATTCCGCAGATCGTCTATTCGACGACCTTCGGCTACCGCACCGACATGGTGCCCGATGGGGTCGAGCCGCCGAACGACATCTGCGACGTCTGGGATCTGGAAACCTACCCGGGCAAGCGCAGCCTCGAGAAGCGGCCGATCAACAACATGGAATGGGCGCTGCTGTGTGACGGCGTGGCCAAGGAGGACGTCTATGACGTGCTCGCCACGTCCGAAGGCCAGGAACAGGCGCTCGCCAAGCTGGACGAGATCAAGGACCAGGTGGTCTGGTGGTCCGCTGGCGCCGACACGCCGCAACTGCTGGCAGATGGCGAGGTCTTCATGGGCTCCACCTACAACGGCCGTCTGTTCTCCGTGATCGAGGAGCAGGACCAGCCGGTGGCGATGATGTGGGACGCGCAGGTCTTCGACCTTGACGGCTGGATCATCCCGGCCGGTCTGCCGGAGGACCGCCTGAACCGCGTGCTGGACTTCCTGAAGTTCGCCACCGACACCCAGCGGCTCGCCGACCAGGCGAAGTACATCTCCTACGGCCCGGCCCGCCAGTCCTCCGCGCCGCTCGTCGGGCAGCACGCCGATCTGGGCATCGACATGTCGCCGCACATGCCGACCGACCCGGCCAACGCCAAGAACACCTTCCTCTACAACTACGAGTTCTGGGCGGACTATCGCGACGACATCGACGCGAAGTTCCAGGCCTGGCTGGCGCAATAAGCCTGGCATGAAAATCGGAAGTCCCGGGCCGGCCCCGGGGCTTCCCCAGCGGCACTCCTTCGAGGGACCGCCAACAAGAACAAGACGCATGTGGAGGGACCAATGCCCAAAGGCTACATCATCGGACACATCACGGTGAACGACCCCGAAGCCTACAAGGAGTACGTGGAGAAGGACACGCCGATCCTGCTGGGACTCGGCGGCAGGTTCGTCGTCCGCGGCGGGCAGTCCAGCTTGATGGAAGGCCAGACCCAGGACCGCCACGTGGTCGTCGAATTCCCCACCTACGAAGCCGCCCTCGCCGCCTACAACGACCCCGATTACCAGGAGGTCGCCAAGATCCGGCACCGCACCGCCGACAGCACGATCATCGTGGTGGAGGGCGTCTGACATGGCCGACGCGACCGCCGACACCGGCCGGAACAAGAGCACCGACCAGACGGGTCCGGTGCTCACCGCGGACGGCAAGTCGCTCAAGCGAAGTCTCTCCCGTTCGCTGAGGCTGCAGAAGATCCGCGCGCTGCTGCTGATCGCGCCGCTGCTGCTCTTCGTGCTGGTCACGTTCATCGCGCCGATCGCGGACATGCTCTTCCGTTCGGTCGAGAACGAGATCGTGTCCAATACGCTGCCACGCACCACCGCCGCACTGGAGGAGTGGGAATCGCGCAACGGCGAGTTGCCGAGCGAGGAGACCTTCGAGGCGCTCTATCACGACATGTTCCTCGCCGCGGAGGCAAAGGAACATACCCGGCTCGGTACGCGGCTCAACTATGAACAGACCGGTATCTCGTCGCTCTTCCGCAGCACCGGACGAGGCGTCGACGACATCGGGGAGGACCAGGTCAAGGCGCTGGAAGATCTGAACGAGGCCTGGGAAGACGAAGGGTTCTGGTATGCGCTGATGACGGGCGGCGAAGGGGCCGCGTCCGACGAGGATTTGCTCGACTTCGAACGCGCACGCTTGTCCGCCCTGACCGGCGACAGCTTTTCCGGCGACATCGGCTTCGTGCCGGGTGCCGCGATCTCCGCGCTGCTGCCGCGTACCGCCGAGGCCTATTCCGCCTTCGCTCTCTTTACCAACGTCGCCAACGAGGACGTGGTGGCGGAGGAAGAACCATGGGAAGCGGTCAAGGTCGCGCTGATCACGGATCTGAAGAACGGCGCGGATGTCGCGGGCTACGCCGGCCCGGGTGCTGCCGAACTGCAGGCCGCCGCCGAGATGGTGCAGGACCTGCCCGCCGTCGGGTTCAGGGAGTCGTTCCTGGCAGAAGACGAGGACTGGGGCGCTCTGGACACCTGGACCACGATCCAGACCTATTCCCCACGCTACACCAATGGCTACTTCCTGAACGCCATCGACATGCAGAAGACCCCCGACGGCCCCGAGGCGCGGCCCGAGAACGAGCAGATCTACCTCAAGCTCTTCAAGCGGACGCTCTACCTTTCCATGGTCATCACGTGCTCCTGCATCCTGCTGGGTTACCCCGTGGCCTGGATCCTGGCCAACCTGCCGATGCGCACCGCGAACCTGCTGATGATCCTCGTACTCCTGCCCTTCTGGACCTCGCTCCTGGTCCGCACGAGCGCCTGGAAGGTGATGCTGCAGCAACAAGGGGTGATCAACGACGTGCTTGTCTGGCTCGGCATGGTGGCCGACGACTCGCGGCTCATCCTGATCAACAACCAGACCGGCACCATCATCGCGATGACGCATATCCTGCTGCCCTTCATGATCCTGCCGATGTATTCGGTGATGCAGACGATCCCGCCCACCTATCTGCGTGCGGCGAAAAGCCTGGGTGCGACGAACTGGACCGCGTTCTGGCGCGTCTACTTCCCGCAATCGGTGCCGGGCATCGGCGCAGGCTCGATTCTCGTGTTCATCCTGGCTATCGGCTACTACATCACGCCGGAAATCGTGGGCGGCACGCAGGGCACGTTCATCTCCAACCGGATCGCCTATCACATATCCTCGTCGCTCAACTGGGGGCTCGCGGCGGCACTCGGTTCCATCCTGCTGGTGGTCGTGCTCGTGCTCTACTGGGCCTATGACCGGATCGTGGGCATCGACAACGTGAAGCTGGGGGGCTGAGGCATGTCGGACGTCGTCATCACCGAAACCCGTGTCATGCCGCTCTCCTTCACGTGCGGAGTGGTCGGCGCGGCGGGCGCTTTATTCGGGCTCTTTGTCGGCACCGCGCAAGGCTCCGGCCTGTTGGGCGTGGTCGTGGGCGCGGTTCTCTGTGCCGCGCTGGCCTTCGTCGCGATGAGCGTGTTCGCGCCAGAGCAGGAACGCATCCTGCGCTGGTCGCTGATCGTGGCATTCGCGGTGGCCGGCTTCCTTCTGGGCGGGGTCGCCGGACTGGTCGTCGGGCTGCTCTTCGGCTGGTTCATCGGCTGGTTCATCTACTGGATCGGATATTGTCGCTACCGCAAGTTCCTGCCGCCGTACCTCACGCCCGGTCAGGTCCTGTGGCACTACACCTTCCGGGTGATCTGCGGCGCGATCTTCGTCTTTCTGATCACGCCGATCATCGTTGTCATGCCGCTCAGCTTCAACGCAGAGAATTTCTTCACCTTCACGCCCGAGATGCTGGCCTTCGATCCGGACGGCTATTCGCTCAAGCATTACCGTGACTTCTTCACCTCCGACGACTGGCAGCAGGCGCTGCGCAACTCGCTCCTCATCGCGCCGGTGGCGACCTTCCTGTCGGTCAGTTTCGGGACACTGGCCGCCATCGGGTTGAGCCAGCCGCATGTGCCCTTCCGCCGTGCCATCATGGCGATCCTGATCTCGCCCATGATCGTGCCGCTGATCATCTC
>CBDUPF010000083.1:0-13301 GCA_965369035.1 uncultured Aliishimia sp.
CCGACCCCGCAGGCGATGGAGAACTTGATCAGCGTCTGCAGTTTGGCAGGCCCGGCGATCCCGATGTGGATCGGCAGATCGATGCCCGCCGCCTTGAGGTCGTCGGCCCACCGGATGATCGGTGCGGCCTCGAAGGCGAACTGCGTGGTGATCGCCATCTTCGCATCGGTGCGCTCTGAGAAGCCCTGCTTCCATTTCAGCGCGGCGTCGACATTTGCGCGGCCGCCCTCCGGGTCGATGTCGCGGTTGCCTTCCGGATGGCCGGCCACGTGCAGACGCGTGAACCCGGCCTTGTCGAATTCGCCGGTTTCCATCAGTGCGATGGAGCTGTCGAAATCGCCGTGCGGCTCGGACACGCCGCCGGCCAGCAACAAGCCCTGCTTCACGTCGGCCTCGCCCTGGTAGCGGGCGATCCAGTCGGCCAGCGTCGCGCGGTCCTTGATGATGCGCGCCGGGAAATGCGGCATCACCCGGAACCCCTCGGCGTTCAGCCGCGCCGCAGTGCGCACCATGTCCTCGATCGGTGTGCCGTCGATATGCGCGATGTAGACGCGGGTGCCTTCGGGCAGGAGGTCGCGAAAATTCTCGACCTTCTCGGCCGTGCGCGGCATCACCTCGATCGAGTAGTCCTTGAGGAACGCTTCCACGTGCGGGTTGACCACAGCCGGGGCCGCCGGGACTTCGTTCTTCTTGAACAGGCTCAGGACCATGTGGAGGGCCTCCTTCAAATTGCGTGGGCTCATGCCCAGCCGTCGTTGGCGATCAGGGACTTGATGCGGTCGGTGTCGTATTCCGCTTCAAGACGTGTGGCTTCGGCTTCGGCGATCTCGTCGGGGTCACCCTCCACCTGGTAGGGGTCCGCCTTGCGCCATTCGGCAAGATAGGCGTCGGAATCCTTCGCGTTGACCTTCATCGCCGCCCGGTCGATCGCCTGTTCGAAGCGTTCGGCCAGTTGCCGTTTCGCGCCGCGCCGCCCCTTGCCCACGATGACCTGGGCCGGGATGTCGCGCCAGAAAACGATGGTGACGTCGGGCATGGATGATTCCCTTGCGTTGATGCGGACTTCCTACGGGAAGCATCCCGGCGCGCTCTGCTTGTTTTCGACACGGCAGATGCCGTCAGCGACGCGCGCCCTCTTGCCCGAATTATTCTTAACGATTAGTGTTGTTCTCAACACGTAACAGGAGGGCGCGACGATGGCGCCCAGGCGTCCCAGAGGTGCGGGCGCTTTCCCGAAGCCGGTAGAGAGTCCCGCGCCGAAACCGCCCGATCCTGCGGAGCTTTATGCTGCGCTCGATCTGGGCACGAACAGTTGTCGCATGCTGATTGCGCAGCCGAAAGGCAGCGGATTCCACGTGGTCGACAGCTTTTCGAAATCCGTGCAACTGGGTTCGGGGCTTGAACGCACCGGGCGACTGTCGCGCGGGTCGATGGCGCGCACCGTGCAGGCGTTGCGCATTTGCCAGCAGAAGCTGAAGCGCCACAAAGTGCGGCGGATGCGCCTCGTGGCCACCGAAGCCTGCCGTCGGGCGCTGAACGCCGAGGGCTTCATCGACCGGGTGCGCCGCGAGACCGGGCTGCAGCTTGACATCATCGAGCCGGAGGAGGAGGCGCGGCTTGCCGTCATCTCCTGCGCACCGCTGGTCAGCACGCGGACGGAGCAACTGCTGGTTGTCGACATCGGCGGCGGGTCGACCGAACTTGTGTGGATCGATCTCGCCTCCGTTCCCAATCGCGACCGGCCCAAGGCGATCATGCGCCTGCACACCGGTTTCACGCCCGGGCCGGGGCCGTTCCCGGTGGCCCAGGTCGTCGACTGGATCAGCGTTCCGCTGGGCGTGGCGACATTGCGCGACCAGTTCCACGATGTGGACGACGACGCGGCGCGGTTCGCATTGATGAGCTGGTTCTTCGAGGAAAACCTCGCGGAGTTTGCACCTTACCGGGATCTTCAGACGCATGACCGGTTTCAGATTGTCGGAACCTCCGGCACGGTGACGACCGTGGCCGCATCCCACCTGGGGCTGCGCCGATATGATCGCACGAAGGTGGACGGGCTGCGCATGACCTCGGACCAGATCGACAAGGTGATACGGTCTTATCTGGATCTTGGCCCTTCCGGCCGCCGCGCGGACCCGCGGATCGGGCAGGACCGGCAGGCGCTGATCATGTCCGGCGCGGCGATCCTGCAGGCGTTGATGCGGCTCTGGCCGACGGACCGGCTCTCCGTGGCCGACCGCGGGCTGCGCGAAGGGCTGCTCTATGCGCAGATGTCGGCGGACGGCGTGCTGGAGGATGGCCCCTTCTAGGGGGCGCCGGACCGCGCGATATTGCGCGATGTCATCGGCAGTTTCCGGCTGGGTAATCAGGACAGGAGTTCGGCGTGGCAGACAAGGGCAAGAATACATCCGGCCGCGGTCAGCGCGATCTCAAGGTGAAGGTGAAGACAGCGCGCGGCCGCAAGTCCAGCTCGACCCGTTGGTTGCAGCGGCAGCTGAACGATCCTTACGTGAAGCGCGCCAAGGCCGAGGGCTATCGTGGGCGCGCGGCGTTCAAGATCCTCGAACTCGACGACAAGTACGGATTCCTGGTGCCCGGTGCGCGTGTCGTCGACCTGGGCTGTGCGCCCGGCGGCTGGTGCCAGGTGGCAGTCGAGCGGGTCAACGCGCTTGCGCAAAGGAAGGGCAAGCCGGTCGGACGCGTCCTTGGCATCGACCTGCAGGAGGTGGAGCCCATCCCGGGCGCAGAACTGCACCAGCTCGATTTCATGGCCGACGATGCCGATGAACAGGTCCAGGAGTGGCTGGACGGTGGCGCCGACGTGGTGATGTCGGACATGGCGGCGGCGTCCTCCGGCCACAAGCAGACCGATCACCTGCGCATCATCGCGCTCTGCGAAGCGGCGGCCGAATTCGCCTTCGACGTGTTGGAACCGGGCGGAACCTTTGTCGCCAAGGTACTTGCCGGTGGGGCCGAGGGCGAGTTGCAGAAGACCCTGAAGCAGCGATTCGACAAGGTCGCGAACGTCAAACCGCCTGCCTCCCGCGCGGACAGTTCGGAGAAATTCGTGGTGGCGACGGGCTTCCGCTACCAGAATACCTGACTTGAGCGAAAGCGCATGCGGCGCGATAGTGCCGCAGGAGGTGCAATCGGTGGTGAAAACGCAAAAGGCGATGGAGCGGATGATTTCCGCGCAGGATGCCGATCGTGTGTGGAAGATCTTTGCCGACGCCTTGTCGTCGCTTGGCTTCGACAACATGATCTATGGGGCCACGCGACTGCCTCACGAGGATCGCTTCGGCGATATCCGGGATGCGCTGATACTGCATCGCGGTCCGCAAACCTACGCAGACATCTACCTGGGCGAGGAGTTGTACCTCTATTCGCCGACCTATGACTGGGCAGCACGGAACTCCGGCTTTGCCAGTTGGCCGGAGGCGATGATGCAGTTCAAGGGCCAGGCGCGCCCCGAACACATGCGCATTGTTCAACTCAACGCGCAATTCGGCATGCGCGCGGGCTATGTCGGATCGCTCAACGACGTCGTGCGGGGCATGCACGGGGTGATCGGGATCAGCCCCAGCGGGATGGAGCAGCCGGAGGCCGATGCGCTCTGGTCCAGGGTGGGTCACCAGGTCGAAACGCTCAGCAACCTGTTGCATCTGCGGATCGCGTGTCTGCCGATGCCGGGACAACGCAGACCGCTGACCACCCGCCAGCGGGAGGTTCTGCATTGGTCCGCGCAGGGCAAGACGATGCAGGACATCGCCGACATCATGGATCTGAGTGCGGCGACCGTGGAAAAGCACCTGCGCATGGCCCGCGATTCACTCGACGCGACGACCACGGCGCATGCGGTGCAAAAGGCGACCTCCATGAACCTGCTGACGGCCTGAGCGCGGTTTTTTGCTAACCGATCATTAATCGTCCTGTGACACCTTCCGCGCCGCAACGTGGCCGGAGGGGCCGCGTGTCCACCGAGAGGAGAAACTCCCCTATGAAATCTGCTGTTCTGTTCGCGGCACTGGCCGCGATGACGGCTGCGCCGGCCATTGCCGCCGATCCGACCGCTGCCATGACCGCCTTCGTGCGGGAAAGCATCATGTCCTGGACCAGCGATCCCGCCATCGTCAGCGCCGTGATCGCACGTAACGGCGAAACCGCGGATCTGAGCGAAGACGAGATCCTCGCACTCGACAACCAGTGGCGTGCCGAGGTCGGTGCCGCGTCGACTCCCACGATCGACGCTGTACTGAACAACGGCGCGTCGGAAGTGCTGCGCGAGCACATGGCAGCCTCCGGCGGGCTCATCACCGAGATATTCGTGATGGATTCGCGCGGGCTGAACGTGGCGTCCAGCGGCGTGACCTCCGATTACTGGCAAGGCGACGAGGCGAAGTTCCAGCAGACCCACAGCGTCGGCCCCGACGCGTTTCACGTGGGCGAGGTCGAGTTCGACGAAAGCGCCCAGACCTATCAGGGGCAGGTGTCCTACACCCTGAGGGATCCGGAAACCGGTGCCGCGATCGGTGCCGTGACCGTCGGTCTGAACGCCGAGGCGTTTTTCTGACCTGAGCCCGCGTATCTGCGGCGGGCCGTGTGACGATTGCGCGGCCCGGCCCTCAGTCTTTGATCGTGTTCCGGCGGACGAGCTCCATGTAGAGCTGACGGATCCGCTGTGTCACCGGGCGCGCGCCGGTGCCGATTGATTTGCCGTCGATGGAGGCCACCGGCGTCTGCGCACCGAATGTCCCGGTCAGGAATGCCTCGTCGGCGCCATACGCCTCGTAAAGCGAGTAGTTCTTTTCGAAGACCGGAATGCCGTTGTCACGGCAGATCTCGATGACCTTGGCCCGTGTGACGCCGTTCATGCAGTAGTCACCGGTCGAGGTCCAGACCTCCCCCCGCCGCACGATGAAGAAGTTGCAGGCATTCGTGGTGTTCACGAAGCCATGCGGATCCAGCATCAGCGCTTCGTCGGCGCCGGCTTGTTCCGCCTGGAGGCAGGCGATCACGCAGTTGAGCTTGGAATGGCTGTTGAGCTTGGCGTCCTGGCTGGTGGGCAGCCCGCGGACCTGCGGCACCGTGGCCAGCCGGATGCCCCTCTCCTGCAGGCTCTCGGCGGGTTTCGAATGCTCCACGATGATCACCAGCGTCGGCCCGGAGGTCGACAGTTTCGGGTGCTGGAACGGCTTGTCCTTGATCCCGCGGGTCAGCATCAGCCGGCAATGCGCGTCGCCGGTCATGCCATTGGCCGCGGCCGTCCGGTTCATCGCGTCGAGTATCTGCTCCTTTGTCATGCCGGGGTCGAGCGACACCGTCTTGCAGGAGTTGAAGAAGCGGTCCATGTGCTCGTCGAAGAACGCCCATGTCCCGTCATAGAGGCGCATCCCCTCCCACATGCCGTCACCCAGCATGAAGCCGGAATCGTAGACCGACACCTTCGCCTCGTCGCGGTGCACGATCTCTCCGTTCACGTAGATCCGGATGTCCCGGTTCCTGTCATCCTGGGCCGCGTCATGCGTGGAGTGGCTGTCCCGGTCCATCTGTCTGTCTGCCCCGCTTGTGTCGATATCGCCGCCGGACAGACGTCCCCAGCCCGGCAGCCCCGTTCTAGGCCCGCATCGCGGCAGGCGCCAGTGTCACCAAGCTTGGGAATCAGGGCGCGGATCGGTGCCGCGCCCTGCGGGCATCAGCGGGGCAGGGTCACTTGACCGGCGCGTCGGAGGTGAATTTCGGGATCGGGTTGGTGGAGGCAGGTTCCGGATCGATGTCGACCCAGTTGGTTTCCGCCTTCGACAGGTTGCCGGGGATGTCCTCTTCCCAGAAGCCCACCACCACCGGCGTGATGTTGAGGTACAGCTTGTCGTCCACGATCCGCCAGAGGTTGGGGTTGCCCGGCACCTTGCCGCCCTTGGACACGCCATAGGCGCAATGCCCGTCATACTGCGGCACGTATCTTGCCGGATCTTCGAGGAAACGATCGCGGTTCTCCTCGCTGGAAAACGCGAAGGTCGCGCCGTTGTACTCGGCGGTGATCCCGGCATTGCCGGCGACCGGTGCCGGCTGCGGGTCGCCTACCTCGGACTGCGGAAGGTCGAAATAGGCGACGACGTCATAGCCTGAAACGGCATAGCCGGTGCCATCGACATATTGTTCGCCGGCGAGACCGACCTTGGCGAAGGCGAGCACGCTCGCGAAAGCGGCGATGGTCATGGTGAAGCGGTTCATCGGACTGTTCCTGGATCTGGTTCCTCGGGTCCGACGCGGGATGCCCGTCGGATGCAGACAGGATAGGACCGGACGTTACGCCGCGTCAGTCCCCCTCACAGAGAAGTCATGCCGGCGGAATTGGGCGTGATGATCCGCAAAGGGTCACGGATCGCGCGCTGTCGGCGGGGCGGCGGGGGCGGTGATGTGGCCTTTGGCAATCGTCCGGCGAAGGTCGCGCGGAGACAGGCCGAATTCCCTGCGAAAGGCCCGCGTCATGGCCGTGGCATCGGTGTATCCGCATCGCTCTGCAATTTCGGCCACGCTCTGGCGTGTCTGTTCGAGAAGCCGGCGCGCCTCGTTCAGCCGGATAAGACGATAGACGCCCGACGGGGTCGTCCCGATGCCGGAGCGAAAGGCCGCTTCCAGCGCCCGTTGTCCAAGGCCCAACCCCTTCGCGATGGCCTCGATACTGAGCGGGGATTCGACGTTGCGGCGCATCAGGGCCGCCGCGGCCTGCACGGTGCGGTCCGGAGGCATGTGAAACAGCGGATCGACACGCGGGTCCCGTTCGCCATGCATGAAGAGCGCCGCGACCTCCAGCGCCAGCGCCGCACCGTGGTGATCCTCGATCAGGGCCAGCATGAGTTCCAGCGTAGCCGTGGCGCCCCCGCAGCTCATCCGGTTTCCGTCCATGACGAAGCGGTCGTCGACCACGTCCACCTCCGGAAACGCCTCGGCGAATTGCGCCAGGATGTCCCAGTGCGATGTCGCCCGCCGCCGGTTGAGAAGCCCCGCCGAGGCGAGCAACCAGCTGCCGGTATCGAGCCCCACGAGCGTCCCGAACCGGTCTGCCGCGACCCGTAGTGCCCGGCGAAGCTGCGGCGTGTCCTGCCGCTCGTGCCCATAGCTCGGCATCACGAAAAGATAGTCGCCGCCTGCCTGTCGGGCGAGCGGTTCGGGTTGCACCGGCAACCCGCTCGAGGAACGCACCGGTTCCGATGTCAGCGCAAGATGCCGCCACGAATAGAGCGGCCGGCGCGCCAGCGTGTTGGCCGCGCGCAATGGCTCCACCGCGTTCGCCAGGCACAGGTTGGAAAACCCGTCAAACAGCAGGAGCGCAACGCTGCGCGTCCGCAAAGTTTTTGGATTCTGCATGATCGCGGGCCATTCCTGCAAGGTTTGAAAGGATCTCTACCGTTATGAGTCGCCGAAAGACAAGGGAGGTCCGACCATGCATTTCGGTCTGAGCGAAGAGCAGGAGATGATCGTCTCCACCGTCCGCAGTTTCGTCGAAAAAGAGATCTACCCGCACGAGGCGGAGGTGGAACGCACGGGCGAAGTCCCCGCAGAACTCGCACAGGAGATAAGGCGCAAGGTGATCGACCTCGGCTTCTACGCCTGCAATTTCCCCGAAGAGGTCGGCGGCGCGGGCCTTTCCCACGTCGATTTCACGCTTGTGGAGCGCGAACTCGGCCGCGGGTCCATGGCGCTTACCCATTTCTTCGGTCGGCCGCAGAACATCCTGATGGCCTGCGACGGCGACCAGCGCGAGAAGTACCTGCTGCCCGCCGTGCGTGGCGAACGGATGGACGCTCTGGCGATGACCGAACCTGACGCGGGCTCCGACGTGCGGGGGATGAACTGTTCCGCGGTGCGCGATGGCGGCGACTGGATCGTGAACGGCACCAAGCACTTCATCTCCGGCGCGGATCACGCTGATTTCTTTATCGTTTTCATCGCGACGGGCGTGGATGACACGCCCCACGGCCCCAAGAAACGCATCACCTGCTTTCTGGTTGACCGTGGCCACCCGGGTTTCGAGGTGCGCAAGGGATACAACTCCGTCAGCCACAAGGGCTACAAGAACTGCATTCTCAGCTTCGACGATTGCCGCCTGCCGGCGGGCCAGGTGCTGGGCGAGGTCGATGGCGGCTTTGCGGTAATGAACGAATGGCTTTATGCGACACGCATCACGGTCGCCGCCTTCTCCGTCGGCCGGGCGCGGCGGTGCTTCGACTACGCGGTGGCCCACGCGGCGGAGCGCAAGCAGTTCGGCCAGCCGATCGCGAAGTTCCAGGGCGTGAGTTTCCAGGTCGCCGACATGATCACCGAGATCGACGCGGCCGACTGGCTGACGCTTGCTGCAGCCTGGCGTCTGGACGAGGGCCTGCCCGCCAACCGCGAGATCGCCAGCGCCAAGCTCTATGCGTCGGAGATGCTGGCGCGGGTGACCGACACGACGTTGCAGATCTTCGGCGGCATGGGTCTGATGGACGATTTCCCCATCGAACGCTTCTGGCGCGACGCCCGCGTCGAACGGATCTGGGACGGCACGTCGGAAATTCAGCGTCACATCATCGGCCGCGAACTCTTCCGGCCACTGGGTGCGTGAGCCGGGCGTCTCAATGAACCTCGAACGCCTCTTTCGTCCCCGGACCATTGCCGTGATCGGCGGCGGCACATGGTGCGCCAACGTGATCGGCGAATGCGCTAAGATCGGGTTCTCCGGCGAAATCCGCGCGGTGCACCCGACGCGTGCGGAGATTGCCGGCTGCCCGGCCGTGCCCTCGGTCGCCGATCTGCCCTGGGCGCCCGATGCCAGTTTCGTCGGCGTCAACCGCGAAGCTACCGTTACCGTCATCCGCGACCTTGCCGCGCGCGGGGCAGGGGGTGCGGTCTGCTTCGCCTCCGGTTTCCGTGAGGCACAGGCGGAGACGGGTGACGGCGACGGGCTGCAGACCGCGCTGGTCGCGGCGGCGGGCGAGATGCCCATGCTTGGCCCGAACTGCTACGGGTTCCTCAACCTGCTCGACGGTGCCGCGCTCTGGCCCGATCAGCACGGGGGCGTACGGACCGACCGCGGCGTGGCGCTGCTCATGCAGTCCTCCAACATCGCGCTCAACATGACGATGCAGCGGCGCGGCCTGCCGCTGGCCTACGTGATGACCGCGGGTAACCAGGCGCAGACCGGGATGTCCGCCATTGGCACCGCACTGCTGGAGGATCCCCGCGTCACCGCGCTCGGCCTCCACATCGAGGGGCTCGACGATCTGCGCGCCTTCGAGGCGATGGCCGCCACCGCGCGCCGTCTCGGCAAGCCCATCGTCGCGCTGAAGATCGGTCAATCCGACCAGGCGCGTGCCGCCACCGTATCCCACACCGCGTCGCTGGCCGGCAGCACTGCCGGATCACGCGCGCTGCTGCGGCGTCTCGGCATCGGTCAGGTCGAAACCCTGCCGGAACTGATCGAGACGCTGAAGCTCCTGCACGTCACCGGCCCGCTTGCATCGAACCGGATTGCGTCCATGTCCTGTTCCGGCGGGGAGGCGAGCCTGATGGCCGATACCGCGATGACCCGCGCCGTGTCCTTCCCCCCGCTGTCGGATGTCCAGCGCGACCGTCTGCGCGCAGCGCTCGGGCCCAGGGTCGCGTTGGCCAACCCGCTCGACTATCACACCTATATCTGGGCGGATACGGAGGCGATGACCCGTTGCTTTTCCGCCATGATGTCGGGCGACCTGGCGCTCGGCTGCGTCGTGCTGGATTTCCCGCGGCCCGACCGCTGCGATGGCAGCGCCTGGGATACCGTCATCGACGCCGCGTCCCGGACCCGCGACGCGACTGGCCTGCCGATGGCCATCGTCTCCAGCCTGCCTGAAACCATGCCCGAAGCGACTGCCGAGGCGCTGCTGTCGCGGGGCATCGCGCCGATGTGCGGGTTCGCGGAAACGCTGACCGCGGTGTCCATTGCCGCGGAACTGGGCCAAAGCGTCGCCGATCCCGCGCCGGTGTTGCTGCCCCGGCCCGAAGGAGCCGCCCGGACCCTGACGGAGGCTGCGGCGAAGACCGCGCTTGCCGCGCACGGGGTCTCCGTGCCGAAGGGCGGGCGCACGGCGTCGGCGACGGACGCGGGCAGCCTCGCCGAAACGCTGGGCTTTCCGGTCGCGGTCAAGGGGGAAGGGCTTGCCCACAAGACCGAAGCCGGCGCACTCGCGCTTGGCCTGACGAGCGCGGAGCAGGTGCGAGCCGCCACCGAACGCATGGGGGCCGCGTCCTATCTGGTGGAGCAGATGATCCCCAATGGTGTCGCGGAATTGCTGGTGGGTGTGGTCTGCGACCCGGCGCATGGCTTTGTCCTGACACTGGGGGCAGGGGGGACGCTGACCGAACTCATGGCCGACACCGTATCGCTCCTGCTTCCCGTCACCGAGGCCGACATCGACGGTGCCTTGGACAGACTGCGCTGTGCCCTGCTTCTCTCCGGCTATCGCGGCGCGCCGCCGGCGGACCGCATGGCCATTTGCAAAACCGTGCTCGCCGTGCAGGACTATGTGACCGCCAATGCCGACACCGTGCTGGAGGTGGAGATCAACCCGCTCATCGCGACGCCAACCGCTGCCGTCGCCGCCGATGCGCTGATCCGACTGAGGGAGACGACATGACCGAAAACCCCATCAAGACTCATCGCCGGGGCCGCGTGCTCGAGGTCACGCTGGACCGGCCCAAGGCCAATTCCATCGACCTGGCCACCAGCCGGATCATGGGCGAGGTCTTTACCGAATTCCGCGACGATCCCGAGTTGCGCGTGGCGCTGCTCACCGGCGCGGGGGAGAAGTTCTTCTGCCCCGGCTGGGATCTCAAGGCCGCCGCGGATGGCGACGCGGTCGATGGCGATTACGGCAAGGGCGGCTTCGGCGGGCTGCAGGAATTGCGCGGGCTCGACAAGCCGGTGATCGTGGCCGTGAACGGCATCTGCTGTGGCGGTGGACTGGAGCTGGCGCTCTCCTGCGACATCATACTCGCGGCCGAGCATGCCACCTTCGCCCTGCCGGAGATCCGGTCCGGCACCGTGGCCGACGCCGCCTCGATCAAGCTGCCCAAGCGCATTCCCTATCACATCGCGATGGAGATGCTGCTGACCGGGCGCTGGCTCGACGCGGAGGAGGCGCATCGCTGGGGCCTCGTCAACCGCATCCTGCCCGCCGAGGAGCTGATGGACGCCGCCCGCACGCTCGCCGACGAACTCGCCGCCGGCCCGCCGCTGGTGTTTGCCGCCATCAAGGAGATCGTGCGCGAGGCCGAGGACATGAAGTTCCAGGACGCGCTTAACCGCATCACCAAAAGCCAGTTCGCCACCGTCGAGAAGCTCTACCGGTCCGAAGATCAACTGGAAGGCGCCCGTGCCTTTGCCGAGAAACGCGACCCGGTCTGGAAAGGGAGATAGCCAAGATGCCACTCACCATGAACCGAGAGGTCTTCATCACCTGCGCCGTCACCGGCTCGGGCGCAACACAGGACCGCAGTCCGCATGTCCCCCGGTCTCCGCAGCAGATCGCCGAAAGCGCCATCGCGGCCGCGAAAGCCGGTGCCGCGGTGGTGCACTGCCACGTGCGGGACCCGGACACCGGCGCGCCGTCGCGCAAGCTGGAATATTACCGCGAGGTCACGGACCGCATTCGCGACGCCGACGTGGACGTGGTTCTGAACCTGACCGCCGGCATGGGCGGTGACATGGTGTTCGGCCCGACCGACAGCCCCCTGCCGCTCAAGGACGCCGGCACCGACATGATCGGTGCGGAGGAGCGCGTGGCCCATGTCGCCGAGTGCCTGCCGGAGATCTGCACCCTCGATTGCGGCACGATGAACTTTGCCGAGTCCGACTACGTGATGACCAATACCCCCGGCATGTTGCAGGCCATGGGGCGCATGATGACCGAGCTTGGCGTGAAACCGGAAATCGAGGCCTTCGACACCGGCCATCTCTGGTACGCCAAACAGCTGGTCAAGGACGGCGTGCTTGAGGCCCCCGCGCTGGTGCAGCTCTGCATGGGTGTGCCGTGGGGCGCGCCGGATGATCTCAACACCTTCATGGCGATGGTGAACAACGTGCCCGACGACTGGACCTTCTCCGCCTTCTCGCTGGGCCGCAACCAGATGGCTTATGTCGCGGCAGCCGTGCTGGCCGGCGGCAATGTCCGCGTGGGGCTGGAGGACAACCTCTGGCTCGACAAGGGCATTCTGGCGGAGAACTGGCAACTGGTCGAGCGGGCAGGGTCGATCATCGAGAACATGGGCGCGCGGGTCATCGGTCCGCAAGAGGTGCGCGAGAAGCTGGGCCTCACGAAACGGGCACCGAAATGACCGAAACGAAACGGAATAATCGCGCAGCGATCATCGGCGGCGGGGTCATCGGCGGCGGCTGGGCCGCGCGCTTTCTGCTCAACGGCTGGGACGTGGCCGTCTTCGACCCCGACCCGGAGGCGGAACGCAAGATCGGCGAGGTGCTGACCAACGCCCGCCGCAGCCTGCCTGCGCTCTACGATCGCGCGCTGCCGGCGGAAGGCATGCTGACTTTCCACGACACGCTGGCCGACACGGTGGCCGGCGCCGACTGGGTTCAGGAGAGCGTGCCTGAACGGCTGGACCTCAAGCACCGCATCCTCGCCGACATCATGGCCGCCGCGCCCGACGCGCTGGTGGGTTCCTCCACCTCCGGCTTCAAGCCGTCGGAACTCAACGCCAAGGGTGCCCGCGCCATCGTCGCCCATCCCTTCAACCCGGTCTATCTCCTGCCGCTGATCGAACTCGTCGGAGACGCCGACCTGACCGCGCGCGCCGCCGAGATCCTGCGCGGCGTGGGCTTCTTCCCGTTGACGCTCCGCCGCGAGATCGACGCCCATATCGCCGACCGGTTCCTCGAAGCCGTCTGGCGCGAGGCGCTCTGGCTGGTCAAGGATGGCATCGCCACCACCGAGGAGATCGACGACGCCATCCGCATGGGCTTCGGCCTCCGCTGGGCGCAGATGGGCCTCTTCGAGACCTACCGGATCGCCGGCGGCGAGGCGGGGATGCGCCATTTCCTGGAGCAGTTCGGACCCGCGCTGACCTGGCCCTGGACGAAGCTGATGGACGTGCCGGAGTTCAACGACGAACTCGTCGACCTCATCGCCGGGCAGTCCGACGCGCAATCGGGGCACATGTCGATCCGCGCGCTCGAACGGCTCCGCGACGACAACCTCGTCGGCATCCTGCGTGCGCTGAAACACAGCCAGACCGGGGCCGGGGGCGTGATCCGCGCTCACGAGGCG
>CBDUPF010000084.1:0-12912 GCA_965369035.1 uncultured Aliishimia sp.
TCACCGTGACGGCCGTGGACTTCACGTCCAACCTCGACCTGAGCGACATCGACGTTTCGACCAGCACTGACGCCGAAGCATCCATCGCTCTCATCGAGGCACACATCCAGACCGCCGTCGACGGCGCGGCTGCCCTGGGTGCCTCTGCAAAGCGGATTTCGGATCAAGCCGAATTCGTGAGCAAGGTCACGGACGCGATGAAGTCCGGCATCGGCTCGCTGGTCGACGCGGACATGGAGGCGGCATCGGCTCGTCTTCAGGCCCTGCAAACCCAGCAGCAGCTGGGCGTTCAGGCCCTGTCGATTGCCAACCAGTCGCCGCAGACCATCATGCAGCTCTTCCGCTGATAACAAAGACAGAGGCGCGCCACGGCGCGCCTCTGCACCCCCTATCGAGTTAGTTTGTCCGGCAAGGCAGGTTCCCCAGTGTCCACCGCTACGATGGCGCAGCGCGCCTATTCCAAGAGCTTCGAGAGTGTCGCCACCCCGCGGAGCGTCGAATTCCAAGTGATGGCGCGTATCACGCACCGCATCAAGAAGGCGATGCAGGCCCGCGATCGGCGCGCCTTGATCGACGCGATGCATGACAACCGGATCCTGTGGAACGCTCTCGCGGCAGATGTCGCGTTGCCTCAGAATGCACTGCCCAACGATCTGCGGGCCCGCATCTTCTATCTTGCCGAGTTCACCGCGCACCATACGCGCAAGGTACTGAGAAATGAAGACACCGCGGTCGCGCTTCTGGAAGTGAACGCAGCGATCCTGGGCGGTCTCCAAGGCGAAGGAAAAACACCATGAGCGGTCTTGTGCTGAAACTCAGCCCGAAAGAGCGAGTGCTCGTCAACGGTGCCGTCATCGAGAACGGTGATCGTCGCAGCCGCCTGTCGATCATGACGCCCGGCGCCAACATCCTGCGTCTGCGTGACGCGATCCATCCCGAGGAAGCCAAGACGCCCGTGCGGCGCGTGTGCTATGCCGTGCAGCTGGTGCTGTCCGGCGACTCCTCGCCCGAAGACATGCACCTGACGCTGCTCCGCCAGATCGAGGAGTTGAGCCAGGTCTTCACCGATCCGGACAGCCGCAAGCATCTGGAAGAGGCCAGCGGATCGATCATTTCCGGCCAGCACTACAAGTGTCTCAAATCGCTGCGGGCCCTGCTGCCGCGCGAAGAGCGCCTGTTTGCGGCCGCACGGTTCTGACGGGCCAGGGCGATGTATCAACCGGCGATACCTTTTGACGGATTGGTCGGATGGCGGCTGTTGCAGCGGACCTACGACACGCAATTCGAGGCGTTCTCCAACTCCAAGGTCCAACAGAACGACGCGGAGTATTTCCGGGAGAACATCGGAGACGTGAAAACGGCCGAAGACCTGGTGTCCGACCGCCGTCTTCTCAAGGTCGCGCTCGGAGCCTTCGGGCTCCAGGACGACATCGACAATCGGTACTTCGTCAAGAAGATCCTCGAGGAAGGCACCGTCGCGGAAGATTCCCTGGCCAACCGTTTCTCCGACACGCGCTACCGCAAGATGTCCGAGTCTTTCGGCTTCGGACCGGGAGAGGTCCAGCGCACCGGTCTGTCCAGCTTTGCCGAGGAGATCATCGCGTCCTACGATCGCCAGAGTTTCGAGGTCGCGGTCGGCGAGCAGAGCGAGACGTTGCGGATCGCGCTGGCCGCTGAACGGTCCTTCGAGGAACTGGCCAACAGCGACTCGTCGGAAGAGGCCAAGTGGTTCGAGGTGATGAGCCAGGGGCCGCTTCGGACGCTGTTCGAGACGGCCTTCAACCTGCCGACGTCGTTTTCGCAGATCGATATCGACCAGCAGCAGGAATTGCTGGCCGAATACAGCATGAGGCTGTTCGGCACGAGCGATCCGGCCGATTTCAGCGATCCCGACATGCAGGAAACGTTGCTGACCCGGTTCACCGCGCTCTCTCAATTGCGCGAGTCGACGGCGACATCGAGCAATTCCGCCGCGCTGACCTTGCTCCGCGGCTACTGACTTCTTTGCGATTGCAGTGCGGCCCGGACACCCACGTCCGGGCCGTATCCGATTCTAACGGACGCCCGCGCGCCGCAGGATCAGCCGCAGACGGTCGAAGCATTGCGCTGGTGTCGCCTGTCCGCTCTGCCCCAGGAAACTGTCGATTTCGGGCCAGACCTTCACCGCCAGATCGAGTTCCGCATCGGTCCCTTCGGAATAGAGCCCGGAGCGGATCATCATCGCGTTCTGTTCATAGAGCGAGGTGAGATACCGCACCTTCGAGATGATCTCGTTCTCCTCGGGCGTGGCGGCGTCGGGCAAAGAGCGCGAGACAGACCGCAGGAGGTTGATCGCCGGGTAGCGTCCACGCTCCGCGATGGCGCGGTCGAGCACGATATGCCCGTCGAGGACACCCCGCAGGATGTCGGCGATGGGTTCTTCCATATCCGAGCCCGGCACGAGAACCGACAGGACCGCGGTGATGTCGCCGGTGCCGTCGATGCCGGGGCCGGCCCGTTCGCACAGCTCCGTGATCAGCTGCGCCGTCGAGGGCGGATGGCCGCGCAACACCGGGACCTCCCCGGTGGCCGATGCAATCTCGCGGTGGGCCTCGGCGAAGCGGGTGATCGAATCGGCGATGTAGAGCACCGATTTCCCTTCGTCGCGGAAATGCTCGGCCACGCTCATGGCGGTCCAGGCACAGCGGCGCCGTTCCAGCGCGGAGCGGTCGGACGTGGCCGCGACCACGACGCATTTCCGCATGCCTTTCTCGCCCAGCACCTCCTGCACGAAATGGCGAAGTTCGCGTCCGCGTTCGCCGACCAGCGCCACGACGGCGACATCGCATTCCACGTTCTGAACCAGCGTCGCGAGCAGGGTGGACTTTCCCACGCCGGAGCCGGCAAAAAGGCCGATCCGCTGCCCGCGCACGAGCGGCAGCACGGTGTTGAGCGCATGGGATCCTGTGCCCAGACGGGGTCCGAATCCGCGCCGGAACGCCGCCGGAGGGGGCGGCGCTTTCAGCCCGCGCGAGGTTGCGCCCTTGCTCAGCGGCCGGCCGTCCATGGGATCCCCGTTGGCGTCGACCACCCGCCCCAGCCAGTGTCTCGACGGAGCGACGGCGAGTGGATCGCGACGCACGACGCGTGCACCCAGAGACAGGCCGGTCAGCGCCCCGTCCGGCATGACCGTGACATGGGCGCCTTCGATTCGCGTGACCTCTCCGTTGATGCGGTCCGCACCAGGCACGAAGATCACGACCTGGTCGCCCAGAGACGCAGTCCGCGTGAGGCCAGACACCAGCACCTGTCCGCCATCGGTCGCGATGACCCGGCCCACGGGCTGAACCGGCTTCATGGCCGAGATCCGCCGGGTGAGGTCATCAATCAATTCGGTGTGCATGTCGATCCTCCTGACTGCCGCAAACCGAATGTAAAGGAATCAGGGTTAAGCCTTGATTGAATTTGGATCGAGGGAGAAACCCCGATGTTTGAAAATCTCGGCATCTTCAAGATGTCTTCGGCCATGGCATCCCACGCGGGACGCCGACAGGCAGTGGCCGCCCAGAACATGGCGAATGTCGACACGCCGGGCTATCGCGCCCAGCGGTTGGCGAGCTTCAGCGAACTGACCGAATCGACCGGGCAGCACCAGGCCCTGCGTGCGACGCGGCCCGGCCACCTGATGGGTGCCGGCGCCGATGTTGTCCATGCACGCCTGACCGAAGACCGCAACGATCCCGCACCCGATGGCAACACCGTCTCCGCCGAGCGCGAACTGCTCGAATCGGTCGAGGCCAAGCGCGAGCACGATCGTGCGCTGGCGATCTACAAGTCGGCGCTGACGGTTCTGCACACAACTTTGTCGAGGTCCTGATCATGGCAAGCGAATTTTCCCAGGCACTGGATGTTACCACCAGCGGTCTGCGCGCGCAGGCCACGCGGCTACGCCATCTCTCCGAGAACATCTCGAACTCCGACACGCCCGGCTACCGGCGCAAGACCGTCGCCTTCGAGGTGGAGAATGCCCACGGCAACGGACCCGACAAGGTCAAGGCCGGGCGCATGCACCTCGACCGGTCCGACCTCAAGCGGATCTACGAGCCCAGCCACCCGCTGGCCGACGAGACCGGCCACTACGAGGGATCCAACGTCAACCTGCTGATCGAGCTGGCCGACGCGCGCGAAGCGCAGCGCAGCTACGAGGCGAACCTGAAGATCTTCGAACAGACCCGCGCCATGTCGTCCAGCCTCATGGACCTGCTGCGGCGCTAAGACCTACCCCCACCACCACCACGAAAGGAGCATACCAGAATGGATGTTCGTGCCATCTCCGCCGTACAGAAATATGCGGCTTCCAAACCTGCCACCGAACCGGAAAGCATCGGCGACGCCGCACGCGGCACCATGCAGGATTTCGCGCAGACGCTCGCCAATGCCGAGGCCACGGCCCAGGCCGCGATGACCGGCGATGCCGACCCGCATGCGCTGGTCCAGGCGCTGGCGCAGACCGAACTGGCGGTCGAGACCGCGGTCACGATCCGCAACAAGGTCGTCGAGGCGTACCAGGAAATCCTGCGGATGCCGGTCTGAACGATGCTGGAACAGATCGTCTTCTTCGACACGCTCCGTCAGGGTCTCTGGACCGCTGTGGTCGTATCGATCCCGATCCTCGCCGTGGCGTTGATCGTCGGTGTGGCGATCGGTCTGCTGCAAGCGCTCACCTCTATCCAGGAGATGACCCTGACCTTCGTGCCGAAACTGGCCGCGATCGTCGTCGTCTTCTGGATGTCCATGGGGTTCATGACCGCTTCCATCGTGACGCTCTTCCAGGGCCAGATCATTCCCTTGATTTCAGGAGGCTGACAAATGGACAGCGCAAGCTATACCACCCTCTCCCGTCAGGTCGGACTGATGCGCGAGATGAGCATCGTGGCCAACAACATCGCCAACAGCGCGACGACGGGATACCGTCAGGAAGGCCTGATCTTTTCCGAGTTCATCAAGGCGAACCCCGACGGGCGCTCGCTCTCGATGGGCAACGGCAACACGCGCAACACGTCCTTCGTGCAGGGCACGCTGAACCAGACCGGCGGCACGCTTGACTTCGCGATCGAGGGTGACGGCTATTTCCTGATCGAGACGCCGGCGGGCGAACGTCTGACCCGCGCGGGGAGCTTCTCGACCAATGCCGACGGCGACCTGGTCACGCCCGACGGGTTCCGGGTTCTGGACGCCGGTGGAGCGCCGGTCTTCGTACCCCCCGATGCGGGGCCGATCGCCGTGGCCTCCGATGGGACGATCAGCGCCGATGGCCGGCTGCTGGGTCAGATCGGCCTGGTCCAGCCCGTCGATCCGATGATGATGACCCGCGAGGATGGCGTCATGTTCGTGGCCGAAGCCGGATACGAACCCGCCGAGACCTCGCGCGTATTGCAGGGCTTCACCGAGAGTTCGAACGTGGATCCGATCACGGCGCTTGCGCGGATGATCGAGGTCCAGCGCGCCTATGAACTCGGTCAGTCCTTCCTGGACAGTGAAAACCAGCGTGTCCGCGACGCGTTGCGGTCCTTTACAAAATAAACTGAGAGGTACGAGCAGATGCGAGCCCTGCAAATCGCAGCCACCGGCATGACCGCACAACAGATGCGGGTCGAAACGATATCGAACAACCTCGCGAACATGTCGACGACCGGCTACAACGCCCGGCGCGCCGAATTCGCGGACCTGCACTATCAACAGATGGTACGGCCCGGTACGGTGAACGCCTCCGACGGTACGATCCTGCCCACCGGCGTTCAGCTCGGTCTCGGCGTGCGTCCCTCCGCGATCTCCGTCCAGCTGGAGCAGGGTTCGCTGGCCGCCACCGGGAACGATCTCGATCTCGCCATCGAGGGCAACGGCTATTTCGAGGTGACGCTGCCCTCCGGGCAGTCGGCCTTTACCCGCGATGGTGGTCTGAAGCGCACCGGCGAGGGGCTGATCGTCACCAATGACGGCTATCCGGTGGCGCCGGAAATCACGATCCCCACAGATGCGCGCAGCATCTCGATCAATGGCGACGGCGAGGTCTATGCCTATTTCGTCGACAGCGACGAGGCCGAACTGCTGGGTCAGCTGACGCTGTCGGGCTTCACGAACGCCAAGGGGCTCGAGGCGATCGGCTCCAACCTCTTCGTGGAGACCGAGGCGTCCGGTCCGCCGCTGGCCTCCACGCCCGGACTCGACGGCCTGGGACGCCTGCGCCAGGGCTATCTCGAGGACAGCTCGGTCGATGCCGTGCGCGAAATCACGGAGCTGATCGAAGCCCAGCGCGGCTATGAAATGAACGCCAAGGTCATCTCTGCCGCCGATCAGATGATGGGCGCGACGACGCAGGTACGATGATGAGGTGGATCCTGGCAGCCCTGCTGATCACGGTCGCCGGACTGGGCCGCGCCGAAGCGGTCGTCGCGGTCAAGACGATCCGTGCCAACACGATCCTGACCAGTCACGACGTCTCGATCGATCCGGAATTGCCGAGTTACGGTCTGAGCGACCTGAGCGACGTGATCGGCATGGAGACGCGCGTGGTGCTCTATGCGGGCCGCCCGGTCCGCCCCGAAAACCTGGCTCCACCTGCTCTGGTGGAGAGAAACGAGATCGTTCCGCTGGTCTTCAATCGCAGCGGCCTGATCATCTCGACGCATGGGCGCGCGCTGGACCGCGGCGCCGAAGGCGACACTGTCCGCGTGATGAACATGTCGTCGCGCACCACCTTGTTCGGCACTGTCTTGCCGAACGGCAGCATCGATGTGACCGGGCAGTGACCCGGACATCCCAGAAAGGAATGGCATGAGAAACGCCGTATTCATTGGTTTGACCCTCGCTGCCCTGGGCGGTTGTTCGCGGCTGGAGAACGTGGGCAAGGCACCTGATTTCACACCGACACAGGCGGGCGTCGAACACGCCGCCATGATGTCGCCCGGGCTTCCGGAATCGCTGGACGCGCGCCCGCGCGTGACCGAGGCCTCGCTCTGGAGCCGCTCGCAAAGCTCGCTGCTTGGCGACCGCCGCGCGATGTCGCGCGGGGACATCCTGACCGTCGTGATCGAGATCGACGAGAAGGCCGAGATCTCGAATTCGAGCGAGCGGTCGCGCGGTGGCAGCGAAAGCCTGAGCCTGCCGCAACTGGGCGGGATCTCGCAGCGTATCAACGAAAGCCTGCCCGATGGCGCGTCGATGGACGATCTGGTGTCGATAGACTCCAGCAGCTCCTCGGGCGGTGACGGCTCCGTGAAACGCAAGGAGAAACTGACCCTGCGCGTCGCGGCGACCGTGACCGACGTGCTGCCCAACGGTGTCCTTGCAATCTCCGGTTCGCAGGAGGTCCGTGTGAACTTCGAGATGCGCGAACTTCTGGTGTCGGGCTACGTCCGCCCGCAGGACATCTCGCGCCAGAACGAGATCACCTACGACAAGATCGCGTCCGCGCGGGTCTCCTATGGCGGCCGTGGCCAGATCACCGACGTCCAGCAGCCCCGCTACGGGCAGCAGGTGATGGACATCATTCTTCCGTTCTGAGGACGTGACATGATCAAGAAACTCCTGCCCATCCTCCTGCTTCTCATCGGAACCGGCGCCGGCGTTGGCGCCGGTGTCTTCCTGCGCCCTGCACCCGAACCCGAACCGGTCGAACACGCCGAAGAGGGCGAGGAGACGAAGGCGCATGTCGAGGCACATCCCAAAAAGGCCGGCCACGGCGAAGACGACGGTCCCGTCGGTCGTGAGTACGTGAAGATGGAGAACCAGTTCGTCATCCCGGTCGTCGACGACGGCGCGGTGTCCGCGCTTGTCCTGCTCGCCCTGAGCATCGAGCTCGAGACCGGCCATCGGGAAGCGATAATCCGGCTTGAGCCGAAACTGCGCGATTCCTTTCTCCAGGTTCTTTTCGATCACGCCAATGTCGGCGGTTTCCGCGGTCATTTCACGGACAAGAACAACCTCGACGTGCTGCGTGCGGCACTGCGCGAGGTGGCTGTGCGCGATGCCGGCAGCCATGTGACCGACGTCCTGATCCGTGACATCGCACGACAGGACTACTGAGCCCGTCTGAGCGTTTCGAAAGCCCGGCGGCAGCGTGGATCGCGCGGCCGCCGGGCTTTTTCGTGAACTCGCTGACGCCATGTCGTCGAGCAAGGCGCAACGAGCGCGCGCAGAACAATGGCGCATTTGCCAGAAGCGACCGGCGGATGCGACCGTTTACGCGGCCCGGTCAACCCCCGTCCGGCTTGCGGGTCAGCGCGGCCTGCACCGCAGCGACCTGCAACATCGAGTCGAGCCGTCCGGCTTCCTCTGCGCGCTTGTCCGCGACCTGCATCTGATCCTTCATCTCCGACACCACGTCGCGGCGCCCGATGTCCTTGCGTGCGCGCTTGGCGATCGGCGCCTTGCGCGCCAGAACGCGGGCGAGGTCCATGTTGAGGTCGGATTGCGTGCGGTCGATCCACCCCTGCCACAGGATGTCGGCGCCGATGGCGCGCATCGGCATCAGGCCGGGATCGGGATCGTGGCTGTTCCGGCGGTGCTGTTGCAAGGTGCGGATCTGGGTGCGCAGCCTGGATTCCTCGGCCGTGATCTCGGCCAGCGCCTTTTGCGACTTCAGGCTGCGAAGCTGTTCGAGCTGCAGCAGGGTTTTCATCCGATCCGACATCAGTAGGGCCTGTCCTTCATCCGCTGGCGCATGGCGTCGGCAAACCGCACCGCGGTCGCCACGGCCTGGTAGAGTTCGGGCGGAATCTCCTCTCCGATCTCCACGGTCGCGTGCAGGGCCCGCGCGGTGGGCGGGTCCTCGTGGATCGGAACCGCATGTTCCTTTGCGCGCTCGCGGATCGCCAGGGCGTTCTCGTCCGTGCCCTTGGCGACGCAGGTCGGGGCCTCGCCCGGCATCCGGCTCCAGTGCAGGGCGACGGCGTAATGCGTCGGGTTGGTGATCACGACGTCCGCGGTTTCCACGTCCTTCAACGTCTGGTTCATCGCCCGGTCACGGCCGCGCTGCATGCGCTGATGCTTCATGTGCGGGTCGCCTTCGCTCTCCTTGTTCTCGTCCTGAAGCTCCTTGCGGCTCATCATCAGCTTCCGGCGATGCTCGAAATACTGGAACATGTAGTCGATGCCGCCGATCGCGGCCGAGACGGCGATCACGATGGACAGAAAGCCCAGGAACAGCTTGCCCAGGTACACAAGGGCGATGGGGGCCTCGAGCCCGGTCGTGATCATGATCTGCGGCAGTTCGGACTTGATGAAGAGCGCGAGACAGGTGCCGTAGATCACCAGCTTGAGAAAGCTCTTGAAGAACTCGAACAGGCCCGATGGGCCGAATTTCTGCTTGGCGACGCTGACCGGCGAGATCCGGCTCAGCTTCGGCGCGATCTTCGACGGCGCGAAGACGATGCTGCGCTGGGCAATGGCCGCGACGATCACCATGCAGGCCGGCACACCGAACAGGATTCCGAGAAATGCCCCGATGTGCTTCAGGATCTGTCCCATCGGCGCGGCGCTGCTCCCTTCGAAGAAGAGCGGGGCCAGTTGGGCCGGCTGATCCAGAAGCACCATGAGCGCGCTGGCACTGTCCCGCATCGCGCCCGACGACACGATCACCAGCGCAAGGAACAGCCCCGCATAGGCGGCAGTGGTGTTGATGTCCTGCGATTTCGGGATGTCGCCCTTCTTCCGCGCCTCCTGCAGCTTGTGAGGTGTCGGTTCAAATGGCTTGTCTGTGGTATCGTCGTCCTGCCCCGACATCAGCCGTCTCCGGCCATCGGTGCCGCCAGGAACACGTCCAGCGCCTCGATCCAGGCAGACAGCATCACCGGCGCCGCGAGCAGCAGCAGCACCAGGCCGCCGGCCGTGATCAGGGGCGCACCGACGAAGGCGACCATCAGTTGCGGCATGGCGCGGTTGATCGCGCCGAGCGCCAGGTTGTAGATCACCGACAGGATCACGAAGGGCGCGGCGAGGCTGAAGGCCAGCGTGAAGGCGCGCGCCACGCGGTACACGCCCCACTCGCTGAACAGGTCCGCCGCCGGGAACTGTCCGGCCGGAACCAGCTCGTAGCTCAGCACGAAGAACTGCGCTGCCTTGATATGCAGCCCGGTCATCACGGCCAGGGCCAGCCCGGCCACCACCAGCACATGACCCATGGCCGGCATCGGCTCCGCGCCGGTACCGCCCAGCAGTTGGGAGAGCGATGTCGCCTGGGCCGCGATGGAGCCTGCAGTCTGCAGTGCCAGAACGAAGAGCCGCAGGCTGAGACCGAGGATCAGGCCGGTCAGGATCTCGGTCACGATCAGCATCAGCGGTTGTGACAGGTTGGCCGAGGGCGTGACCGCCGGCAGCACCACCATTGTCATCGCAACGGCCAGTCCCAGCTTGATCCGCATCGGCACCGACCGTTCGCCGAACCCCGGCATGACGGAGAAGAACGCGGACATGCGCAGGAAGACGGCGAAGGCCAGCGTGGCCTGGCCTTGCATGATGCGCATGATCTCCTCCAGCCCTTCCATCAGGCGGGGACCACCCCCACGAGCGACGGGCGCGCGTCGGTTCCGATCTCTTCGAACGACAGGACCGGGGCGGAGATGCCCTTGGCCTTGACCAGGGTCTTGAGGAACCGGCGACGCTGCGTGCTGGTCACGAGCGCGGGGAAGATGCCCATGTCGTTGGCACTGCGAACCTTGTCCGCCACGCCATCGGCCAGCGCATTGAACAGATCGGGCGGCAGGGCGATGTCACCCTTGGTCCGGCCGTCGCCCAGTTGGTAGTTGTTGAACGCGTCTTCCCATTCGGGCGCCAGCTGCACGAGCGGAACGGTGCCGTCCTCGCGCCGCAGCTCGGCGACCAGCTGGAAGCCCAGCCGGTGGCGGACATGCTCGCAGATCGCCTCCGGTGCGGCCTGGACGATGCGCGCTTCGGCAATCGCCTCCAGGATCAGCGGCAGGTTCCGGATCGACACCTGTTCGTCGAGCAGCAGGCGCAGCACGGTGTGCAGCACGTCGATCGGAACCTTGTCGGGAACCAGTTCGTCGAGCAGCTTGCGGTTGGCGTCGGCCCGTTTCGGGTCGGAGACGGTGGTCAGTTCGGTGAGGATACGCCGCAGCGACTTCAGCGTCAGCAGGCGCGAGAGGTTCCGCTTGACCACTTCGAGCAGGTGCGTGGCGAGGATCTCGGTGGGCGAGACCAGCGTCATACCTTCCAGCGCGGCCGTTTCGCGTTCTGCCTGCGGGATCCACCGGGCCGGGGCGCCATAGACCGGTTCCTTTGTCACGCCGGGCACGCCCGACTTGGCCGCACCTTCCGGAAGAAGTGCCATCACCTGGTCGCGTTCGAGGTGTCCGCGGGCCTGCTCGACCCCCTGGATCCGGATCAGGTAGGTGCCGAACGGCAGCCCGGCATTGTCCGACAAGCGCATCTCCGGCAGGATGATGCCGAAGGACGAGGCGACGTGCCGGCGCATGTTCACGATACGCGCGTCGAGACCGGTACCGGGGTCGAGCACCATGTTGACGAGGTCGGTCGCGAATTCGACATGGATGTCGTCCAGTTCCAGCAGATCGCCGATCGGACGTTCTGCGGGCACGGCGTCCTCGGGTTCCAGGATGTCGTCGTCCTCGGTCGGTTCCGGGCGGCTGTGGCGCCAGTAGCCCAGCCCCGCCAGCCCGATGCTGCCGAAGACGAAGGGCAGGAACGGCAGGCCGGGGAAAAGGGCAAAGACGAACATCAGCCCGGCCACGGAATAGAGCGCGGCAGGGTGTTTGCCGAGTTGGCTGAAGACCGCGAGGTCCGTGGCGCCGGTGGTGCCACCGCGGGCCAGCAGCAGGGCCGAGGCGATGGAGATGATCACGGCCGGGATCTGCGAAACCAGCCCGTCACCGACAGTCAGGATCGCGTAGGTTTCGAACGCCTGCCCAAAGGCCATGTCGTGCACGACGACACCCATGACAAGTCCCGCGACCAGGTTCATCAACGTGATCAGCAAGCCGGCGACCGCGTCGCCCTTCACGAATTTCGACGCACCGTCGAGCGACCCGAAGAACGTGGTTTCCTGCTGTTCGCGTTCGCGGCGGGCCTTGGCCTCTTCATGGTTGATGGATCCCGCGGCGACATCTGCGTCGATCGCCAGCTGCTTGCCCGGCATCGCGTCCAGGGCGAAACGCGCGCCGACCTCGGCCATCCGGGTGGCACCCTTGGTGATGACCATGAAGTTCACGATCAGAAGCACGCAGAAGACCACGAGCCCGAGAAAGACGCTGCCGCCCATGATGAACTGCGCGAAGCCTTCGATGACATTGCCCGCCGCGCTGGTGCCGGTGTGGCCCTGGCCGATGATGAGCTTGGTCGAGGAAATGTTCAGCGACAGCCGCAGCATGAGAGAGGCCAGCAGGATCGTCGGGAAGGACGAGAACTCCAGCGGCCGCTCGATGAACAGCGTGATGGTGAAGATCAGGATGGCCAGCGCGAAGGACGCAGCCAACCCGATGTCCAGCAGAAACGCGGGAATCGGCAGGATCATCATCACGATGATCGCCATCAGCGCGAAGGCCAGCAGAACCGTGGGGTTGAACACGGCCAATGCGTTCAGTTTCGGCATGGCACTATCCTAGAACTGCGCAGGACCGATCCCCGACGCGACCTGCGCCGGAGAGCCCTGCAACTTGATTTCACGAAACGATGCGATGACCCGCGTAAAGAACGACTTGGCGCAGGCCGTGGTCGCGATTGAGGACCGGCGCTTCTTCCTCCACGCGGGCGTCGACGTCGCCGCGGTCGCCCGTGCAGCGGTGCGCAACCTCGAGGCCGAACAGATCGCGCAGGGCGGCTCGACGATCACCCAGCAGTACGTGAAGAACACGATCACCGGCTCGGCGGTGACGCTCGAGCGCAAGCTCAAGGAGG
>CBDUPF010000085.1:0-12819 GCA_965369035.1 uncultured Aliishimia sp.
GTCACCACCACGACCAGTTTCGCGTCGACCTGGCTGATGCCACGCTACCCGGCTTTCCGCATGGCGCATCCCGATATCGACCTCGTCATCGCGCCCGGTCCGGAAATTCGTGATCCTGCGCCGGGTGGCATCGACCTCGCCATCCGCTACGGCCTTGGCACCTGGCCCGGGCTCGATGCCGCCTTCCTGATGTCCGCGCCGGTGATCGGCGTGGGATCACCGGAGCTCGTGGGGAGCGACCCGCCGCGCGATCCGGCGACGCTCGCGACGTTTCCCTGGATCCAGGAACTGGGCACGCACGAAGCCTCCGGGTGGCTGGCCCGGCAAGGCGTGGCCGACATGCGGCAGGGCGGGCTGCTGACGGTACCCGGCAACCTGATGCTGGATGCCGCGCGCGCCGGGCATGGCATCGCCGTCACCACGAAGGTCGCGGCGATGTGTGACATCGACGCGGGCTTGCTGGTTGTGCTTTTCGAGGAGGACAGCGACAAGGGTTACTACCTTGTCACCCATCCCGGGACTCAGCGACCGGCCCTGCGCAAGTTCGTCACCTGGCTGCGGCGCGAGGCGAAAACGGCCGCTGGTTGACCCAGATCAAGGACGCCGAAGGGGCCTGCGCGCGACAAGGCCCCGCGAACAGGAGTGATTGCGATGTCAGAGTCGAGTGCGCCCCAGCTCTACAAGGCGCGGGAACCGGTCTTTCCCAGGCGCGTGTCCGGGTTTTTCCGCCGGTTCAAGTGGTGGATCATGGTGGTCACGCTGGGCATCTACTACCTGACGCCCTGGATTCGCTGGGATCGCGGCCCGAACCTGCCGGATCAGGCTGTCCTGATCGACCTCGCCGGGCGGCGCTTCTACTTCTTCTGGATCGAGATCTGGCCGCACGAGTTCTATTTCGTCGCGGGCCTGCTTATCATGGCGGGCCTGGGGTTGTTCCTGTTTACCTCGGCGCTGGGCCGGGTCTGGTGCGGCTATACCTGCCCACAGACGGTCTGGACGGACCTCTTCATGTTGGTCGAGCGCTGGATCGAAGGGGATCGAAATGCTCGCGTGCGTCTCTGGAATGCACCCTGGGATGCAAGGAAATGGCGGCTCCGGATCACGAAATGGGTGGTCTGGCTGCTGATTTCCGTCGCGACCGGCGGGGCCTGGGTTTTCTATTTCGCCGATGCACCGACGCTGGCGATGAACCTTCTGACCTTCTCGGCCCATCCGGTCGCCTATTCCACCATCGCGATCCTGACCGCCACGACTTTCGTCTTCGGCGGGTTCATGCGCGAGCAGGTCTGCATCTACATGTGTCCCTGGCCGCGTATCCAGGGCGCGATGATGGACGACGACACGTTGACCGTGGCCTATCGCGGATGGCGTGGCGAGCCGCGCGCCAAGGGCAAGCGCCGGCGCGAGATGGCGGCAGAGGCCGAACGCATCGCGGCAGAGCAGGCGGAACACGGACGCGGCACCGCGGTCTATCGACCCACGCCCTATCCCGGCGCCCGCACCGACAACCGCCAGCTCGTCACGGATCTGCGCGAGGATGACGGCACCGCGGCGCCCCAGATGGACGCGGCCGGGCCCGGCGACTGCATCGACTGCATGGCTTGCGTGAACGTCTGCCCCATGGGCATCGACATCCGGGACGGCCAGCAGATGGAGTGCATCACCTGCGCGCTCTGTATCGACGCGTGTGACGAGGTGATGGCGAAGATCGGCAAGCCGCGGGGTCTGATCGACTACCTCGCACTGTCGGACGAGCCGCGGGAACGTACCGGAAAGCCGCCACGCCCGATCTGGCAGCACGTTTTCCGTGTCCGCACACTCATCTACACAGCGCTCTGGGGCGCGATCGGCGTGGGTCTGGTCTGGGCGCTCTTCATCCGCTCGGATATCGACCTGAACGTCGAGCCGGTGCGCAACCCGACCTTCATCACGCTGTCCGACGGCGCGATCCGCAACGCCTATCAGATCCGGCTGCGCAACAAGACCGGAGAGGACCGCGAGTTCCGCGTCCTGCTGAATTCCGATGAAATCCTGCGCCTCGACGTGGAAAACACTGGCGACGAACGGCCGGGCCATGTCACGGTTCCCGCGAACGAAACCCGCGAGGTCCGCGTCTATGTGACCGCCCGTCCGCAGGACCCGGCCGCCACGCGCGACCGGACGGAGTTGAGCCTTTGGGTCGAGGACGCCTTCAGCGACGCGCGGGCCGGCCGCGAGACGACATTCAACGGGAGGGTGCAATGACGATACGGCGCATCACCGGCTGGCATGTCCTGGCCCTGTTCGGGACGGCTTTCGGCATCATCATCGCGGTGAACCTGACGCTCGCGTTCAACGCGGTGCGCACCTTCCCCGGGCTCGAGGTCAAGAACTCCTATGTCGCGAGTCAGAGCTTCGACACGGATCGAACCGCGCAGGAGGCTCTCGGCTGGGACGTCGCGGCGCGGCTCGAGCGGGGATCGCTCTGGCTGAGCTTCGACAAGGCGGGCGAACCGGTGCAGCCGGAGATCGTGAAGGCCGTGTTCGGACGCGCCACGATGACCGCCGCTGACCGGACTCCCGTCTTTGCCTGGACGGGGTCCGAATTCATTGCTCCGCTGCAGATGACCGGGGCCGAGGCACAGGGTAACTGGAACCTGCGGGTCGAGGCCCGGGCCGAGGACGGCACGCTCTTCAAGCAGCGCATCGTCGTCGAGGTCGTCCGGTGACGGTGACCGCCTGTCCGGCCTGCGCGGCAGGCGATCTTGCGGGCGATCTGGGTCGGCCCGACACCGTCCGGACGCGGCGTGTCTTTTCCTTGCCGTCCATCCATTGTGCCGGATGCATCGCCGGGGTGGAATCCGCATTGTCGCGCCTGTCGGGTGTCGGCTACGCCCGTGTCAACTATTCGCTCAAGCGCGTGACGGTGGAGGCCGACGAGGGGATCTCCGATGCGAGCCTGATCGAACATCTGACCCGCGCGGGGTTCGAGGCCTATCCGCTCAACCCCGAGGTGCTGGAGGGCGAGGCCGACGCGCAGGGTCGCGCGCTGCTGTGGCGCATGGGGCTCGCGGGCTTTGCCATGATGAATGTCATGCTGCTCTCCGTCGCGGTCTGGTCGGGGGCGGAGGAGGTCACGCGCGACCTGTTCCACTGGATCAGCGCCGCGATCGCGCTGCCGGTCACCGCGGTCGCGGCACAGCCGTTCTTTTCCTCCGCGCTCAGGGCGCTCCGGGGTGGGCGGATGAACATGGACGTGCCCATCGCGCTGGCCATCGCGCTGGCGCTGGTCATGTCGCTCTACGAAACCACCCAGGGCGGGCGGCACGCCTATTTCGACGCGGCTCTGTCGCTGACCTTCTTTCTGCTGATCGGGCGCTTCCTTGACCACCGCATGCGCCGGGCCGCCCGCTCGGCCGCCAAGGAGCTGACCGCGCTGGAGCCGTCCCGGGTGCGGATCGAGATCGATGGCGAGGTCCGCGAAATCGCGCTGGCCGATGTGCAGGCCGGGGATATCGTCGCGGTGCAACCGGGCGGCCGCCTTGCCGTCGACGGCGTGCTCGAAAGCGGCGAGAGCCTGCTCGATCTCAGCTTCATCACCGGGGAGGCGGAACCCGTGCCCTCCCGCGCGGGCCAGGAACTCACCGCCGGCACCATCGCGCTCACCGGCCCCCTGCGGGTCCGCGCCACGGGCGTCGGGGAGGACAGCACCCTGCGTCGCCTCGCCGCGCTGGTGGAGGTGGCGGAGAATGCGCGCGGCGCCTACCGCTCGCTCTCGGACCGGGCCGCGGCCACCTACGCGCCCGGTGTGCACATCCTCGCCGGGCTGGCGTTGCTGGGATGGCTCTGGGCCACGGGGGACTGGCGGCAATCGATCAACGTGGCCGTCGCCGTGCTCATCATCACCTGCCCCTGCGCACTGGGCCTGGCCGTGCCTGCGGTCGCGACCAACGTGACGGCGCGCCTGTTCCGCCGGGGTGTGCTGCTCAAGAACGCCACGGCGCTGGAGCGGCTGGCGGAAGTCGATACGGTGGTCTTCGACAAGACCGGGACGCTGACGCGGCAAAGCTTCGATCCGTCCAACGTGGCGGCCGATGACCTGCCGGTGCTGAAGGCGCTGGCACTGGCGTCGGATCATCCTTTGGCCCGCGCCATCGTCACCGCGCTTCCCGATGTCGCGGCGGCCGAAATCGATCACGTGCAGGAGGAGGCGGGCTTCGGGGTTCGTGCGCAATTGAACGGCCTGCCGGTGACACTCGGCTCCGGGCGCGACTACGACCAGCCCGACCGGACGGTGTTCCGGCGCGGCACTACGGGGCCCGTGCCACTTCATTTCGGCGAGAGCGCGCTGCCGGGCGCGGCGGAGATGATCGCGGCGCTGGAGGTGCGTGGCTTCGACACGATGCTGCTCTCCGGCGACAGCGCCGACCGTGCGGGCGCGCTGGCAGACGAACTCGGCATCTCGAACGTGCGCGCCGGCGTCTCGCCGGAGGAAAAGGCAACGCTGGTGGGCCGTCTGGCCGACGAAGGCCGGCGTATCCTGATGGTCGGCGACGGGCTCAATGATACCGCTGCGCTGGCTCGCGCCCATGCCTCCATCGCGCCGTCCTCGGCGCTGGAGGCGAGCCGAAACGCCGCCGATGCCGTGCTTCTGGGCGGTGACGTCGCGGTGATCCCGGCGGTGCTGGCCGAGGCGCGGACCGCCAATCGGCGCATGCGGGAAAACATCGTGCTGGCCGGGCTCTACAACGTGATCGCGGTGCCCGTGGCGATGGCCGGCTTCGTCACCCCGCTGATCGCGGCCATTGCCATGTCGGCCAGTTCGATTACCGTCATCGCCAACGCGATGCGGAAGGGAGCAAAGACATGAACGTGCTTGTCGTGCTGATCCCGGTGTCGCTGGGCCTTGGGCTGCTGGCGCTGGTGGGTTTTCTCTGGACGCTGAAATCGGACCAGTATTCCGACATCGAAGGCGATGCCATGCGGATCCTCAACGACGACGAAACTCCGCCCGAAGATCGTACCTGAACCGGGTTCCCGGCCCGTGCCGGACCGCGCGCGACGCCAGGTCCGCCCTGCAGTCGTCCACATGCGGTTCGGTACGGCTGCCCACCAGGGGCCGGCTCAGGTCCGTTAGGTAAACTCTTAGTCGAACTGACCTCAGCCGATAGGAGCCGGTTAACCGGGTCCGCCTATGACATGCGCAGAAAGGCACGCAAGGGCTGGCGCATGGCATTCGCACTTCTGACAGTCAACACGACGCTCAGCGCGACGATGGAGGATCTCTGGAGCGACCCGGGCGGGACGCATTCGTTCTCCTTTGCGTCGGGCGCCGAAGAGGAATTCTATGTCCGCGACAACGACGCGGTCTTTGACGACTACAATCCGGACGACACAAGCCAGGTCGTCGGGCCGGACTCCACGATCTTCACCCCGAATGCGGTCGTCGCGTCGCGGCACAAGTTCGACGTGACCCCGGACAATGGCGATCCGCCATTCACCGTCTACGTGGTCTTCGAAAAGACGACATCGAACAATGACTTCGCGCCGATGAACACGCTGAACTACGCGCTGGTCTCGGACACGCCGTTGATCCCCGGTGTCAACTACGCAATCTCGAATCAGAGCGGTGACGGGACTGTCAGTTACTCGGCATTCTCCAGTCGCATCCTGTGTTTCGGCCGCGGCACGCAGATCGAAACCGACGCAGGTCCGGCCGCCGTCGAGACGCTGAAATGCGGCGACATGGTCTGGACGATCGACCAGGGGTTCCAGCCGATCAGGTGGATCAGCTCGACGGCGCACCGCTGGTCGCCGACGCCCGACAAGGCGAAACCGATCCTGATCAAGCGGGGGGCGCTTGGCGCCGGGTTGCCGCATCGCGACCTGATCGTGTCGCCACAGCACCGCATGCTGATCCCGACCGGAGACGGCGAAGTGCTGGCGCCCAGCAAGGCGCTGACCGGTCTGAACGGCGTGGGTCAGATGCACGGTTGCCGCCGGATGGAGTATTTCCACATCATGTTCGACCGCCACCAGGTCATCTTTGCGGAAGGGACCCCGACCGAGAGCTTCTATCCCGGCCCCTATGTGATGCAGGGTCTGTCCTCGGCGCAAATCGGTCAGTTCCGCGCCATCCTCGCCGCCTGGCCAAGGGACACGGGTACCGGAACGGTCAGGGGAGCCCGCGGATTTCTCACCGTGAAGCAGGCGCAGCGCCTTCCGGAGCTGCGAAGGCCGGTCTGGACCAGGACGACCCTGGCCAGGACGGTAAAGACGGCGAGGAGCATGTCGGCTGACGGGACGTTCCGCCCGGAGCCGAAGCGGGTCGGAACCGGGCTGGGGCAGGGCGCCTTTTCCCATTCGATGCACTGACGACGCGCGCTCCGACCTGCGGCGACCCGGACCCGCCCGCGCTACTGGGCGCCGGCCCGAAGCGCGGCACTCGTTTCGACCATGCGCGTCGGCCAACAGGGCTTGTGACCGTCTGGCCGGTGTCTGCGCCATTGTCCCCGCCGCGAACCGCGCCGTTTCAGGGTGTTGGCCAAGCGTCCCGCCAGGGACTCCGGTTCAGTTGCCCGCGCTCTCCATCTTGCGGTGCGCCAGGACCTCCTCCAGCCAGCCCAGCTTCATCTCCGGAACCGAGCTCAGCAGCAGGTCGGTATAGTCATCAAAGGGCGGGGTCAGCACTTCCGACTTGCTGCCATATCGCTGGACCCGCCCCTGGTACATCACCGCGATGGAATCGGAGATCGCCTTCACCGTTGCCAGATCGTGCGTGATGAAGAGATAGGCGACCCCCTCGATCTTCTGCAGGTTCAAGAGCAGCTTCAGGATGCCGTCCGCCACCAGCGGGTCGAGCGCGGAGGTCACCTCGTCGCAGATGATCAGCTTCGGCTTGGCCGCCAGTGCGCGCGCGATGCAGACGCGCTGTTTCTGCCCGCCCGAAAGTTCCGCCGGGTAGCGGTCCTGGAACCCCTCGCCCAGTTCGATCTCGTCCAGCAGTTCCTGGATGCGCCGCTGTTTCTCCGCCCCCCTCAGCCCGAAATAGAACTGCAGCGGCCGTCCGATGATCGTGCCCACCGTCTGGCGCGGGTTCATCGCCACGTCCGCCATCTGGTAGATCATCTGCAACTCGCGCAGATCCTCCTTGGGGCGTTTCTCCTGCGCGGGGTTCAACTCCCGGCCGTCGAAGATGATCCTCCCCTCGCGTGGCGGCAGCAGCCCGGTGATCACGCGGGCCAGCGTCGACTTGCCGGAGCCGGATTCCCCCACCACGGCCAGCGTCTGGGCCGGGTAGAGCTCCACGCTGACATCGTGGAGCACGTCGAACTTCGTGCCCTGGTAGCGCGCGGTGATGTTCTCGCAGCGCAGGACCGGCTCGCCTTCGGGCCGCTTCTCCACATGCTCGATGGATCGCACCGAGACGAGCGCCTTGGTGTACTCCTCCTGCGGCTGGTTGATGATCTGGTCGGTGGGGCCGTATTCGACCATGTCACCCATCTTCAGCACCATGATGTCGTCGCTGACCTGCGCCACCACGGCGAGATCGTGAGTGATGTAGAGCGCGGCGACCCCGGTTTCCCGGATGGCGTCCTTGATCGCGGCCAGAACGTCGATCTGCGTCGTCACGTCAAGCGCCGTCGTGGGCTCGTCGAAGACCACCAGCTCCGGTTCCGGGCAGAGCGCCAGTGCCGTCATGCAGCGCTGCAACTGACCGCCGGAGACCTGGTGCGGGTAGCGCTTGCCGATGGTCTCCGGGTCCGGCAGGCCGAGCTTGCGGAACAGCTCGACCGCGCGCTCCTCCGCATCCCGGCGCGAGAACTTGCCGTGGCGGACCGCGGCCTCGGTCACCTGCTCCATGATCTGCCGGGCCGGGTTGAAGCTGGCGGCGGCGGACTGGGAGACATAGGTCACCTCACCGCCGCGCAGGCTGCGCACGTCGCGCAGGCTGGATTTGAGGATGTCGCGCCCGTTGACCCAGACCTCGCCGCCGGTGATCTCCACCCCGCCGCGCCCGTAGGCCATGGTGGCGAGCCCGATGGTGGACTTGCCCGCGCCGGATTCGCCGATCAGACCCAGCACCTTGCCGGGCTCGAGGTCGAAATCCACGCCGTGCACGATCTCGATCTCGTGCGGTTTTTCGCCGGGCGGATAAACCGTCGCGCCGATCTTGAGGTTGCGGACCCTGACGAGCGGATCGGTCATCCCCGACCTCCTTTCAGCGACGTGGTGCGGTTGAGGATCCAGTCGGCCACGAGGTTGACGGAAATCGCCAGTGTCGCGATGGCGACCGCCGGATAGAGCGCCGCACCGATGCCATAGACGATGCCCTCGGCGTTCTCCTTCACGATGCCGCCCCAGTCGGCCTGCGGCGGCTGAACGCCAAGTCCCAGGAAGGAGAGCGTGGAGACGAAGAGCACCGCGAAGATGAACCGAAGCCCCATCTCCGCGACCAGCGGGGAGAGTGCGTTGGGCAGGATCTCGCGGAAGATGATCCAGGCACGCCCCTCGCCCCGCAGCTTCGCCGCCTCGACGAAATCCATCACGTTGATGTCGACGGCCACGGCGCGCGCCAGCCGGTAGACGCGGGTCGAATCGAGCAGGCCCATGACGAGGATCAGGACCGGAATCGTGACCGGCATGACCGACAGCACGACCAGCGCGAAGATCAGCGTCGGGATCGACATCAGCAGGTCCACGAACCGCGACATCAGCTGGTCGGCCCAGCCGCCAAGGACGGCGGCGAGGAAGCCCAGCACGGAGCCGGTCACGAAGCTGAGGATGGTCGCCATCGTCGCGATGAAGATCGTGGTGCGCCCGCCATAGATCATGCGGGACAGCAGGTCGCGCCCGATGGAATCGGTGCCCAGCAGATAGGCGTCCGACGCCGGCTCCCACACACCGCCCACGATCTCGGCATAGCCGTAGGGCGCGATGAGCGGCGCGAAGATCGCCATCAGGAAATAGAGCGCGGTGAAGAAGAGGCCGATTGCGGCGGCAAGGGGGATACGCATGTCCGGCCCTCCCTACTTCGGATGCCGCAGGCGCGGATTCGCGAGAATCGACACCACGTCGGCCACCATGTTGAGCCCGATATAGACGGCCGCGAAGATGAGCCCGCAGGCCTGCACCACCGGCACGTCACGCTTGGACACGTGGTCGACAAGATAGCCGCCCATGCCGGGGTAGACGAAGACCACCTCGATCACCACGACGCCTACCACCAGATAGGCGAGGTTCAGCATCACCACGTTGACGATCGGCGAGATCGAGTTCGGGAAGGCATGGCGCCAGATGATCGTGAACATCGTGAGACCCTTGAGCTCGGCCGTCTCGATATAGGCCGACTGCATCACGTTCAGGATCGCGGCACGGGTCATGCGCATCATGTGCGCCAGCACTACCAGCGTAAGCACCAGCACCGGCAGGGCGATGGATTCAAGCCGGGACAGAAGGTCCGCATCGGGACGGTAGGAGATCGCGGTGGACGGAAACCAGCCCAGCTTCACGCCGATGAAGAACATCATCACGTAGCCGATCAGGAATTCCGGGATCGAGATCGAGGCCAGCGTGATGCCGGAAATGAGCTTGTCGGGCCAGCGGTCGCGGTACCGCACCGCAAGCAGCCCCAGGAAGATGGCGAGCGGCACCGCGATCACCGCAGCCCAGAACGCCAGAAACAGCGTGTTGCCCAGCCGCTTGCCGATCTCGGTGGAGATATCGAGGCCGGAGGTGAGCGCGTTGCCGAAATCGCCGGTCAGCGCGCCGCCAAGCCAGGCGAAGTAGCGCGTCAGCGCCGGGTCGTTCAGACCCAGTTCGGCGCGCAGGTTGGCCAGCGCTTCGGGCGTCGCCGACTGGCCGAGGATCGACTGTGCGACATCCCCGGGCAGGATGTTGGTGCCGACGAAGATCAGGCCGGAGACGAGAAACAGCAGGAGCAGGCCCAGCGCGATGCGCTGGGCCAGAAGTCTTGCGACCGGTCCCATGTCAGGAGGTCACCCACATCCGGAGCGGTGCGTAGGCGTTCATCAGCGCGTGACCGGCCACGCCGTCCTTCCAGCCGGCGACCCGGTCGGTGGTCGCATCGACGAAGTCGTTGAACATCGGGCAGATCAGCCCGCCCTCGTCGCGGACCATCATGCCCATGTCGGCATACATCTGCTTGCGCTTGGCCTGATCCAGTTCGGCCCGGGCCGCGATCAGCAACTGGTCGAACTGATCGTTCTTGAACCGCGTGTCGTTCCAGTCCGCCGTGGAGAGATAGGCAGTGGTGAACATCTGGTCCTGCGTCGGGCGCCCGCCCCAGTAGCTTGTGCAGAAGGGCTGGGCGTTCCAGACCTCGGACCAGTAGCCGTCATTGGGCTCGCGCTTGATCTCGATGTTGATACCCGCGGCCGCGCAGCTCTGCTGGAAGAGCGCCGCGGCGTCCGGAGCACCGGGGAAGGAGTTGTCGGAGGTCCGCAGCAGCACGGTCCCGTCGAAGCCCGATTTCTCAAGGTGGAACTTCGCCTTGTCGGGGTCGTAGGTGCGCTGCTCGAACTCCGTATAGAGCGGGTAGGACGAGTTGATCGGCGAATCGTTCCCGACGGAGCCGTAGCCGAAGAGGATCTTGTCGACCATCTCCTGCCGGTTGATCCCGTATTTCAGCGCCAGCCGCAGGTCGTTGTTGTCGAAGGGCGCCGTGTCGCAATGCATGATGAAGACGTAGTGGCCCGGCCCTGCGGTGGAATGCACGGTGATGTTGGGGGCACGCTCCACCAGTCCGGCGGTCTTCGGCGGTACCCGGTCGATCATGTCCACCTGTCCCGACTGAAGTGCGGCGACGCGGGCGGTGTTGTCGTTGATCACCAGCACCTCGATGGTGTCGGCATGGCCCAGGTCGCCCCAGTGGTTGGGGTTCTTCTCGGCCACGAAGCGGACCCCCATCTCGTATTCCTTGATGATGTAGGGACCGGTGCCGATGGCGGCGGTCGGGTCGTCATTGCCGCCATTCGGCTGGATCATCAGGTGATAGTCGGCCATCAGGTAGGGCAGGTCGGCATTGGGACCGTCCAGTTCGACGATCACGCTGTCACCCTCGGCGCGGACGTTCTTGACCGACCGCATGATGCCCAGGGCGCCGGATTGGGACTCCTCGCCCGAATGGCGCATCAGCGACGCGGCCGCGTCCTCGGCCGTCACCGGCTGGCCGTTGGAGAAGGTGATGCCCTGCCGGATCTTGAAGGTCCAGGTCGCGGCGTCGTCGGACCCTTCGTAGCTCTCGGCCACCTTGCCATCGATGCCGCCGTCATCGGCCAGTTCCACCAACGGCTCGCCCCAGAGGCGGATCACGGACAAGGCCACCTGGTTCGTGGCCAGCGCGGGATCCATGCTGTCGGACGACGATCCGCCTTGCAGGCCCATGCGGATCGTGCCGCCCTTCTGTGCGCCCTGGGCCATCACCGCATCGCCCAGCAGCGTGCTGGCGGCGGTCGCCGTGACGCCCATGGCCGCGGCACGTCCCATGAATTCGCGGCGGGTGATCAGGCCCCGCGCTGCACGCATGGCGAGATAGTCAAGCTTGTTGGTCATTTCGTTCTCCCGGTTGGTGTCTCTGCTTGTTCTTGCGCAGATTTTTTAACTCATGAGTCAAAGGTTTGCGCAGTTTCCGGCACATCGCAAGGGTCTTGACGCGATGCGATGCCGCATTTGTCAAAGGTTGTCGCGCGGTATTTCCTCGCTCACGGACGTGTCGAAGACGAGGGTATCGTTCTCATAGGCTTCGAGCGTCGCGCTCAGATAGAAATTCCTGGCGTCCGACCACATGTCGCAGCGCGCTTCGGTGCGAAGGCGGATCGGGTCGCGCTGCAACTCGTCGGTCCAATGGCAACTCCCGCGGGCCGAGAGCGGATCGTGCGGATGGACGGTCCAGCGTTCCCGCGCGACGTGGCCGGATACCAGGCCGTGCCCCAGATCCCGGAGCTTGCCGAAGTCGTCCTCGATCACCAGGTGCACTTCGCCTGTCACCATGTCGGTTTCGCGCCGGCGGGCATGGACGGGTTCGCGCAGGGTTTCCGTCTCCCACGGGTCTGCCGCCTCTGGCAGGAGGAACGTCCACTGATCGCGGTCGGTGGGCGCAAGCGGCAGGTCGAGGCTTCCACGCGTCAGGCGCAGCGTTCCCGCCTCCGGCGACGGCCAGATCAACGGCCAGTAGGCGTTCGAAACCGCCAAGCGCAGCCGGTGACCCTTTGGCACGCGGTAGGCGATGTGGTCCAGCGTGACCACGATCTTCGTGTCCTGGCCCGGACTCATCGGGCGCGGCTCCGCATGCCCGTCACGGTGGGACAGGTTCAGCACGCCATAGGTGATCCGTGTGGACGCCCCGTCAGGATGCAGGTGGTTCAGCCGCACCGCGATCTGTGCCTGCGGCCGGTCCGACGCGAGGCGAAGCGTCAGGCGCGGGGCGCCGGAAATATCCTGGTCCTCATCCAGCGGTGCGCTGTCGAATGTGGCGGAGAGCGCATCGTCGCACCGTTGGTCTCCGGGCATCTCCGGTCCCAGCCAGATCGCGCAGTATTCGCCTGCATCCGCGCCGCAATGCACGGGCGAGGCCACCTCGCGTGCGAGAGGCCCGGCCGTCGCGGTCAGCCCGGCATCGGTGATGTGCAGGGTTCGGGTCACAGCCTCTGGCTCGGTCTGCCAGAGGCCCGGGCGTTCGGTGTACCAGGTCTGCGGGCGCACGCCCTCCATCAGGTAGGTGCGGTAGTCGGGATCACCCTCTGCACCGTTCTCGATCCCCTTCAGCCATCGGTCCCACCAGCGCAGCGCCTCCTGGAGGAAGCCGATGCGCGGCTCCGG
>CBDUPF010000086.1:0-12815 GCA_965369035.1 uncultured Aliishimia sp.
GGATCAGCACATGCGCCGCAAGGCTCAGCCAGACCGGCATGGTATAGAAGATCACCGATGCCCGGCTGACCGTGGTCAGGTCGAGCGCGGTGAAGAGGCACATGAACTCCACCGCGAAGAGAACACCCAGCACAACGCCCCAGATCGTGGCACCCGGCGGCATCCACACGGGTTTGCCGCGCAGGCGGATCCAGAGCAGCAGGAGCAGCGCGCCGCCCACCGATCGCAGCGACGCCATGAAGACCGGGGAGAATCCGGCCGTCGCGACCTTCACCACCACCTGATTCAGCGCCAGGAGCAACGAAAATCCCGTCAGCGCGACCGCGCCGAAAAGGTCGATGTGGTCTTTCCGTTCCATCGTCCCAACGCGCACGGCGCGGCCTCTCGTGTCAATCCCGTTCGGCCGATGGGCCATCGTCGGGAAACGCGGACGTGTTTTCCCATCCCGCATGATGCGATTTCATGCCAGTGTGGTTTCGACAGAGAAGCTCGGCAGAGAGGAACGGTAATGAGTCTGATGAAAACGCTTGCAAAGGTGGCGGTGGGCGTCGCCATCGCCAAGGGCGCATCCGCGATGATGAAGGGCAGCCGATCCGGCGGCGGTGGTCTGGGCGGACTTCTGGGCGGATCGGGCACCCCGTCCGCCGGGCGCGGATCTGCCTACGGCGGTGCGAACAGCCCGACCGGCGGGCTCGAACAGATGCTTGGCGGCCTGCTGGGCGGCGGCAGCGCCGGCGGGTCCGTGGGACAGGGCGGCCTCGGCCAGATGCTGGAGCAGTTGGGCGGCGGCGGCGGGCAACGCGGCGGCGCATTGCAGGACCTGATCGGCGGTCTGGCCAGCGGCGGTGCTGCGGGCGGGCTCCTCGGCGGGCTGGCCGGGTCGCTCGGTCAGCGGCCGTCAGATGCCGAACACGGTTTCGGCGAGGTTCTGAATTCCCAATTCGACGAAACCCCCGACGAGCCGCTGTCGCCCAGCGCAGACCAGGAAGCCGCGGCCGCGCTGCTGCTGCGCGCGATGATCCAGGCCGGCAAGGCGGACGGCACCTTCGACGAGGCGGAGCAGGCCAGGCTGATCGAACGGCTGGGCGACGATGTCGACCGCGAAGAGTCGGAGTTCGTGCGCCGGGAACTGGAGCGTCCCGTCGATGTCGACGCGCTGGCATCCGAGACCCCGCGCGGCATGGAAGCGCAGGTCTACGCGATCTCCGTCCTCGGTATCGACCTCGATTCGCGGGCCGAGGCGGAATACCTGCACCAGCTGGCGCAGAAATTCGGGATGAAACCGGAAACGGTCAACGGCATTCACGAACAACTCGGCGTGCCGTCACTTTATACCTGAACCGACCTGGACGGATCGCCCGGGTCTTGCGCGCGCCGCGGCCCCGTGGCACTCCGCGCGCGGATTCACATGTCATTGGGCGAGGAACCCGCAACACGATGGCGGACAGAACGATCCTGGAACGGCTGGAGGAAAAAGGGATCCGCGTCACGGACCAGCGCCGCGTCGTGGCGCAGGTATTGAAGGACAGCGACGATCACCCGGATGTCGAGGAGGTATTCCTGCGGGCCCGGCGGCTCGACCCGGCAATTTCCATCGCGGCAGTCTATCACAGCGTGACGCTGTTCCAGGAAGCCGGCATTCTCGACAAGCTCGATTTCGGCGACGGGCGCGCCAGGTACGAAGACGCCGATCGGGACCACCACGACCACCTGATCGACCTCACTTCCGGAGAGGCGATCGAATTCGTAGATGAAGAGATCGAGCGTCTTCAGGAAAAGATCGCGGAGAGGCTCGGCTACGAGTTGAAGGGTCACCGCCTAGAACTTTATGGCGTGCCGCGGACGCGCAAGACCCGCTGAGGCCCGCACCCTGCCCCAGCGTCCCGCGGCGGCTGCAGGCTCACCCGATCATCTGGCTTTCCGGCGTCAGCGTCTCGTCGTAATGCCGCTTCAGTCGCTGCAACGCGATCCGCAGCACGATCTTTCCCGACCGGGCGGACCATCCCATGCGCTTTTCGGTGTTCTCCAGCCCTTCGAGATAGCAGCAGCACCGCAGCGCCACATCGCTGAGGCCCGGACCGAGTTCGCGAAGCGCAGCCACGACCCGTGTGCGCGCGGCTTCGGGCCCATAGCCCTTGGACTTCGCCGGCGAACTCGACTCGTCGATGCCGCCGGTGAGAAACCGGTTCCAGTTCTGCGTCACGCCGGGCTCCATTTGCGCCAGCTCGAAATCCTCGCGCAGGCGCTCTCCGCACCGCACCAGTTCGTCGCTCAGGAACGGCTCGCCATTCCGGTCGCGGCGCCGCGCCAGGACGGTCAGCGGCGACTCGGCGAGGTTGTAGCGAGAGCGGCGCGCCGTGAAATCGACGCGCGCCGGGCCGGACGCCTCCTCGGTCTTGGGCGCCGGCGTGAAATGGGCCGGCGCTTCGGCGAGTTCCGACGCCACTGCGTCTTCGCCCGATGCGGCCTTCTCGTCGAGCAGCGACTTGATCGTCTCGCGTCCTGCCGCAGTGATCGAGTAGCGCAGGATGCGGCCCGTGCTCTTGGTCTCGATCCACCCCTTCACCGCCATCGCCTGGGCGATTTCCTGCCCGACAACCGCGGTCCGCGTCGTGTGGCCGTCCACGCCTTCGCGCACGACGACCGCGACGTCCATATCCTTCGCAATGGCAAGCACCGCGCCGTTCTCGCACATTCGCCGCAGGACACGCGCGGCCTCCTGTTTCAGAGTTTTATCCTCTGGCACATTTTCCTGACCCGGATTTCTTCCCATCGACAGAACTTCCCTTTTCACAAGTTGACGGGTCCCCTGCCCGCATGGTTGCAGTTTCGCCTCCATCCTTCGCAACGCGGCGTCGATCAGCGGATCGTCCCTTTGCGCTTCGATCCGACGGATCCGACGTGATATCGTCGATGCGTGACAGTCGCTCAGCCTGGCGATATCCCTGATCGACATGCCGGCCCCGGTATGTGCCAGGTAGTGCTGCACCTCGGGGGGCAGCCAAGCCGGAAAAGGCCGTTTCTCAGGGCCAGTTCGCCATTCACGCACCGTTTCTCCCCCTTCACGATTGGTTCCACGGGTTCAGTTTTTTTCACAATTTTATCCACAACTGGATACAACCCATGATTGATATATGGTTACCGAATCCTTAACAGGCTCCATTCCCCCCAGTATTGTTTCCAATTGATAAACCTACGCTTAGGTAGCGTGCGCATAGGACCCCGTATGCGCAACAGTCCGTTCTCCCGTGCCAGTTTGCAGCGACGGCACAACTAACGCGGGAGACGCTGAAAGTGATGGAAGCTCTTGGACAAACAGCCTTTTTGCAAAGACCCAGCTTGCTGGTCAAGGCCGCGCGAATCGGTGCGCAGCACTACCAGCGCCGGCGACATCTGCGATCGATCCTCGGCATGTCGACACTGCCGCGGCACGAGTCCGCGCTACACAAGCTGTCCGAGATCGAGGCTGAATTGAACGCTCTGAGAGAGATCCGGAACGGGACCTATTCGGTAACGAAACATCTGGAAGTGTTAACGGCGATCATTGGCGAAGCACGCCTGTTGCTTCGCGCGAACTCACAGCCCGACCACGCAGACGTGGTTCACGTGAACGCATCGGCCTCCGCCGCTTTCCGCTCGGCGACGAACGCGTCGAGGGCCTCGCTGATCGCCGGGTCCATGGAGGGCTGCTGATACTGCGCAAGCAGTTTCTCCACCCGACGGCTGGCCAGTTCCTGCGTATCGCGGCTGCCTTCGTCCACCCATGTCTCGAACGGCTTGTAATCCAGAAGATCGGACTTCCAGAACGCCGACTTGAAGTTGGCCTGGGTGTGCGCACAGCCAAGGTAGTGCCCGCCAGGACCGACTTCGCGGATCGCATCGAGGGCCTGTGCGTTCTCGTCCATCTCCACTCCGCGCGCGAGATGGTGCAGGATGCCCAGCTGGTCGGCGTCCATCACGAACTTCTCGAAGGAGGCGACCAGACCGCCTTCGAGCCAGCCGCAGGCGTGCAGCATGAAGTTCACCCCGGCCAGCAGCCCCATGTTGAGGCTGTTGGCGGTCTCGTAGGCCGCTTGCGCGTCGGGCAGTTTCGAGCCGCAGAAGGACCCGGCTGACCGGTAGGGCAGTTTCAGCCGGCGCGCCAGCTGCCCCGCGCCGTAGGTGATCAGCGAGGCCTCCGGCGTACCGAATGTCGGCGCGCCCGAGTTCATGTCGATAGAGGCCACGAAGGCGCCGAAGATCACCGGGGCGCCCGGGCGCACCAGCTGATTGTAGGCGATACCGGCCAGAACCTCCGCCAGAACCTGCGTCAGCGTGCCCGCGACCGAGACCGGCGCCATCGCCCCGCCAACGATGAAGGGGGAGACGATGCAGGCCTGGTTGTTCTCCGCGTAGACTTCCATCGCGCCCATCATCACGTCGTCGAAGGTCATCGGCGAGTTGATGTTGATGAGCGAGGTCATCACGGTGTTCTCCCGGACGAAATCCTTGCCGAACAGAACGCCGCACATGTCCACGGAATCCTGCGCGCGGCTGGGCTCGGTGACCGACCCCATGAACGGCTTGTCGCTGAGCGTCATATGCGCATGCAGCATGTCGAGGTGACGCTTGTTCACCGCGACATCCGTGGGTTCGCACACCGTGCCGCCAGAATGGTGCAGCCATTTCGACATGTAGCCAAGCTTCACGAAGTTGCGGAAATCCTCCATCGTCGCATAGCGCCGCCCGCCCTGGGCATCCCGCACGAACGGCGGACCGTAGACCGGTGCCAGGATAAGGTTGCGCCCGCCGACCTCCACGTTGCGCTCGGGGTTTCGGGCGTGCTGCACATAGCTTGACGGCGCCGTCTTGATCAGATCGCGCGCGAGGCCGCGCGGGATGTGCACGCGTTCGCCCTGGACATCCGCCCCGGCCGCCTTCCAGCGCTCCAGCGCCGCGGGATTGGAGACGAAGTTGACGCCGATCTCCTCGAGAATCGATTCGGCATTGGTCTCGATGATCTCCAGCGCCTCGTCGTTCAGCACCTCGAAATTCGGGATGTTGCGTTCGATGTACTTCGCGGTCTCGAAAGATACCGCGGCACGTTCCGCCCGTCTTGCGGCGCCTCCGCCTCCCCGCCTGCGCGCTGCTGCCTCTGCCATGGTTTCCCCCGGATGACTCGTGGCGGGTGATCTCCGCCTTGCTGTGACTGCATCACATTTATCCCGAGCGTGGCGAGCGATTTGTGTCTTTTCCGGCGATTCAGTCGGGAAAGCGACACGACGGCGTCAAGGCGGGGCGACCGTGTACGGCGCGCGGCTCCGTTCGACCCGCCGACCGGCCGGTGACAGCCGGCACACGGCCACCTGGACGGGCTGGGCACCTCTTGCCACCGCCGCGGGGTCAGCCTATTGCGCTGGCATGACAACCGACCACGACCGCCTTCTGATCATCGATTTCGGCAGCCAGGTGACGCAGCTCATCGCGCGGCGCCTGCGGGAACTCAGCGTCTACTGCGAGATCCACCCCTTCCAGAACGTGACGGATGCCTTCCTCGCCGATTTTGCGCCGAAAGCCGTCATTCTCTCCGGCGGACCGGCGTCGGTCCTGGACGAGGGATCGCCCCGCCCGCCGGCCTCCGTCTTCGACCTCGGGGTGCCGATCCTCGGCATCTGCTATGGACAGCAGGTCATGATGCACATGCTGGGCGGCAAGGTGGAGCGCGGGCAAGGCACCGCCGAATTCGGCCGCGCCTATGTCGTGCCGGAAGGCCGGATCGATCTGCTCGAAGGATGGTTCCAGACCGACCGCGAGCAGGTCTGGATGAGCCACGGCGACCACGTGAGCGCCATCGCCCCGGGGTTCGAGGTTTTCGGCACCTCGCCCCACGCGCCCTTTGCCATCACCGCCGACCCGGCACGCCATTTCTATGCGGTGCAGTTCCATCCGGAAGTGCACCACACGCCCAACGGCGCCAAGCTCTACGAGAACTTCGTGCGGATCGCCGGGTTCACCGGCGACTGGACCATGGGCGCCTACCGTGAGCAGGCGATCGAGGAGATACGCGCACAGGTCGGCGACAAGCGGGTCATCTGCGGCCTGTCGGGCGGGGTGGACAGCTCGGTCGCGGCGGTCCTGATTCACGAGGCGATCGGCGACCAGCTCACCTGCGTCTTCGTCGACCACGGGCTGCTCCGCAAGAACGAGGCCGAAGAAGTGGTCACCATGTTCCGCGACCACTACAACATCCCGCTGATCCACGCCGACGAGGCCGACCTGTTCCTCGGCGCGCTCGAGGGCGTCTCGGACCCCGAGGAAAAGCGCAAGACCATCGGGCGGCTCTTCATCGACGTGTTCCAGAAATACGCCGGCGGGATCGACGGTGCGGAGTTCCTGGCCCAGGGCACGCTCTACCCCGACGTGATCGAGAGCGTCAGCTTCTCCGGCGGGCCATCCGTCACGATCAAGAGCCACCATAACGTCGGTGGCCTGCCCGAAAAGATGGGGCTGAAGCTGGTCGAACCGCTGCGCGAGCTTTTCAAGGACGAGGTGCGCGAGCTGGGCCACGAGCTGGGCCTGCCGCCGAGCTTCATCGGGCGCCACCCCTTCCCCGGCCCCGGCCTTGCGATCCGCTGCCCGGGCGAGATCACGCGGGCCAAGCTCGCCATCCTGCGGGAGGCCGACGCGGTCTTCATCGACCAGATCCGCCGCCACGGGCTCTATGACGAGATCTGGCAGGCCTTTGTCGCCATCCTGCCGGTGCGCACGGTGGGCGTGATGGGCGACGGGCGGACCTATGACTATGCCTGCGCCCTGCGCGCAGTCACCAGCGTCGACGGCATGACGGCGGACTACTACCCCTTCACGCACGAGTTCCTGGGCGAGACGGCCACGCGCCTCATCAACGAGGTGAAGGGCATCAACCGCGTGACCTACGACATCACGTCGAAGCCGCCCGGCACCATCGAATGGGAGTGACCGCCACACCGAAGGAACAGGACATCGCGCCGCCGAACGACACGCTGCGCGGCGCGTTGTGGATGTTGGGCACGATCCTGTCGTTTACCGTCATGGCAGTCTCCGGGCGCGAGGCGTCCGTTCAGCTCGACACTTTCGAACTGATGACCTACCGCTCCGCCATCGGCGTGGTGATCGTGGTCGCCATCATCGCCGCCACCGGCAGGTGGTCCGCGATGCGCACGCGGCACCCCATCGCACATGTGCTGCGCAACGTCGCGCATTTCACCGGCCAGAACCTGTGGTTCTACGCCGTGGCCGTCATCCCGCTGGCCCAGGTCTTCGCGCTGGAATTCACCACCCCGCTCTGGGTCATCGTGCTCAGCCCCCTGCTGCTGGGCGAGCGGCTGACGCGTACCCGCGCGTTCTGTGCGGCGATCGGGTTCATCGGCATCCTGATCGTGGCCCGGCCCAGCGCGGCAGGGCTCAACGCGGGCGTCATCACCGCCGCCTCCGCGGCGATCTTCTTCGCGCTCACCATCATGACGACAAAGCGGCTGACGCGCACGGACAGCATCCTGTGCATCCTGTTCTACCTCACGACACTGCAACTCGTCTTCGGGCTGGCGATCACCGCCATTGACGGCGACATCGCGGTGCCGGATCTGAGCGTTCTTCCTTATGTCATCGCCGTCGGGCTGGGGGGGCTTGTCGCGCATTTCTGCTACACCAAGGCGCTCTCGCTTGCCCCTGCAACCGTCGTCAGCCCGATCGATTTCGCCCGCCTTCCCACCGTCGCCATCGTGGCCTGGGTGATCTACTCCGAGACGATCGACATCTGGGTCTTCGTCGGAGCGGCGATCATCTTCGTCGGCAACTACATCAACATCTGGGTGGAAACCCGCCGCCCGCGCATGTGAACAGGCGCGGCATGCGCAGGATCCGGGTCGCGCCACCCCGCAATCCGGTTTACGTCCCCAGACATGACACCGCAGAAATCACTATCCTCACGCGCCTGGATCGAACTGAGCCTGCTGGGCGCGATCTGGGGCGCCTCCTTCCTCGCGATCCGCTTCGCGCTTGACGAGATCGGCTTCCTGACCGCCGTCGCCCACCGCGTCTTCTGGGCCGCGCTGGCGCTCTGGGTCGTGGTGCTGGCGATGCGGCTGCCGCTTCCGCGCGACCCGCGGGTCTGGGGGGCCTTCCTGGTCATGGGGCTGCTGAACAATGTCATCCCCTTCGGCCTCATGGCCTGGGGGCAGTTGCACATCGAATCGGGGCTTACCTCGATCTTCAACGCGGCCACGGCGATCTTCGGCGTGATCGCCGCCGCAATCTTCTTTGCCGACGAACGGCTGACCGCGCGCAAGCTCGTCGGCGTGGGCCTGGGTTTCCTGGGCGTCGCCACGGCCATCGGGCTGGACGCGCTGGCCGATTTCGACATCCGGTCGCTGGCTCAGCTCGCCGTGCTGGGCGGGGCCATGTCCTATGCGCTGGCCTCCGTCTGGGCGCGCAAGACGCTTGCCGGCCTCGCACCCCAGGTCGCGGCGGCGGGGATGCTGACCGGGTCGGCGCTCATCATTCTGCCCGTGGCCGTCACCTTCGAAGGGGTGCCGACGCTGGCGCTGCAGCCGGTCACGCTGATCGCCATCGGGTATTACTCGCTTCTCGCCACGGCCGGTGCCTACCTGCTCTATTACCGTGTGCTGTCGATGGCCGGCTCGGGCAACCTGATGCTCGTCACGCTCATCATCGTGCCCTTCGCCATCACGCTGGGCGCACTGGTGCGGGGCGAGTCGCTGCCGACCAACGCCGTTCTGGGCTTCGCCCTGCTGGCGCTGGGTCTGGTCGTGATCGACGGCCGCCTGCTCCGCCGGGTCCGGCCACGCCGCGCGCCGGGCTGACCGGCCCACTTCACCCCCCGCGACAGATGTTCTACACCTCGGCGAGGCAAATGCGGGACAGGTAACGAGATGCTCTATTCCACGGCGGAGGACTGGCGCGCGGCGCCACGCAGGCAGGTTCTGGTCTTTGGCATGTCGGGCCTGGGCAAGACCCATGTCGGCCAGATGCTGCGCGCGTCCGGGTCCTGGTTCCACTACTCGATCGGCACCCGCTACATGGGCGAGTACATCATCGACAACGCCAAGACCCAGGCGATGAAGGTGCCGTTCCTGCGCGAGTTGCTGATGTCCGACAGCATCTATATCGGGTCCAACATCACCTTTTCGAACCTCTCCCCCGTGGCGACCTACCTGGGCAAGCCGGGCGATCCCGCACATGGCGGGCTGGAGATCGCCGAGTATCGCACCCGGCAGGAGCAGTTCCGCAAGGCCGAGATCGCCGCGCTGAACGATACCGGCTACTTCATCGAGCGGGCCAAGCGGATCTATGGATACCCGCATTTCATCTGCGACACCGGCGGGTCGATCTGCGAATGGGTGGACCCCGACGATCCCGACGACCCGCTGCTGACGGAACTTTCCCGGCACACGCTGATGATCTGGATCGAGGGATCGGAGGCGCATACCGAGGAATTGATCCGCCGCTTCGACCGCGCGCCAAAGCCGATGGCGTATCAGCCCGACTTCCTCGACCGCTGCTGGCGGGACTACCTGGCCGAAACCGCGCTACCGGAACACAAGGTCGATCCCGACGCCTTCATCCGCTGGACCTATGCCAAGGCCCTGTCACACCGCCAGCCGCGCTACGAGGCGATGGCGCGGAACTGGGGCGTGACCGTGACCGCGGACGAGGTTTCCGCCCTGCAAGGCGAGACGCAGTTCGTGGAGCTGATCGCCAGTGCACTTGAGCGTCGTCGCTGAACGGCCTATCTGCCCCTGACCCGCACCCCCACCAGGACCCGGACCACATGCCCATCAAGCTTCCTTCTGCCCTTCCCGCCTACGGCGTGCTGACGCGCGAAGGCGTGATGGTCATGGACGAGGACGCGGCGGCACGGCAGGATATCCGCCCCCTGCGCATCGGTCTGCTGAACCTGATGCCCAAGAAGATCCAGACCGAGAACCAGTTCGCGCGCCTGATCGGGGCGACGCCCTTGCAGATCGAGCTGTCGCTCATCCGCATGTCCGAACACCAGACCCGCAACACCGCGGCCGAGCACATGGCCGAATTCTATCGCCCGTTCCAGGAGGTGAAGGACCAGAAGTTCGACGGGCTGATCATCACCGGCGCCCCGATCGAGCATCTGGAGTTCGAGGAGGTGACCTACTGGGACGAACTGGTCGAGGTCATGGACTGGACCCAGACCAACGTGCATTCCACCTTCGGCGTATGCTGGGCGGGAATGGCGATGCTGCACCATTTCCACGGCGTGCCGAAATACCTGCTGCCCCGGAAGCTGTTCGGCGCTTACCGGCACGAGAACCTGATGCCGTCCTCGCCCTACCTCCGGGGCTTTTCCGACGATTGCGTCGTGCCCGTCTCGCGCTGGACGGAGGTGCGCACCGGCGATGTCGAGGCAGCGGGCCTGCCGATCCTGCTGGGTTCCGACGTGGCCGGCCCCTGCCTGATCGAGGACGCGGGTCACCGTGCGCTCTACATCCTCAACCATTTCGAATACGACAGCTACACGCTGGCCGAGGAGTACAGGCGGGACCTGGCCGGCAACCAGGTTGAAGGTGTGGAAATCGCGCTGCCTGTGAATTACTTTCCCGATGACGATCCGGACGCCCAGCCGCAGAATCGCTGGCGCAGCCATGCACATCTGCTTTATGGGAACTGGATCAACGAGATCTATCAGTCCACACCATTCGAGATGGACAGAATCGGTGGCTAAGTTCCTGTTTCTCTTTCTGCTGGTCGCGGTCGTGGTGGTCGCGGCGATCCAGCTTGCGGCCGGGTTCCGGGAGCAACGCGCCGAGGCACGGTACCCCGCCGATGGAGAGATTCTCGAGGTCGACGGCGTCCGCATCCACGCGGAGGTCTTCGGAGAGGGTCCCGACCTGGTCCTGATCCACGGCGCGTCCGGCAGCACCCGCGATTTCACCTTTTCGCTGGTCGAGGCACTGCAGGACCGTTACCGCGTGATCGTGTTCGACCGGCCGGGCCTCGGCTGGACCGGGCGACCCGAGAGGTTCGGCGGGCTCTGGAACGTCGCCGGCGAAAGCCCTCGCCTTCAGGCCGAACTGCTTCGCAAGGCCGCGGACCAGATCGGTGTCGAACGGCCCCTGGTGCTCGGCCATTCCTATGGCGGTGCCGTGACGATGGCCTGGGCGCTCGACGATCCGGACACCGCCGGCGTCATCATGGTCGCCGCCGTTTCCCACCCCTGGCCTGGCGAGCTGCACTGGCAGTACCCGGTGAATGCGTCGCTTCCGGGCGGGTTGTTCTTCGTGCCGCTGCTCACGGCCTTCACGCCACGGGCCTATATCGACACTGTGCTGGAGTCGCTTTTCCACCCGCAGGCGGTGCCCGAGGGGTACGTCGAACACGTGGGTCCCGGCCTGACGCTCCGGCGCGACTCGCAGCGCGCCAATGCACGCCAGGTCAACGCGTTGCGCCCCTATCTCGTCGAGATGTCGGCGGAGTATCCGGACCTGACCCTCCCGATCGAAATCGTCCACGGCGACGCGGATACGACCGTACCGCTCGACGTGCATGCCCGGCCTCTGTCCGAGCGCGTGCAAAGCGCGAACCTCACGGTTCTGGACGGCATCGGGCACATGCCGCACCACGTGGCCCAGGACGCGGTGATCGCGGCCATTGACCGCGCCGCGGCACGCGCGGGTTTGCGTTAAGCCCCTTAACATTCCATATAGAGCTGTGAGCAGCGGAAAAGGAGCCCATGCGATGGAGCTTCCCTATGGCGGCGCGATCAGCGCCTTTTACAAGACCGAAGCCCCGAAAGACGTGCGCGACGCCATCGCACGCGCCGAAAAGGGCGACATCATCGGCGGCGACTATCCCCATTCCGAACGGCTGTCGCGGAAATCCTACGAGAAGGACCTGCGCAAGCTTCAGATCGAACTGGCGCGGTTCCAGTCCTGGGCCAGAACCAGCGGTGCGCGCGTTGCCATCGTCTTCGAAGGGCGCGACGCGGCCGGCAAGGGCGGCACGATCAAGCGGTTCCGCGAGAACCTGAACCCTCGGGGTGCGCGGCTGGTGGCCCTGCCCAAGCCGAACGACCGCGAAATGTCTCAGTGGTATTTCCAGCGCTATGTCGACCATCTGCCCAGCGCGGGCGAAATCGTGTTCTTCGACCGGTCCTGGTACAACCGCGGCGTGGTCGAGCATGTCTTCGGGTTCTGCACACCGGAGCAGCGCGAGCACTTCTTCCGCCAGGTTCCGGACTACGAACAGATGCTGGTCAGCGACGGCATCACCCTCGTCAAGTTCTGGCTGAACGTGGGCCGCGCAGAGCAGCTCCGCCGGTTCCTGATCCGCGAAGCCGACCCGTTGAAACAGTGGAAACTGAGCCGGATCGACGTCGACGGCCTGAAGAAATGGGACGCCTACACCGCCGCCATCGGGGAAACGCTCGAGCGCACCCATACAGAGGTCGCGCCGTGGACCGTCATTCGCAGCGACGACAAGCGGCGCGCGCGGCTGGAAGCGATCCGCCACGTGCTGAGCCGGCTGGACTACGCGGGGAAGGACCACAAGGCCCTCGGCCAGCCCGATACCAAGATCTGCGGCGGTCCGGACATCTGGTCCGGCTACCGGGATGCCTAAACGCGGGTACCACCACGGCAACCTGCGCGCGGCGCTTGTCGACGCCGCACTGAGTCTGATCGAAAAGAAGGGGCCGACCGGATTTACCCTGTCGGAAGCCGCGAAGCAGGCCGGCGTCACCCCCGCCGCCGTCTACCGCCACTTCGAGGGGCGCGAGGATCTGATCGCCGAAGCCGCGCGGCAGG
>CBDUPF010000087.1:0-12806 GCA_965369035.1 uncultured Aliishimia sp.
GAAAGTCTGATCGATCCGTCGTAGGGCGCCTCTGCGCCTGCAACGTCCATCGCTTCTGGAGACATCTCATGAAAATCCTGATTGCGGCTGTCGTGCCGCTGGCGCTTGCCGGCTGTGTACCGCCGGTATTGCCGCTCGTATCCCCGCTCACACGCGCGGCGGATCCCACAATCATCCGTTCGGCACCGCCGGGTCCGGCGGTCATTCACACCGCGCGGCCGCTGGCCGAACCCGGCGACTGGCGCCGACTCAACGACGCGCAAGGACCGGGTGCCTCGTCATGACACGGCTTCGCAAGTTGGGCCTGCTCATGATACCTGCGGTTCTTTCCGCTTGCGCCGATGCGGATCTCGTGCGCGAGGCGTCGGACCCCCGGGCAGGCTTCACGCTGATCTCGAGCGGAACGCGGCAGGCGACAGGGGCGACCGGCAGTTGGGCGCAATCCGCCGCAGAAATTGCCGCCACCGAAGCGCGCGTGAGGGCCATGGTGCAGGGCAAGACGATCGGCCCGGATACCGCCGTGCAGATCGCGCTGATGAACAATCGGACGCTCCAGGCCGCCTATGCCGATCTGGGGCTGTCGGCCACCGATCTCTGGGAAGTGGCGCTGGGCCCGATACCGAGCTTCGGGGTCACGATTTCCGCCCTGGGCGACGTTGGCCCGTCTCGTACGCTGGAGGCCGCGGTCACGGGTGCGATCCTCGACACTGTCACGCGAGAGCCCCGACAGGCCATCGCCCGGACGCGTTTCCGTCAGGCGCAATATGCGGCTCTCGGATCAACCATCGCGCTCGCGACGGAGACGCGGATGGCCTGGATCGACGCAGTCGCAGCCTTCGAGGCGGCGGCGCTGATCGGCGCGGCGCAAAACACGGCGGACGCGGCCTCCGAGCTTGCCGCCGAACTGGGGCGTACCGGCGCGCTCAACCGGGCCGACCAGGCACGTGAGCATGCGTTCACGGCCGAACTCGCCGCCGAACGGGCCGATGCGCGGCTGGAGGCGCAACTGGCCAAGGAGCGGCTGACGCGGCTCATGGGGCTCTGGGGCGCGGATCTCGACTATTACGTCCCCGACCGCCTGCCCGGACTGCCGGGGCGGCGGCCGGGGCGCAGCGACATCGAAAGGCTGGCTCTTGCGCACCGGGTGGATCTCGCCATCGGGCGGCTGGAACTGGAGGCGGTTGCGCAGGAATACCGGCTGGCCGGCCAGACCCGGATGCTGTCGGACATAGCCATTGTCGCTGGAGCCGAGGCCGAGCGCGAGGAGACTGCCACGGGCGACAAGACGGAGGTGACGCCGATCCTCGATGTCAGCTTCGAGATCCCGGTCTACGACACCGGCACGCTCGTCTCGCGCCGGGGCGAACTCGCCTACATGCGTGCGGCGCACCGGCTGGCGCAGGATGCGGTGAATGCACGGTCGGAGGCGCGCTCGGCCCACGCTGCCGTGACCGGGAAGTACAACGTGGCGCGGCACTGGCGGGACGAGGTCCTGCCGCTGCGCCGCGTCATCGACGAGGAGGCGCTGAAATCCTACAACGGCATGCTCACCTCCACGTTCGAACTGATCGCCGACGCCCGCGAGGGGCTTGAGGCCGAACGCGGCGCCGCCGCTGCGCGGGCCGACTACTGGCGCGCCGAGGCCGCCATGACCGCCGCCATCTGGGGCGGCGCATCTGGGGGAACAGAGTGATGAACCGCAGACAACTTCTCACCGCCGGCGCCGGGGCCGTTCTGGCCGGCGCCGCCAGCGCACAGACCCGTTTCCGCGATCTGCCCGAAGCGGCATCCACGGACGATCCCACAACGCAGGTGCCGCCGCGGCCGGCGACTGGGCCCGACTACAACCCCGTCGTCACGCTCAACGGCTGGTCGCTGCCCTCGCGCATGAACGGCAACGTGCGGGAGTTCCACCTGGTCGCCGAACCGGTGGAGCGCATCATGGCCAACGGCATGATGGCGCGGCTCTGGGGCTACAACGGCCAGTCCACCGGCCCCACGATCGAAGCGGTGGAGGGAGAGCGGGTGCGGATCTTCGTCACCAACCGGTTGCCCGAACACACCTCCGTCCACTGGCACGGGATGATCCTGCCGTCGGGAATGGACGGCGTGGGCGGGCTCAGCCACCCGGCGATCCCGCCCGGCAAGACCTTCGTCTACGAGTTCGACCTGATCAAGTCGGGCACCTTCATGTATCACCCGCACGCCGACGAGATGGTGCAGATGGCGATGGGGATGATGGGCCTCTTCATCATCCACCCGCGCGATCCGGCCTTTATGTCGGTAGATCGGGACTTCGCCTTCCTGCTCGCCGCCTATGACATCGATCCGGGCACCTACATCCCGCGCGTGGCGGAGATGACGGATTTCAACATGTGGACCTGGAACAGCCGGATCTTCCCGGACATCGATCCGCTCGTGGTGTCGAAGGGCGACCGGGTGCGGGTGCGGGTCGGGAACCTGACGATGACCAACCACCCGATCCACATGCATGGCTACGATTTCGAGGTGACCTGCACCGATGGCGGCTGGGTGCCGGAAAGCGCGCGGTGGCCCGAAGTCTCCATCGACATCCCCGTGGGGGCGATGCGCGCCTACGAGTTCGACGCGGTGCGCGAGGGCGACTGGGCGATCCATTGCCACAAGTCGCACCACACGATGAACGCGATGGGCCACGACCTGCCAACCTTCATCGGCGCGGACAAGCGCCGGCTGACGGAGATGCTCCGTCGCCGGACGCCGGGCTACATGCCGATGGGCACCGCCGGTATGGCGGACATGGGCGAGATGTCGATGGAGCTGCCCGACAACACCATCCCGATGATGACCGGCTGGGGGCCCTACGGTCCGCTCGAGATGGGCGGCATGTTCTCCGTCGTGAAGGTGCGCGAGGGGATCGCGCCGGACGACTATTCCGACCCCGGCTGGTACGAGAATCCGCCGGGCACGCAAGCCTGGGAGTGGACGGGCGAATTGCCCGACCACGCCCGCACCGACAGCCCCGAGACCATTCTCACCCCGCGCAACCACCTGTCGCGCGGATGAATTCCCGAAGCGGTCGGGACCACACCGAACGCTCCACGACTCACCTGAAAGGACACATCAATGAAAAGCCTTCTTGCCCTTGCCTTCGCGCTCCTTGCCTCTTCGGCCGTCGCGGAAAGCATGGATCACGGCAACATGGCCATGACCACGGGCACCATCAAGAAGATCGATACCCAGTGGAACAAGCTCACCATCGATCACGGCCCGCTCGAGAATCTCGAGATGGAGGCGATGACGATGGTTTTCGAGGTCGCCGATCCCGCGATGATCGAGGGTCTGAGCGAAGGTCAGGAGATCCAGTTCTCTGCCGACCGCGTGAAGGGACGGCTGACGGTGACCGAGATCGCCAGCGAGTGACCTCATCTCGGGCGTCTCCGGGCGGCCTCATATGAACCTCCTTTCGTGCCGGTGGTCTCTGCGGCATGCCCGCGCAGACCACCGGTTTCGGCAAGCTCCCGGCAATGCCCGCTGACACGCCGCGGGTCACACCATTCCATTTGCGCCAGACCAGTGTGTCGGCACCCGATCTTGACGAATGGGAGAAAGCGATGAAACGACTTGCCCTCGTGCTTGCAGCCTCTGCGCATTCGCCGCTGCAGGGGAATACGGTCACATGATGAGCTGTGGCTATGGTCACGGGTTGGAAATGATGTTCGGCCCCCTGCTCCGGCTGATCGTTCCCGGGCTGGTCGTTGCCGGAATCATCTGGATGGGGCGCCGCTTCGAGAGCAGTCCGATGGTTCGCACGGCGTCCGGCGCCCTCGGGAAACTGGACCTGCGTTTTGCTCGCGGCCAAATAGATGCCGGCGACTACGCTGCGCGCAAGAAGCTGCTGGCGTCCTGATCCGCGCGGCAGACGACCGCGTGGACCACGACATCGCCGATCTTCGCCATCCGCCGTCCGGTCAGTCCACACCGTGCGTGCGCTGGCTCTGGATCTCCTGCGCCTGTTCCGGCCATGTCGAGCGGATGTAGCCAAGAATGTCGAGAACCTCATCCTCGCTCAATTGCCCGGCGAAGGCCGGCATGCCGCTCCTGAAATCGGTCACACCCATGGCCTCGAGCGCCGCCTGGCCGCCCAGCAACGTGTAGTCCAGCAAAATCTGCGTGTCATGGTGCCAGGTGTGGCCGGTCACGTCGTGGGGCGGTGCGGGGAACACACCGTCGGGACCGGACGTCCGCCAATCGGGCTGACCTTCCAACTGCGCGCCGTGACAGGACGCGCAGTTCCCGGCATAGAGTTCGGCACCCTTGTCGAGGTCGCGGCCGGTGAGACGATGCTCGGCCTGCGCGACGCTTGCCGCGCAGATCGCGAAGGCGATGGCCTGGCGCCTCATTCGTCCTCTTCGAGGCGATAAGTCGAATGACAGGCGCTGCATGCCTTGCCGACCTCTTGCAGGGCGGTCCTCAGATCCGCCGGATCGTCCACCGTTCCGGCCAGGCTGGCAGAGGCCTCGCGGAGGTCATGCGCATGTGCGATGAACGTGTCGAACTCCTCCCAGATCACGTCCTTGGCCTCCGATTTGGGATCGGTCGCGCGGATCTCGAAGAGCGAGGGAATGTAGGATGCTTCCTCGGAGATCGTCTCCAGGGCCGCGTTTGCGCTCTCGGCGTCGAAAGGGGTCTCCCCCTTCGCCATGCTGCCGATGACCTTCAACTGCCTGGACAGTTCGGACATGCCCATCATGCGGTTCATCACGTCGGGGTTGGTGACGCCGCTGTGTGCGAACGCCGCAGCGCCGGCTGCGATCAGGGTCAGGGCAAGGTATGTCTTCACGTCGTGTTTCCTCGTGATTTGTGAAAATGTGGCGCAGGTCGCTCAACCGACCTCGGTGTGTAAAGGGCTCGAGAAACGTGCCGTTGCCGGGGTTCAGCAGCCAGTCGTCGAAGAGGATCGCATCGTCCCGGTCGACATGCGGCGCCGCCGCCTCCTCGAGGATCAGGGCGCCCGCGAAGCCGCGTTCGACCTGCTCCATCGACCTGGTGTGCGCGTGATACCAATAGGTCCCGGTATCCGGTACGACGAAGTCATGGTCCAAGGTCCCGCCCGGTGGCACCGGCAGTTCGTTCACCAGACGGCGCGTGATCCGCCCTCTCTGGGGAATGGGAAGAGCCGGACCCGGTAGCTGTCCATCAAAGTTCCTGACCTCGGTCGGGGCATAGCTCACGGGCGCGAGTTGCGTCGTGGCGATCCGCGCGGCGAGACGCTGTGGCTCCGAGGCCCAAAGCGGGAGCGCGGCCATTCCGTTGCTTCCCGCAAGGCCGGTGCAGACGGCGCGTCGTGTCAGGTTCGTGGCCATCTCAGTTGATTCCGTTGGCGCGCTGAAGTTCGCGGACATAGGCCACGATGTTGGCCACGTCCGCGCGGGTCAGGCCATCCTGCGGCGGCATGTTCCCGAAGTCCCAGTGATGCGCGCGCACACCCTGCTGGACCGCGAGTTGAAATGACATGTCGCCGTGATGCGAGGGTTCGTAGATCTTGTGCACCAGCGGCGGACCGAGGCCCATCCTGCCTGTCGCGCTGTCGCCGTGACAGGTCGCGCAGACCGTGTCGTAGGCACGGCGTCCCATCGCCGCCCGGTCCGAGAGGGTATCCGGGACGGTGATCGCCACCATCGCCTGTCCCTCGCCCGGGCTGTGCGTGCCGGTGTCTTCGGAGCTGACGGCAAGGTGGTAGGCACCGCCGGCGATTGCGACGGCTGCAATGGCAGCCGGAATCAGCTTGTTCATTTTCCAGGTCCTGAAGCTCGCGGACGGCTCGCCGCGTAGTGATCGTCATTGCGGATTGCTCCGCCGGTGTCGGTCCGGATGACGTCAGCCGCGTGGAGGGGGAAGATCCTGCAAAACGATGGCAGAGCGCGGCATGGCCACTTCGTCCAGCCGTTCCGTGCTGCCCGTGGGCCATGATGGCGCCAACGTGTCGGCGGCAACCGCGAAAAGGGAAAGGACCATGCAAGTCCCGCCATGGTGGCAGTCCCGGAGCATGTGATGCTCTTCGGAAGAGACGGGTGCGCACTCCGCGCAAGCGGACGGATGTGGCCCCGTGTCGTGCGCCGAGGCAGCGTCGGGCAATATTGCCCATGCCGTTGCTACCAGCAGCATGATGCGCAGGAAGCGACACATCCATGCTTCTGCCTCTATCTTCGACATCACTATGCCCGGTGCAACTCTTGGTCGGTCGGACGATCGGTCAGTCCGATTTCCGCGTAGTAACGGACCGTCTTGATCGTGAGGCCGGTCTCTCTGGCGGCGCGCCCGATGTTCATTCTGCGACTCCTTTGTCGACCTCGATAAAGGTTCCCCTTGGTGGAGGGTCAAGGCCATTGCGTGTTTGCGAGAAACCTCGCGAGCACTTGTCCGGACGCCCATCAGCATCATCATCAGGACATCGGTCCGCGAGATGAAACCCCAAGGGCGCATTGGAGTCGCCGCCGACGCAGGCGCATCTCAGGTCTTGTCGATCTCGACGGTCTTGGAACACGCTCACCCCTCAATTCACGCAGTTGAACTGACCACGGAACCCGGCCTCGTAGTCGGGGCCGGCGTTGATGATCAGATCATGCAACCCGTCCTGAGGCGTCCGGAGCACTTTTACGGCAATCGGCGCCGCGACGAAGGCATCAGCTTGCGCCTCCAGGCGGACCAGGTCCCCACTGATCCGGATCAGCGCCGCATCGTCACTGCTGACGAGGACGGGCGGGCTGGTTTCGGTGTAGGTGAAACGGCAGGACCCACCCTCCGGGAAGACCTTTCCAACATCGTCTTCGGTCAGGAATTCCGGATCGATCTTCGCCACGACCTCCGTCGCCAGGGCGTCCTCGGCGTCCGTAGGTTCAGGGGCCGGTGCGGCCTCATCCGGCGCTGCTTCCCCATTGTCGGCGATATCGGCGATGATATAGCGCATCTCGGCGATCTCCTTGTCCTGCGCGTAGATGATGTCGTCGGCCAGGGCGCGCACACGCGGATCGGTGATTTCGGCCCGCGACGACGTCATTATCGCAATCGAATGGTGCGGGATCATTGCGCGCATGTAGGACTGATCCTGCACCGTGACCTGGCTGCGAACGAGCCACAGAGCGCCTGCGAAGACGATGATCGAACCCGCGAATATCGCGATGTTCACGGTGCGGTTCGGATACATGCGCAGCATGAAGGCGAGCATCACGAATGCCATCGCGGCCCCCATGACGATCGCCATGTAGACGCGCGTCTCCGACCAGAACACGTGGCTGACGAGATAGGTGTTCAGATACATCAACCCGAACATCAACAGCGTAGAGGTCGCTATCATCAGGAAAAAACGGGAATAGGCCATTGGATTCTCCTTGTCTGTTCATGAGGTCAACGACCTTCCAGCGACTGGAGGTTCCCTAAAAATCTTTTTTTGGCCCGGATCCCCCGGTGCACCATGCACGGAAGTCGGCTTCGAGAGACCTAACGATGCGATTCTTCTGCAGGCGATCGGAGGGATCGGCTCAGGCTTGCTGGGCGAGGAAAGCCAGCACGTCCCGCTCCAGCCTCGGCCACTCCGGGTCACTTTCCGTCGTGCCGTGATTAGGGCTGTCATAGGCAATGAACCGGGAGTTCGGCAGGCCTCTGGCGAACAATCGACCCTGCTCCACGGGCTGCATCCGATCGCCCGTCGCATGGCAGACCAGGCACGGCACAAGCACCGAAGGCAGAAGCTCCAGGATGTCGATGCTGTCGATCACTTCGCGATACCGGCCCATATTCTCCGGCGAGATCATCTTGCGCATGTCCCGGGCGAACTGACGCCGCTCCTCGTCGCTGGCGCCGGGAACGATGATTTGTGCCATCAGGTCGCGTAGCGAAGGAAAGTCGTCGTCCCACCCCGTGGTCATCATCTGTCGGATCGCCAGGGCGCGTTCCACGTCCTTCTTCGATGTCCGTTTCGTGCGACCGACCGGGAAGCCCCCGATCATGACGATGGCCGAGACGCGCTCCGGCCTGCGGGCCGCGAACGCCGCAGCGACCGCGCATCCCTGCGATATGGCAAGGATGGGTGCGCGCGCCACGCCTGCGGCGTCGAACACGGCTTCCAGATCGTCGACGAACCGTTCGAACGTGCAGATGTCCGCTTCCCAGTCGGACAATCCGTTGAGCCTCGCGTCGAACCGGATCAGCCGGTGGGAGCGCGCCACCGAAGCGCAAATGGGCGCAAGACCGGGATTGTGCCAATCCAGCTCCAGATGACCCACCCAGTTCGGGGCCTTGACGACCGTCGGACCGTCGCCATTGGCGCACCAGGCCAGGCTGACGCCATCGTTTGTTCGGCAGTAGTTGATCTCTTGCGTGGTCGCGAACCTGGTCCGTGCGGTGTTTCTTGACGGGCCCGCAAAGTCGACGGAAAGCACTTCCATCGGTCGGGCTATGCCCTTGAAGCTGTGCAAACCCTCGCCGCGCAGACGGTCGGCGAAGTCGGCACCCGCAAGGTCGCAGAGCATCCGCGAGGCCAGAACGCCGCCCGGTTTCGCCTCGGCTTGAAGCCGCGTTGCGATGTTGACACCGTCACCGAAGATGTCGTCGCCCTCAATAACGACATCACCGACATGGAGCCCGGCCCGGAGCTGGATGCGTTCCGGCGTCTGATAGGGGTGGTCGGGCTCTCGCAGGCTGGTCTGGATGGCGATCGCAGCGTCCAGCGCCTCTCCGGCCGATGGAAACTCGATCAGCGCTCCGTCACCCATGAGCTTTACAACCCGACCCTTCCTTGCCTGAACGACCGGCGTTATCAGATCGCGGAAGAGACGATTCAGCGTCCTCAGAAGCGAGCCTGCACCGCTCTGCATCAACCGGCTGTAGCCGACGACGTCGAGTGAAAGAACCGCCGCGAGACGACGTTGGCTCATGGGTGAGCTCCGCTGGACCGATATTCGAAAGGTATCGCCTTTCCGCCGGGATTCGGAGTGTTTTTTCTCCTCTCCGGTTGTCTTGATGCCCGTAATGCCCGATCCGACCACAATATCCGCACGGTACAAAAAACCGGGTCTCTCGCTCTCGCAGTGACAGCGAATGTCCAGTTCGGTGACCGCAGCGCCGCTGCGCTTGACGGCGTGATGAAGGTCAGGATCGGGCCGGCTTTGACGCGGTCGTTCTCTTTCCCATGTCACCAATGCGGCGCCGTCGCAGGGCAGCGGCGAGCCCCTGCTTTGACCGATGCTGCGCGGAAGGATCCCGCTGCGATTGCGGACGCTTATGTCGCCCGCGGCCCGGGGTCATGGCAGCGACACCGGGTTACTCCGCCGGCGCACCTGCCATGGAAGGCTCACCGCCGTGGCGCTGCAGCGCCTTGCCGCGTTGCAGGTCCCACCAGGCGAACACGAAGTAGATCACCGTGCACCAGATGGTCACGTCGTAGAACAGCTCGCGGTTGACGTAGTAGGCATAGAGATCGGGGCTGTTGAAGAGCACGCGCCATGCCAGAACTGCCGGCACCAGAAGCCCGATGACGATCCAGACAGCGCGGATGAGCTTGGTCAACACCGATGTGTCCCTGACATGCTGGTGGCTCTCCTTCCGCGCCAGTTCGGCGTGGAATTCCTTGACCCGCCGGTCGAAGTCCGCCTCGCGCTTCTCGGCCTCGGGGTAACTTTCGCCCGCGCCCGCCCGCTTGGCCAGGATGGTGTAGAGGACGATGGACAGAACCCAGGTCGGCAGGAACAGATAGACGAACGGGATGACATTGATGACATTGAGCCCGAAGCCGAACACCAGGCAGATACCCCATGTGGCGAGCGCCGGCATGTTGTTCTTGACGCCCTTGAGGCGGTGCCAATTGCTCTTCATCCCCATTCTGGGGAGGATGTGCTGTTCCGCGAACACGACGCCGCCGATGGGCACCAGGACAAGTCCGGCATAGGCGAGGATTGGCAGGATGCTGCGATAGATAAACGGGAAGCAGCTCCCGACGACGACGACTGCTCCGACGGCGAGCGTCACCTTCTGGCGCGCGATGTTCGGGAACACGGCCTGGGCCGCGAGACCGGCGCGGTAGAGGTTGGGGTTGGCGGTGGTCCAGCCTGCGATGATCACGATCACGAAGCCCGTGGCGCCGAGCGCGTAATAGGCGACATCACCCGGCGAGACGACCGCGACGCTCAGTTTCATGATCGACGCCGTCGCCGCCCCCATCAGGGCCGCCGAGATCCAGGCAACGTAATGTCCGAACAACATGCCGGTTGCGGTACAAAGACCGTAGACAGACTTCTTGGCGTAGCGCAGGAGCGCCATGTCGACGAGGCCGAAATGCGCGAACGTGTTGGCGGCCCAGGCGAAGCCGATCACTTCAATCAATCCGATCCCGGGCTCCCCGTCAGCATTGATGCCGGTGAACACGGTCGCTCCTGCGAGGTTCACGAAATCGGAGAAACCGGCCAGCGTCGTGTATCCGGTCAGCGTTTCGTTCAGCGCGGGGATCAGCACCATGCCGCCTGCCGTGAACATGACCATCAGCCAGGGTGTGCAGATGGTCGCAAACTCGGCCACCACATTGAAGCCATAATAGGCTACCGCGACGGCAATCACGCTCGCCGATCCGGCGATGAGCGCGAAGTAGAGATTGGACGGATAGGGATAAATCTGCGGCGGAATATCGAAGAGCACGCGAACTGCGGTTGCCGACACGGTGATCATGGCGGCCGAGATGGCCACGAAGATCAGCACGTTCGCGCCATTGTAGAGCCGCGGGACCAGCTCGCCCATGTTCTGTTCGAGATACGTGTAGAGGCTCAGCCGCGTCTTGACCGCGATCGGCGCGGTGATGAGCCAGAAACTCAGCACGGCAAGCGCATTGCCGATGATCAGACCGATCAGGATATCGTTGATCGACGCGCCCATGGCCACGAACGCGGCGCCGATGACGAATTCGGTCGCGGCGACATGTTCGGCGCCATAGAGGCCAAGAAAGTGCCCCGGTCCGTGCGTTCGATGCTCGGGAACCGGCAGAAGCTCGTCATCCATCTCGGAGATGGGTTTCTGATGGGCGTCCGCAACGTTTGTCACGTCATTCTCCTATCTTGCCCGTGATACGCGGACGGGCCGGGTCTGTGCCACTTCAGGGCGAATTGCCGCTGATGAACCTGGCGCGTTCGATCACCTTGCCGGTGACCCATTGCGCGTTGGCGAGCGCCTCGTCGGTCGGGATGTCGCCCGCGAGCGCCTTGGCGATCTGCGAGCCGACGGCGGTTGCAATTCCCGGAAACTCGGGGATGGCGACGTACTGGATGCCGGTATATGGTACGTCGTCGACGGTGGGGTTTGACGGATCGGCCGCCTCGATCGACGCCAGCACCATTTCGGCGAAGGGTGCCGCGTCCTGATACTCGGGATTCGCGTAGAGCGAGGTTCGCGTGCCGGGCGGGGCATTCGCCCAGCCCTCCTCTTCGGCGACAAGCTCGGTATACTGCTTCGAGGTCGCCCAGGCGACGAAGCGCCGGGCCTCTTCCTGATGCTCGGAACTCGACGAGATTCCCAACGCCCAGACCCAGAGCCAATTGGCGCGCTTGCCGAGGCCCCTGTCGGGCGCAAGTGCGAAGCCGACCCGGTCCGCGACGTTCGACGTCTCGGGATCGGTGATCGATGACGCCGCAACCGTCGCGTCGATCCAGATCGCGCATTGGCCGTTCTGAAACAGGTTCAGCGTCTCGGTATAGCCGTTTTGCGAAGCGTCAGGCGGTCCGTAGTCCCGAACCAGACTGACATAGTCGTTGACTGCACTCGCCCAGGCCTCGCTATCGAACTGGGGGCGCCAGTCCGCGTCGAACCAGCGCGCCCCATAGGAATTGGCCATCGCCGTGATCAGGGCGACGTTCTCGCCCCAGCCCGGTTTGCCGCGCAGGCATATGCCGTAGACGTCGTCGCTCTGCTCAGAGATGGCGGCCGCCGCGGTGCGGATGAAATCCCAGGTAGGCGCGTCGGGCATCTCCAGCCCGGCCGCCTCGAACAGGTCCTTGCGGTACATCGTGAAGGCGGATTCGCCGTAAAAGGGCGCGGCATGGAGAACGTCTTCGTAGCTCAGACTGTCGCGGACCGGAGACAGGATATCGTCGACGGCGTAATCGTCCGGCATCTCGTCCAGCGGCGAAAGCCAGCCCCGCTCAGCCCAGATCGGCACCTCGTATGTCCCGATCATCACGATGTCAAAGCGCCCGGCACCTGTCGCGATGTCGGTGGTGACCTGTTGGCGCAGCGTGTTTTCGTCGAGCGTGACGAAGTTCAGCTCGATCCCCGGATTCGCGGACGTGAAGGCATCGGACAGCCTTTGCATCCGCTCCATGTCCGGGTTGCTCACGGTCGCGATTGCCAGGGTCGTCTGCGCGGATGCGGCGCTCGCCACCACCAGGGAGGCGGCGGCGATCAGACTGGTTCGCCATTGCATGGTCGGATCCTCTCGCCTGCCGCGGTTTACCCAGCGGAACCCGAGTAAGCGACTCAAAGTCATCCTGGGTCAAGGCTTATGTTGTGTCGCTGCCGGTGGGCCGATACTCGGCACAAGCGCGCACCTGTCCCGCGAAAGCGCAGCCGTGGCAAGCCGAAGGAAGACCGCTCGCCTTTGCAAGGACGCCCAATCGGCCCGGCGCCCGGGCGCGAAGGCGCCGTCCTGGTCCGTAAGTCCGAAGAAGCGCGGCAGGGCCACGGTCGCCGTGTAGAGCGCCTCCTGCGGGGTCAGGCCGATCCGGACGTAGAGGTCGAGTTCGTCCAGCAACGAGAAGCCGCGAAACAGGTAGGGGTTCGCGAAGGAG
>CBDUPF010000088.1:0-12757 GCA_965369035.1 uncultured Aliishimia sp.
GTCGCCCGCGATGCGGATCGATTCCGGACGGACGAAGACCTGCGCCCGGTCGCCCGCCGCCAATGCGCGCCCTTGCGCGGCGGCGCGCATCGAGAGGCCGCTCTCCGTCCGCAATTGCAACTCATCGCCCTCGGCACGCTCCACCCGGCCCTGCCAGCGGTTCGCCTCGCCGATGAAGCCCGCGACGAACGGAGTTTCGGGGCGGTAGTAGAGCTCCTGCCCGGTGCCCACCTGCTCGAATCGGCCCTGGTTCATCACGGCGATCTGGTCGGACATGACCAGCGCCTCGGACTGGTCGTGGGTGATATAGACGAACGTGGTGTCGAAGGCCGCCTGCAGCGTCTTCAACTCGACCTTCATGTGCTCGCGCAGTTTCAGATCGAGCGCGCCCAGCGGTTCGTCCAGCAACAGCACGTCCGGTTCCAGCACCATGCAGCGGGCGATGGCCACGCGCTGCTTCTGCCCGCCGGAGAGTTCGGTGACCTTGCGGTTGCCGATGCCCGGCAGGCCGATCCGCTCCAGTGCCTCATCGACCTTGCGCGCGATCTCCGCCTTGGCCATGCCGCGTCGCCGCAGCCCGTAGCCGATGTTCTCGGCGATGTTCATCATCGGGAAGAGTGCCAGATGCTGGAACACCATGTTCACCGGCCGCTTGTTGGGCGGGGTGTCCAGCACGGAGGCGCCCCTGATCCGGATGTCGCCCGAAGTCGGCTCCAGAAACCCGGCGACCATGCGCATGATCGTGGTCTTGCCGCAGCCCGACGGCCCGAGGATGGAAAAGAATGTCCCCGGCGGCACGGAGAAGTTGACGTGATCCACGGCGGTGTGATCGCCAAAGCGGCGGGTGAGGTCGAGGCAATCCAGATCGGGGGTCATGCGGGGCTTTCGTCGGTCATTGGCTGGCGACATCCGCGCGGGGCGGATGCCGCCTTGGTCAGGGGGCGCGCCGTGTCACCGGCGCGACAGTCCGGTCACTTGGCCGCCTGCACGCGGTCGAGAACCGACCCTTCGATCGCTTCGAGCCCTGCGGGCACCGGCGGATACCACTTGATGTTGTCGATGGCCTCCTGCGGGAAGCTCGCCTGGTACTTGGCTTTCAGACTATCTTCGGCGTAGGCGTCGGCACCGGCGGATGCGGTGAAGTTGCCCGCCGCCGCCGTGATCTTCGCCGCGATTTCAGGCTGCATGACGAAGTTGATCCACTCGTAGGCCACGTCATCGGCCTGCCCCTTCGCCGGCAGGACAAAGGTATCGATCCAGCCCAACGCACCGGACGCGGGCGCGACGAAGGTGATGTTGGGATTGTCGTCGTTCAGTTTCCAGCCACCGGTGTCCCAGGCCATCGACGCGGTGACTTCGCCCGACCGCACGAGGTTCATCAGTTCGTCGCCGCCGCCCCAGTAGGTCTTGACGTTGGCCTTGCACTCGATCAGCTTGGCCTCGACCTTCTCCATGATTGCCTTGTACTTTTCCTCGTCGCCATAGGCGGCGAACGGATCCTCGCCCATGGCGAAGGCAAAGCCGATCAGCGTCGGGCGCTTCAGTCGGTACGACACCTTGCCCGCCACGGCCGGATCGCACAGGTCGGTGTAATCCTTGACCTTGTCGCCCGCCGCCGCGGTGTCGATCACGAGGCCCGAGGTGCCCCAGACATGCGGCACGCCATAGACTTCGCCGTCCACGGTGGTGTTCTCCATCGTGGCCTTCAGCATCGACGGGATGAAGAGTTCCTGGTTCACCTTGGACAGGTCCATCGGCTTGTAGATGCCGAACTCCTGTTGCGGGCCCATGATGCGGTCCTGGCTGGGCTGCGCCAGGTCGAACCCGCCGCCGCCGGTAGCGCGCAGCTTGGCGATCATTTCCTCGTTGTTGGACTTGGTGACCTCCACGGTGTGGCCGGTCTGTTCCTCGAACATCGCCACGACGTCATCGGGCGCATAGCCGCCCCAGGTCAGCAGGCGCAGGGTGTCGGCCTGCGCGGCGGTGGCCAAACCGGCCAGCAGGGTGCCGGTCAGAAGGATGGTTCTGGTCATGGGTAATCTCCTCTGTTTCTTTCTTGATTGGCGGCAGGATGTGCGCAGTCGACCGATTGGTCAATTTTTTCCGTGACGGAATGCGCGCCGATATGCGTCGTCTCTGTGACAGCCGCGTGAAATCGGCACGTTATCGGTCGGCTTCGGCCTCACAAACGTTTGCTGCCCAAGGATTTCCACCTGAGCGTGCTGCGGGATCGCATCTGCCGGCACCCAATAAGGAGAAGAAGGCATCAGCGCATGCCGCCTCTCCTGCAACGCCGGATCCGGCCGTTACTCGGCTGGCTCGGTACGTTTGCTGGGAAACGCGCGATAGACAAGCGGTGCGTCGTTGCGCTCGGAATGCGCGTGCGCCTGGGCTTGCAGCGCGCCGTGATGGGGAGACTTGACGCAGACCGGGTCGGTCGCGGCGGCGTCGCCGACGACGGCCATCGCCTGGCAACGGCAGCCTCCGAAATCGACCGTCTTGCGTTCGCAGCTCCGACAGGGGTCCTGCATCCATTCGGTGCCGCGGTAGGCGTTGAAGGCGGCACCCTCGTACCAGATCTCGGACAGCGGCCTGTCCTGCACCCGGTCGAATGTCAGATGCGGAATTGTCTGGGCCGCGTGGCACGGCAGCACCTGCCCATCGGGCGTGACGTTCAGCCCGGAGGAGCCCCAGCCGCCCATGCAGCGTTTGGGGAAATCCTCGTGATAGTCGGCGGGCACATAATCGACCACGAGGCGGCCTTTCAGCCGCTTGCGCGCTTCGGTGACGATGCGGGTGGCCTCCCTGGCCTGCTCCTGCGTCGGCATCAGCGCATCGAGGTTTTTCAGCGCCCAGCCGTGGAACTGCACGGTCGCGACCTCGATCCGGCGCGCGCCCATCTCCTCCGCCATTTCCAGCGCGCGCGGCAGCTGGTGCAGGTTGCGGCGGTGCAGGACCGCGTTCAGCGTCAGCGGAAAGCCGATCTGCCCGATCCATTCGGCGACCTGCATCTTGCGCTTGAACCCACCGCGATAGCCGCCGATCTCGTCGGCCATCTCCGGGCTGGTGCCCTGCAGCGACAGCTGCACGTGGTCGAGACCGGCCGCGTCGAGCTCCCTGAGCCGCTTCTCGGTCAGCCCGATGCCAGAGGTGATGAGATTGGTATAGAGCCCGGCCTGCCGTGCGGCGGCGACAAGTTCCGTCAAGTCCCGGCGGGACGCGGGTTCCCCGCCCGAAATGTGAAGCTGCAGAACGCCCAGTTCGGCAGCCTCGCGGAACACGCGGGTCCATGTCGCGGTGTCCATTTCACTGTCCTGCCGGGTCATCTCGATCGGGTTCGAGCAATAGGGACAGGAGAGCGGACAGCGATGCGTCAGCTCGGCCAGCATGGCGATGGGCGGTGGTACCTTCATCCTGTCACATCGAGAAAACGGCGGTTGCGCAGCGCGTCGAGGAAACCGGAGCTGTCCGCGGCGATCTGATCGGCCGGCGCACTGTATCGCTCGGCGAGCGTGCTGGTGATCTGGCCGAAACTGCTCTGCCCGTCGACCTCGCTCAGGATCGCGTGGCCGATCGCGTCCAGCGTGACGGCGCGTTCCGGTGCCAGCAGCACCCAGACATCGCGCACCTTGTCGAAATGCAGGCGCACGCCACGGGGAAGGGCTGGGATCTCGTCAGGCTGCATGTCACGATGCCTTCTGCAGGAGCAGACCTTCGCCGGGCACCCAGGCGCCGGGCGGGATCCGCGCAGGTTCGACATAAGCGCCCCAGAGCGCATCGAGCTGCGCCCAGAGGACATCCGTCTTGAAGATCAGGGCCGCCGCCGCCGCGTCCTGTTTCTCTGCCGTGTCCGCATGATCGAGCACCCAGGCAAGCCCGAAGGCCACGTCCTTCGGCGCCTCCTTCAGCCGCGTCCGGAAGTAGCTGAGCGAGCTGTCATCGGCGAAATCGTAGTTCTTCAGCAGCCCTTCGATCCGGTTGGCGTGGATCTTGGGCGCGAACAGTTCGGTGAGCGAGGACGCTACCGCCTCCAGCAACGTCCGCTCCCGCACGAACCGCACATAGGCATCGCAGGCGAAGCGCGTGGCCGGCAGAACACCGCGCCGGGACGCCACGTAGTCGGGATCGAGACCCACCGCCTCGGCCAGCCGCAGCCATCGGCGGATGCCGCCTTCGTTGGTGTCCGTGCCGTCATGATCCTCGATCCGTGACCGCCACTGGCGACGCAATTCGGGATCCTCGACACGGCTCATGAAGGCCGCGTCCTTCATCGGGATGGTGTGCTGGTAGTAGTAGCGGTTGATGACCCAGGCCCGCACCTGATCGGGCGTGCAATCCCCGCCATGCAGCCTGTCATGGAACGGGTGCAGGTCGTGATAGCGCTCGGCACCGATCTTGCGCAGGCGGGCCTCGAACGCGTCGCGGCTCTGGGTCATGGTCTGGCGATCTCCACTCGGGCGGTTCCGATACCCCGGCCATCAGCCCTCGAAGTCCTGCCGGAACGTCGGTCCGGGGTGAAGGCAACGCGCGTCAAAATACCGGTACGAGGCCCGGAAACAGAAAGGGGCCGCGCGTCGAACGCTGCGGCCCCGGGAAACACCGGGCGGAATGTCAACAAGCCATCCCGCACGACAAGGTGCTTAGAACAGGACTTCGCGCTCTTCGTCGCTGTCCGGTCCGTACATGTTGATTTCCATGCCGCATTCGATTTCGCGGATCGTCGGTTTGGTCCAGGCCATTGAGGTCTCCTCCAACTATGGGGTCCAATTCTGATGATTGACTGTGCCAGACATCGCCGTGCGGCGCGAATCTTAAATTGTAAGAACAGCCTAGACCAAGGTCTCATGTCATCTGTCCGCAATTACCGGCAACAGCCCGGAAAGACAGAACCCCTTGTTTCTTACCGTCTTGATTTCAAAACGAAAATCGTCCGACTGCAATTTCTTGCGCAAATAACCGATGTAAACGTCGACGACATTTTCGCTGCTTGAACCCTCCGACGCCCAGAGCCGGTCAAAGATCTCCCCGCGCGGCAATGGGGTTTCGCCCGTTTCCGCCAGCAACTGCAGCAGTTCGAACTCACGATCCGTGAAGGCGACGCTCGCGTGTCCGGCATGCAGGGATCGCGTGGCCCGCATTATCCGCGCGGGATCGCGACGTCCGTCACCGGCCCGACGCTCCTGCACGCGGAGCCGTGCGACGAGCTCGTCGAAATGGAAGGGCTTCACGACATAGTCGTCCGCTCCCGCTTCGAGCCCGGCGGCCCGATCCTCGACATCCGACAGCGCGGAGAGCATCAGGATCGGCACAGTCACGCCCGAGGCGCGGGCGTCGCGCACGAGGTCGATGCCGCTGTCCGCGCCCAGCATCACGTCCACGATGGCGGCGGAATACCCGCCGTCCTGCAGCCTCTCCAGCGCGCGCGACGCGCGGTTTTCGGTCTCCGCCTCGTAACCGTGCAGGGCCAGTCCCCGGGCGAGGGCGGAGGTGATTTCCGGATCGTCGTCGATGATCAGAAGCCGTGGAGACATGCGCGCAGACTAGTCCGACGCGAGCGGCAGGCGAACCCCGATCTTTGTCCCGGGTCGATCGCCCAGCGCCTCTTCGCGCGGCAGCGGGCTTTGCAGCGTGATCTGACCGTCCTGCGCCTCGATCACCCATTTCGCGAGCGCGAGCCCGACGCCGAACCCCTGGGATGCCCCGGCGGTGGCGCCCTGGACGAAACGGTCGAAGATGCGCGCCTGGCTGTCGGGATCGATGCCTGGCCCGTTGTCGCAAACGTTCAGACCGGCGCGGTCCCCCTCGTGCTCCGGACCCAGCCGGACACGGCCGCCGTCGCGCGCATGGCGGATCGCGTTGCGCACCAGCCCGACCAGGATCTGCCGGACCCAGTTCGGATCGCACCGGATGGCGAGATCCGGCAGCGGAGCCACGTGAAGCTCCATCCCCGCGTTATCGACCTCGGCCTGCACCTCCTCCTGCACCTCCCGTGCGAGCGAGCGGAGCGACACGGCCCGGGTCTCGAGCGCCAGCTGCCCGTCATCGGATCGCGCCAGCCGCAACAGGTCGTCGATCCTGCGGTTGAGCCGCGCGGCACGGGATTCGATGGTTGCAAATGCCTCACTCGGGTCCGGGCTGCCCCGCTTGCCGATCTGCGCTTCCATCAGGATCACTGTGAGCGGGGTGCGCAACTCGTGGCTGATGTCGGCAAAGAGCCGTCGCCGATTTGCATCCACTTCCGCGAGTGTGGCGTTGGCCGCGCGCAATTCTTCGGTTCGCTGCGCGATGGTTTCATTCAGCCGGTCCCATTCGGCCTGGATCTCGTCCCGCCGTGTCGCCAGTGCCGCGGCCATGCGGTTGGTTTCGGCCAGAAGCTGACCGATCTCGTCCATGCGCGTGACCGGCAGCTTGACAGAGAAATCCTCCCGCCCGATCTGGTGCGCGGCCGCGCGAAGCTGGTCCAGCCGCCGGAATTGCGGACGGATCAGCCCGAAATGAAAGCCTGCCACCATCAGCACGGACGCCGCCGCGATGCCCAGCGCCGCAATGCTCAGCCGTACCCGCAACCGGTCGATGCCGGAGAGTATGCCGTTTCGGAACAGAACCTCCGTGTTGACCGCCTGGCTCAGCAGCGGGTCGAACCGCGTGGCGAATCCATCTACGTGGCCGCGCAGGCGTGAGCGGTCATCGGTGTCGGCCATCAGGGCCCGGACGGTGGAGTCGAGCAGGGCTTCCATCCGCGCCAGGCCGAGCGACTGAGTGCCGTAGCGGGATTGTTCGTCCAGGCCCAGGTCACGGGCATCGAACACCGCGTTCTCCACATCGGCACGCAGCTGTTCGAACGTTCCGCGGATCTGCGCCGTCACCGGGGCAAGACGGTCGGCGCGTGTCGCCGCCGGCTGCCCCCTTTGCACCGCTTCGGTCGCAACCACCAGGAACGTGGCGGTCTGTGTCGACAGCATCGCATAGCGTGACATGCGCTTTTCCGCGGCCAGGGCGGCGTCCAGACGGCTCGCAACCTCGTTCAGTCCGAAATAGAGGATCGCGGCCGTGAGAATCGTGCCCGCCCCGAGGACCGCGGCCCCCAATCCGAGCCGCAGTTTGAGCGACAGGGCGCGGATCGGGTCGGCTCGCTTCATCCATCCACCGATGAAACCGCGGGCAAATGCTCTTTGATTACGCAGAATCCTGTGCGGTAGATCACTGGCTTGCGGACCGATTCGCCTGTTAACCTGAAAAATACCGACTTTAGTCTAGAAATTTTCGAGATCTTGTTCGCAACCAAGAATATCGGAGCAGCCCAATGATTGAACTTCTGTTTGTTGCTTGTCTTTCCGGTGCCCCGGACGATTGCCAGGAACGCAGCCTTATCTTCACCGACATCAGCCCGATGCAGTGCCTCATGGGCGCGCAGCCGGAACTGGCCAAATGGGTCGAAACTCACCCCAACCAGCGGATCGCAAGCTGGCGCTGCCGGGCCGTGTCGTTCTCCGAACGCGACGCCTAGGGCCACGGCTTACCCCTTCTGCCTGGTGACGCCGCGGGACGGATCGTACCCCCAGACCGCCGCGAGGATGAACACGGCGGTGCTTCCGATCACCCAGGCCAGAGCGGTCAGGTTGAGTTGCAGGTAGAGCAGAAAGCGGATCAGCTCCACCGCATGAGTGAACGGGTTGAGCGCGCAGATGTCCCGCAGGAGCGGTGAGCTTTCGGCCATTTTCCAAAGCGGGTAAAGCGCCGAGGACAGGAAGAACATCGGGAAGATGACGAAGTTCATCACGCCTGCAAAGTTCTCCAGTTGCGAGATGAAGCTCGACAGCACCAGCCCAAGCGCCCCCAGCATCAGCCCGCCCAGGATCAATCCGGGCAGGACGGCGACATAGCCCAGTGCCGGCATGCGGATGTCGAACATCGCCGCGATGGCGAGGAACGCATAGACCTGCAGCACCGAAATCGCGGTCGAGCCGAAGAGCCGGCTGATAAGCAGCCACCAGCGCGGGAAGGGGCTGGTGAGCAAAAGCCGCATGGAGCCCATCTCGCGGTCATAGACGAGGCTCAGCGAGCTTTGCATCCCGTTGAACAGCAGGACCATCGCGCAGAGACCCGGCACGATGTAGGTCTCGTAGGTGATATAGGTCTGATAGGGCGGGATGATCGACAGCCCCAGCGCCGCGCGAAACCCCGCGGCAAAGACCAGCAGCCAGACCAGCGGACGCACCAGCGCGGCGACGAAGCGTTCACGCTGATGGATGAAGCGCAGGAACTCGCGGGCCGTGATCGCGCGTGCGACGCGCAGGAACCCCGTCATGCCGGCACCTGCGTCCTCGAGAGGAACCAGTCCGACAGGGACATGTCGCCGCGAATGTCGCCGGCACGCCCGTCCGCCAGAATGCGGCCCTTGTGCAGAACCAGCAGCGCGTCGTCGTCACGCACCTCGTCGGTCAGATGCGTGGTCCAGAGGATGCAGTACCCCTGGTCGGCCAGATCGTGCACATGGTCGGTGATCGCCCGGCGCGCGGCGGCATCCAGCCCCACCGTGGGTTCGTCAAGCAACAGAACCTGCGGCTCGTGCAGCAGAGCGCGGGCCAGTTCCATGCGGCGCCGGTGGCCACCGTTCAGCGACCGCACCTTCTCGTCGGCACGTTCCCGCATTCCCAGCCGGTCCAGCGCGGTGTCGATGCGCCCCGGCACCTCCGATCGCGGCAGGTCGTGCAGAGCGGCGAAGTAGACAAGATTCTGCCGCACCGTCAGGTCGAGGTCCAGCGTCGGCTGCTGGAACACCACGCCCAGTTCGGCCATCGCGCGCCGGGGCTCGGTGGCGAGGTCGTGCCCGGCGATCCGGATCTCCCCGCTGGGGGCAACGAGCAGGCGGGTCAACAGGGAGACCAGCGTCGATTTCCCCGCACCGTTGGGCCCGAGAAGCGCGCAGAATGTGCCTGGCTGCACCGCCAGCGACACGCCGTCGAGCGCCACCTTAGCGCCGTAGCGGAAGCTCACGTCACGCACTCTCAGTCCTTCGGTCATTTCTTTGCGCTTCCTGATGGTTCTGCTCTGCCGGGGGCGGGTCTTGCGGCGAAAGTCTGCCCGGAAACGCAAGACGCCACAACCGACCGGACCCGCAGATTGCCAACAGGGATCGTCGGTGCCGCGCTACTCAATGGTCGCCCCTTCGGGTGAGGGCCGCAATTCGAGGATGCGGTCGGCAAGCTGTTCGGCCTCCGCGGGCGCATGGGTGACGAACAACGTGGCCGGCTGATGCTCGGCGATCAGTTCCTCGGTCAGCGCCAGCATGGATTTCGCAGCCGCCGCATCGAGCGAGACGAAGGGCTCGTCCATCACCAGAAGCTCCGGCTTCCCGGCAAAGGCGCGCGCCAATGCCAGGCGACGCTGCTGGCCCAGCGAAAGCTGCCCGGGAAAGAGGTCGTCCTTGCCCGCCAGCCCGACGCGGCCGAGGGCGGCGCGCGCCACCTCCGGCTCCAGCGCGGGGTGGATCAGCAGCAGGTTGTCGAGCGCGGACCGCCAAGGCAGCAGGGTCGGCTCCTGAAACACGATGGCCTGCGCTTCGGGCCGGTCGACCGTCCCGTTGAAGTCGGTGTCGATCCCAACGACGATGCGCAGGAGCGTGGTCTTGCCGATGCCCGACGGCCCGATCAGCGCCACTGTTTCGCCCCGGTCGATTCCGAACGCGATCCGACCCAGAACCGGCTGGCCGCCAAAGGACTTCGACCTGATGTCCACGCGGATCATGCGCGCCGCCACCGGGAGACGTGACGCTCAAAGGGTTGCAGCACCAACCATTCGGCCAGCAGCATCACGCAGATGAAGGAAAGCGCATAGACCAGCACCATGGCCACGTCGAACAGCTGAAAGTAGAGATGGATCTGGAAGCCGATGCCCGACGAGCGGCCGAGGAATTCCACGACCAGAACGATCTTCCAGATGACCGCGATGCCGGACCGCGCGGCCCCGGCGATGTAGGGGGCGAGCTGCGGCAGGACCACGTGGCGCATCCGCGCCAGCCACGGCATACGGAAGACCTGCGCCATGGAATCCAGCCCCGGGTCCAAAGCGCGGGCACCCTCGCGCACCACCGTCGCCACGTTCGGCACCTTGTTGAGCGTGACCGCGGTGATCGCCGCCGCCTCCGTCAGTCCGATCCAGAGGTAGCAGAGCACGATAAGGACCAGCGCGGGCAGGTTCAGGAAGATCACCAGCCAGGGGTCCAGCCAGCGGTTCACCCGGTCCGACCGGCCCATCGCCAGGCCGATGGCGATGCCCAGCGTCATGGCCAGCGCAAATGCCCAGATCACACGGTAGAGTGTCGCGCCCAGATGCCTGAACAATTCGCCGGACGCGAGTTCCTGGCCCAGCGGTGGGATCAGACCCCATGGCGGCGGCAGGATCTGCGCGTCGTCGGTCAGGACCGCAGCCACCACCCAGAGCGTCAGCAGTCCCGCGATCGACAAGGCCGGCGTGAGCCGCGTGTCCTGCATGCACGGTGTCCCTTGGGCTATTTCACGGCGGCGAAGAGCCCGTCGGGCACCGTCGCGGCCTTTCCGACCAGATCCGCCCCGCCCAATTCGGCCATCAGCTCCAACATGCGGCTGGCGGCTTCGACGTCGACCGGGCCGCGTTCGGGAATGCCGGCGATCCAGTCGGCGCGAAGCTGTTCGAATTCCGCATCGGTGTCGGCATCCATGCGCGGACGGATCGCCTCCCATGCCGCATCCGACTCGGCCAGCATCGCCTTGGCCTCGCGGCTCGCGTCATAGAAGGCCTGCGCGAGGCCAGGGTTCTCCGCCAGAAAGCTTTCCTTGAAGTAGTATCCCAGCAGCGGCGTGTCCGTATCGAGGCCGAGCGCCCGCCCGGCCTCTTCGACGGAGATCAGCTCGCGCATGCCTGCGGCTTTCATCTTGGCCAGAAAATGCCAGAAGTTGATGGCGCCCGCATAATCGCCACCCATCGCGGATTTGAAGATCAGCGGCGGCGCGCCATAGACCTGTTCAGTCTCGTGCGCGAGGTCGAGGCCATACGCATGGAGAGCATAGGCGCGCAGGATCAGCCAGGATTTGTCGAGCGGTCCACCGGCGATGCCGATCTTGCCACCCGCGAGGTCCGCCAGTGTCTGCGCCGCGCTGTCATTCGGCACCACAACGCCGCCCACGGCCTTCGAATAGGGGATGAAGACATACTCCTTTCCGGCCGCCCGCTGCCGCGCAACCCAGATCCAGTCGGCCACGGCCAAGTCCGCGCGCCCGCCTTCGACGGCGATCCGCGTGGCGCCGTTGTCGGCAAAGGGCAACATTTCAAGCCGGAACCCGTGCTTTTCGTCGAGCCCGTTCTCCGTGATCGTCGCAAGCTCCCAGTTGACGGTGCCGATCTTCAGCACCGCCGCCCGGATCACCGGCAACTCCTCGCCACGCAGGGGGCCCGCCAATAGCAGAAGGGCCGCGACCAGTGTTTTCAGCAGCGGCATCGCGCCCTCCCTCCTGGCCCGGCCGTCATTCCGCTCGACGGCTGACCTCGTTCAGATCCTTGTCGAGTTTTATATCGAACTGGTGCCCGCCCTTGCAGATCACATCGTCGAGGTCGTAGCCGTCGTCTTCGACTTCGATATCGTCGGGATCCATCTGGCATTCCATCTCCGCCAGCATGTCCTCGATCTGCTCGATGATCTCCTCGGTGACTTCCGCGTGGGAGGCGGCATGGACCGGGCCGGAAATCAGTGCGGCGGCGGCGATCATGGACAGGAACTGTTTCATCTCGATGTCTCCCTGACGTTCTTACTGGATGCTGAAGGTGACTTTCTGCGTCTCGCCGGTGCTGCCGGGAATGCGCACAACGTGGCTGCCGGGCTTGATCGCGATGAAGGAAAGCGTCGCGGTGCCCGCCGCGTCGAATTCGAGACTGTCGATTGCCATGGGGCGGATCTCGATCTGGTTGATGACGATCTCGTTCATCCAGATCGCGCGGAAAAACCCCGGCCCCTCGATGGCGAGTTCCGCTGACCCGTCCGCGACGATCTCCAACTCGTAATAGGCGCCCGATTGCAGCACCTGATCCTCGCCCAGCGGCTCCCCCGACGCCAGCGTCAGCCGGATCGGCTCTTCGGCCCGGTTGCAGGCCGCGAGCAGCCCGGCGAAGCCCAGGTCCTCGCACAACGGTGCGGCGGCGACCGGCCCGGCAAGTCCCAGCGCGGCAAGGGCGGCGATCATCAGTCTCTTCATTCGGTCTTCTCCCTTTTTCGGTTTCGTGCGGCCGGCCGCGCGTCTCAGTCTATCGTCACCACACCCCAGGGTTGCTGCCCGACCTGGATGGAGCGGATGGCTTCTTCCCGTGCCACGTCGATGACGGTAATGTCGTTGGAGTTGCCGTTGGTCGTCAGCAGGTATTTCTCGTCCGGCGTGAAGTCGAGCTGCCAGACGCGCTGGCCGACGAGGATGTAATCCAGCACCTCGAGGCTTTGCGCATCGACGACTGCCACGCGGTTGGCGGGCCCCAGCGCCACGAAGAGCCGTGAGCCATCGGCCGTGACCTTGGCGTCCACCGGCTGCAACCATTCGGGCTGCACGCCCGGCACCTCGAAGCTGATCTTGCCCACGACGGTGGGCGAGCCGTCCGCGGCGATGTCCATCGCGGTCACGGTCCCGCCGATCTCGGAGGTGACGAACAGCCGCGAGCCGTCGGTCGTGTATTGCGCGTAGCGCGGCCGCTGGTCGACCAGCACGGTGTACTTGATCTTGTAATCGTCGGTGGA
>CBDUPF010000089.1:0-12723 GCA_965369035.1 uncultured Aliishimia sp.
GACATCGTCGTCACCGGCAAGGCCAAGAGCGCGATCCGCCGCGCCCTGCGTGAGCAGGACCGGGACCAGTTCATCCGGCTTGGCCGCGAACTCGCCCGCTCGGCCTTCGGCCACGTCCGCAAGCGGGTCACCGAAAAGGTCCTCGACACCGCCGCCCGCACGCTGCGACTGCCGTCGGGTGACGAGGTCCTGGCCCGGCTGGGCTCGTCGGAGCTGTCCGGCAACCAGGTGGTTCAAGCGGTCTATCCCGAACTGACCTCGACCGACGGCGACAAGGTCGACACCCGCCGGGCCGTCATCGGGCTGAGCCCCGGCCAACGGTTCGAGCGGGCGGCGTGCTGCCAACCCCTGCCGGGCGAACGGATCGTCGGTGTCACCTTTCGTGGCAAGGGCGTCGTGGTTCACGCCATCGACTGTGTGCGGATGGCCGAATACGAAGACGAACCGGAGCGCTGGGTCGACCTGCACTGGCAGGAAGGCACGCACCCGGCGGTCTATGGCGCGACACTCGACGTGACGATCTCCAACGACGCCGGCGTTCTGGGCCGTGTCTGCACCTTGATCGGAGAGACGGGCGCGAACATTTCTGACCTGGGATTTCTCGACCGGAAACCTGACTTTTACAGATTGCTGATTTATGTCGAGGTGCGGGATCTTGCGCATCTGCACTCTTTGATGCGGTCGCTCGAGGCGGAAAGCGATGTCGCCTCGGTGGAACGATACCGGGACAAAACTGCGCCGGCTCCCAGCCCGACAATGGTGGACGCGAAATAGACGGAGCGTAATTGGTGTTCAAGCGCCGTGACAGACGGCCGATCTGGCAAGCGGCGGCACATTTCATGTGGCCGCGCGGCGGTTGGTCCCGCGCCTTCCAGTATGTCAAGCACCGTGTGCGCCGTCTTCCCGACAGCCCCGAGCGGATTTCCCGCGGGATCTGGGCGGGGGTCTTCACCACCTTCACACCGTTCTACGGGCTGCATTTCCTCGTGGCCGCGGCCATCGCGTTCGTCATGCGGGGCAATGTCCTTGCCGCACTCATGGCCACCTTCTTCGGCAATCCGCTGACCTATGTGCCGATCGGCATCGTGTGCCTGCAGACCGGGCACTGGCTGCTGGGCCTGCAGTTCGGCGAGGGGGACAAGGCTTCCTTCGGCGGTGCCTTTGTCGATGCCTGGCGTGACCTGACACACAATTTCTTTGCCATGTTCGACGAGGAAAAGGCCGATTGGACCGGGCTTCAACAGTTCTATGACGATGTGTTCTTTCCCTATCTCGTCGGCGGCATCCTTCCCGGGATCATCACGGCCACCGTCTGCTACTACCTGTCCACGCCGCTGATCCGCGCCTACCAGAAGCGCCGCAAGGGTGTGATCAAGGCGAAATTCGAGGCCTTGAAAGCAAAGGCGGCAGCCGCCAAGAAGGCAAAGGCGGAACATCCCGGGGAGTAAGGACATGTCGGATCACCTGCGGTTGGGCGTGAACATCGATCACGTGGCCACGGTGCGCAACGCCCGAGGCGGACGGACACCGGAGCCCCTGCGCGCGGCAAAGCTGGCCGAGGAGGCCGGCGCCGATGGCATCACCGCGCACCTGCGCGAGGACCGCCGCCATATCTCCGATGCCGATATCGAGGGTCTGATGGAGGTGCTGAGCGTTCCTCTCAACTTCGAGATGGCGGCCACCGAGGAGATGCAGAAGATCGCGTTGCGCCACAAACCCCATGCCGTCTGCATCGTTCCGGAAAAGCGCGAGGAACGCACCACCGAAGGCGGGCTCGAGGTTGCGCGCGAGGAGAACCGGCTAGCCCATTTCATCGCCCCCCTGCGCGAGGCCGGCTGCCGCGTGTCGATCTTCATCGCCGCCGACAAGCGCCAGATCGAGGCCGCGCACCGGATCGGCGCGCAGGTGATCGAGCTGCACACGGGGGCTTATTGCGATGCCCATCACGAGAACCGGTTCGACGACCGTGACCGCGAGCTTGAGGCGATGCGGGAGATGGCGTCCTTTGCCCACTCGCTGGGGCTGGAAGTCCACGCGGGCCACGGGCTGACCTACGACACCGTTCAGCCGATCGCGGCCTTTCCCGAGGTGCGCGAGCTCAACATCGGTCATTTCCTGATCGGGGAAAGCATCTTCCTGGGTCTCAAGCCTGCCATCGCGGAGATGCGTCGCTTGATGGACGAAGCCCGCAAGGGAGTTGCGGCATGACCTGGCGCGCTTTGCTGATCGTCGCCCTCGTGACTTGCGCGGCGCCCGCTTCGGCGCAGACACAAGCCTGGCCGAACCAGCATGGCTGGGGGAGCCTGGACGCCATGATTCTGTCGACACTCACGACGTCCGGAACGGCGGAAGCCGCGTTCTGGCTGCCGGATCATCCCGACCCCGCACAGGCCACGCGTGGATTGGGCGTGGCCTACGAGTACATCCAGGGATCGGCCGGCAACACCAGTATCGCATTGGGATACTATGTCAGGTCCGCCGCGGGATGGCAGATGGCCGGCCCCGTGACCGGAGTATTCGGACAATCCCCGCGCGATCCGGTCTACACGCAGACAACGCTGGAAATCACCACGACCATGCTCGGACCGAACGAACCGCGCTGTTGCCCGACCCTGCCAGTCCGCTGGCGGATCGACCTCGCTTCACGTGCCGTGCAGCGCCTGGATTGACGCCGGAACACGACCCGCAGGGGCGGAGTGTGAATTCGCGACCGGCGACACCCCACGATCATCGTTGACCCTCGTTTGGATACAGAGAGGCAGCTTTCCTACCGCTGCCAAAGCCGGCCAGAACACTCACCAGCTTGACAGATGTGACTGTGCGCGCGACGGTTGAGCATCCATACTGCGGCGGAATTTCAAATGAAAATCATGATTTGCGGCGGATACGAGGAGGCCGAGTCGACCGATCAGCCCATTGTGGAGTTCGTCCGTCTTCTGGCGGCCCAGATTATCCTTCAAGGCCACGAGTTGCGCAGCGGCAACATCAGCTCGCTCGATGCGGTTGCGATCGAGTCCGCGTGCAAAGCCGCCGAGGCCAAGGGGTGCGATCCCGAGGCCAAGGTGGTGAGCTACATTCCCCTCGGTGCCGATGCACGCGTCATCATGGGCAACGTCAAGGAAAGCTCGGGCCGGGACTGGAGCTCGGTCCATGGCAGACGCCCCAGCGTTCCCGAGCCCATCGCGGAAGCGGATGCACTGATCATAGTGGGAGGATACGGCGAGGCGACCGGCACCTATACGGCGGCGTTCTGGGCTCGCCAGTCGGGCACGCCGATCCTTCCGGTGGCGACCTTCGGCATGGCCGCGCGGGAAATCTTCGAGGATGTGAAGGACAAGCCCGACCTGGCCAAGCTGACAGGCCTCGACCCCGACGACCTGACGGTTCTCACCACGGCGCGCGCGGTTCTGAAGTCGGACGAGAAGATGAAGGGATTCGCCCAGAAGATCGTGTCGCTGGCCGAAAAGGCGGCGCTGTCGCGCGAAGTGTTCATGATCATGTCATTCGCCGACGACCCGCAGTTGGCCGACTACAGGGAGGCGGTGGAAACGCTTTGCAAGGAGGTCGGCTTTGACGCGCTCCGCACCGACACGCGCCCGGCGACGGAGACGCACCAGATCATCGACGAGATCCACCACATGATCGAATCCTGCGGGTTCGTCATTGCCGATCTGACCGACGCGCGGCCCAACATCTACTACGAGATCGGCTATGCGCGCGGTCTGGGCAAGAAGGTGATCCTGACGGGCAAGAAAAAGACAGACGTGCATTTCGACCTGAAGGGCTTCAGCCGGTATGACTGGGAAGGGTCGGTGAATCTAAAAGAACAGCTGCGCCCGGTTTTGAGGAGCATTGCCCAGGAGTTCGGCCTGACCGAAAGCTAGGGCATGTTGGCGCTTGCCCGCCGTCCGCGCCGGCGCTAGGTCGATGGCGACGATCGGCGCGAGGGTATGATGATACTGGGAATTGGCACGGACCTCGCCAATATCGACCGCATCCAGAACACGCTGGACAAGTTCGGTGACCGGTTCCGCAACCGCGTTTTCACCGAGATCGAGCAGCGCAAGGCGGAGCGGCGGCACGACACGGCCGGAACCTACGCCAAGCGCTGGGCCGCCAAGGAGGCGTGCTCCAAGGCGTTGGGCACCGGTCTGCGCATGGGGATCGCGTGGAAGGACATGTCGGTGACGAACCTCGACACCGGCCAGCCCGTGATGCATGTAACCGGTTGGGCGGCGGAGCGGCTGGCCGAAATGACACCGCCGGGCCACGAGGCGATCCTCCATGTCACGCTGACCGACGACCATCCATGGGCCCAAGCCTTCGTCGTGATCGAAGCCCGGCCCGTCACGGGGATGTGACACGCCGGTGCCCGGGATGCCGCGGCGGATGGCCCGCCGGGTTCGGCAATGCTTGACACCCAGCAGGCAGCCTTCCATGTAGCCGGAGCAGTCAAGAGACCCGGACAGACAGGCGAACCGCAATGGCAGACAAGACAACGAAGAGCAGTGGCGGCATCGTCGAGACGATCAAGACAATTGTCTACGCGCTCTTGATCGCGGGCGTGTTCCGCACCGTGTTCTACCAGCCGTTCTGGATTCCCTCCGGGTCGATGAAGGAAACGCTGCTGATCGGCGATTTCCTGTTCGTGAACAAGATGGCCTATGGCTACAGCTACGCGTCCTGCCCCAGCGTGATCATCCCGCGGTTCGGCATCAATATCGACGCCAAGGACATTTGCGGGTTCTTCGACGGTGACAACTCCCGGCTCTTCGGCGGCGAGCCCGAGCGGGGCGATGTCGTGGTGTTCCGCCATCCGGTGTCGGGCCGCGACTACATCAAGCGTCTGATCGGCCTGCCGGGCGACAAGATCCAGATGGTGGACGGGCAGGTGGTGATCAACGGCGAGGCGGTACCGCAGGAGCCGGATGGCGCCTTCCGCGAGGTGATGGAGATGCAGGGCTCCCAGCGCCAGCGCCCGCGCTGCGAGAACGGCGCTGTGGGCATGGGGGCCGTCTGCGAAAAATCCCGCGCCATCGAAACGCTGCCCAACGGGCGCAGTTATGCTGTGCTGAATATCGGCAACCAGCAGTCGGACAATACGCTGGTCTTCACGGTGCCCGAGGGCCATTATTTCTTCATGGGCGACAATCGCGACAATTCGCTCGACAGCCGGTTTGCGCGCAGCGCGGGCGGGGTCGGTTTCGTGCCTTACGAGAACCTCATCGGCCGCGCGGACCGGATCATGTTCTCCTCCTCCGGGCGGTCCATGCTGTACTTCTGGACATGGCGCGGCGACCGTTACTTCAAGAGGATCGAGTGAAGCTCTCCGCCGAATTGCGCGCACTATCCGAGCGGATCGGGCACCAGTTCGCGCGGCCGGCCCTGCTGATCGAGGCGGTGACCCACGCGTCTTTCTCCTCGCCGAGCCGCGCCGACAATCAACGGTTGGAATTCCTCGGTGACCGGGTGCTGGGTCTCGTGATGGCACAGGCGCTGCTCGATCGGGACCGGAAGGCGGCCGAAGGTCAACTGGCCCCGCGATTCAACGCGCTGGTACGCAAGGAAACCTGCGCCGAGGTGGCAGAAGAGATCGGGCTGGGCGCGGTCCTGCGTCTTGGCCGGTCGGAGATGCTGTCCGGCGGACGGCGCAAGCTGGCGCTGCTTGGTGACGCGATGGAGGCGGTGATCGCCGCGGTCTATCTCGATGATGGCTTCGAAGCGGCGCGCGACATGATCCTGCGCCTTTGGGGGACGAGGATCGACGATGTCGAGGAAGACGCCCGTGACGCCAAGACGACGCTGCAGGAATGGGCTCAGGCGCGCGGGCTGGAGCCGCCGAGCTATACGCAGACCGGCCGCACCGGGCCGGATCACGCGCCGGTTTTCGAAATCACGGCAGAACTCAGCACCGGCGACGCGGCCAGCGCCAGCGCGGGATCAAAGCGGCAGGCCGAACAGGCCGCCGCCAAGGCGTTGCTGGCCCGTCTGGAGGTTTCGGGATGACTACATCGGCCGGATTCGTTGCCCTGATCGGGGAGCCCAATGCGGGCAAGTCCACGCTGCTCAACCGCATGGTCGGGGCGAAGGTGTCGATCGTGACGCACAAGGTGCAGACGACCCGTGCGCGCATCCGCGGCGTGACCATGGAAGGGGAGGCGCAGATCATCTTCGTCGACACGCCGGGGCTCTTCACGCCGCGGCGCAGGCTCGACCGCGCGATGGTGGCCGCGGCCTGGAGCGGAGCGGCGGATGCGGATGTCGTGGTGCTGATGGTCGAGGCGCATCGTGGCGTGACCGCGGGCGTGGAACGCATTCTGGAAAAACTGCCGGACGTCGCGCAGGGGCGGACGGTTGCGTTGGCCATCAACAAGATCGACCGGGTGGAGGCACCGCATCTGCTGGGGCTGACAAAAGATCTGAACGAGCGGTTCCCATTTGCGGAGACCTTCATGATCTCGGCCGAAAAGGGACATGGCGTCGATCACCTGCGCCAGTGGCTTGCGGGCCTGATGCCCGAGGGTCCGTGGCTCTATCCCGAAGACCAGATCGCCGACCTGCCGCTGCGAATGATCGCCGCCGAGCTGACGCGCGAAAAGCTGACCCTTCGGCTGCACCAGGAATTGCCATACCAGTTGACCGTGGAGACGGAGAGCTGGGAAGAGCGTGACGATGGAACCGCCCGGATCGATCAGATCGTCTATGTCGCGCGGGCCGGTCACAAGGGCATCGTGCTGGGTCGCAAGGGTGAAACGATCAAGGCGGTCAGCAAGGCCGCGCGCGAGGAACTGGAGACGTTTCTCGGCCGCAAGGTGCACCTTTTCCTGCAGGTGAAGGTGCGGGAGAACTGGCTGGAAGAGGCCGCGCGCTATTCGGAGATGGGGCTGGACTTCCGGGACGGCAACACGTGACACGTCTGACCGCGCGGTTCTGGGTCGACGCCTACCTGGCGCGATTGCGACTGCGCGACATTCCCGCCTTTGTCACGGCGCATGGTGACGACACGGGCGGGACGATCATGGTGAAGCTCAACACGCTCGACGGGCAGGCGCGCCTGTTTCATCGCAGTTTCGACCTCCGGACCGGCGCGCGGGCCTGGACGGAACTGGCCGCGGGGGCGGAGAGGGATGTCGATGCCTCCATCGGCCGCCAGCGGTCCTTCGATCCCGACCTCTGGGTCATCGAGGTGGAGGACCGGGCCGGGCGCCATCTTCTCGACGAGGACGGTCTGGCCGAATCCTGACCGGGTCGGAATCGCCGGCCTGCGGAACGACCCGTGGACAACGAGGGCGCATCACCGGATATTCGTGGCATGGAGTGGCGGGATGAAGGCGTGCTGCTGAGCGTGCGGAAGCATGGTGAAAGCAGCGCGATTATCGAGGTGTTCACGGCGGAGCATGGCCGTCACGCGGGCGTCGTGCGCGGCGGGGCCTCGCGCCGGATGGCCGCGCAATTGCAGCCCGGCGCCCAGTTGGACGTGGCCTGGCGCGCGCGATTGGAAGATCATATCGGCAGCTATACGGCCGAGGTGATCCGTGGACGGGCGGGACTGGTGATGGACGACCGTCTGGCCCTGGCCGGATTGACCTCCGTGACCTCGCTGCTGGGCTTCGCGCTGCCGGAACGCGAGGCGCATCAGGAGCTGTATCGCCGGACGATCGGGTTGCTCGACCTGCTTGAGGAGCCGGAGATCTGGCCGCTGGCCTACTTGCGGTGGGAGCTTGCCCTGCTGGAGGATCTGGGGTTCGGGCTGGATCTCAGCCGTTGCGCCGTGACCGGGACGGATGCGAACCTGATCTACGTGTCGCCAAGGACTGGTCGTGCCGTGTCGCGGGAGGGGGCCGGGGATTGGGCCGACCGGCTTCTGCCGCTGCCTCCGGTCATGTTGCGCCGGGGCGACGCGCCGGATTCGGAGATCGCGGAGGCATTGGGCACCACCGGATACTTCCTGTCCGAACATCTGGCCGCACAGATGGGCAACAAGCCGTTGCCGGAGGCGCGGGCGCGTTTCGTGGCGGCGTTCAGCCGACGGCTCTGATCCGCAGGGTCATTTCAGAACAAGGAGCAGGTCGATCAGGGTTTCCGCATGGGAGCCGGATTTTGGAGCGGCGATCAGCGTCGCATGGATCAGGCCCGGAAAATCGGGATGGGTCGCGTCCAACTCGTTCAGCAGATCCGAGATGGACTCCAGCATGCGCTTGTCGATCCGCGCGACGACCTTTTCCGCCCGGCTGTCCTGCACCGCCCAGGCGCGCACCGCCCTATCAAGCGCGGATTGCCGGTAGCGGCCAAGCCCGCGCAGCCGTGTCACGTCCGTCTCGCCGTCTTTGATCATCGCGGCGAAACCCGCCTCGGCCCGTTCCGCCCAGGCGGCCAGAACAGCGTCGTGAAAGGCCGGAACGTCCTTGAAATGCCAATAGAACGATCCCTTGGTCGTATTTAGCTGCCGGGCAAGCGTTTCGGCGCGCAGGCCGGCCGGGCCGGACCGTTTCAGGGCGGTGAGACCGGCATCGATCCAGGTCTTGGGTGTTTTTCGCGAGGCTGACATGGCCCCGGGACCTACGCACCCGCATGGTTTCGTGCAAGCGATTCCCACCCGACGCAGGTGGCGCAGCAGGTTCGTGCTTAGTTCTTCATCAAGACACCGAAAGTGCCGCCAGTGCGACCACGACGAGCATCGAGCCTGCCATGGCGAAATTGATCAGGCGATGGGTGCGGTCGGGCAGGTCCAGCCGCTGCAGCGTTCCCCCGAACCAGACCCAGAGAACATGGATCGGTATCCAGATCGCGTTCAGGATCAGTATCTTGACCGTCACTTCCAGTGCAAGCGCGTGAGGATAGATCGCGAATCCGGAAAAGAGAGCGGTGTTGACCGCGTAGGCCTTGGGGTTGATCGGCTGCAACAGAACGCCGGCAAGCACCCCCGGTTCGGATCGCGCTTCGATGAAGGCCACCTTGGATCCGGCAAAGGCGATACGCAGCGCGAGATACAGCAGGTAGGCGGTCGACAGCACGAACAGCAACGTGCGAATCACCGGCGAGGCGAGGACGAGCGCGGCGAGTCCGCTGACGACGGCCATTGCCACGAGGTTGTTGCCGATGAAGAGCCCCAGCACGTAGCGCAGTCCGGAGCGAAAGCCGTAGGCCGCGCCCACACCCGCCGCGGAGAGGACTCCGGGGCCGGGCGTGACGATCAGGAAGAAGACGGCGGCGGCGAATGTCAGCATCGGCGGCAGGTTGCGGGTCTGGCCGGCGGGGTCAAGCGCATTTGCCCGCGCCGGCCACTTGCCTGACCTGGACTTGGCTGGGCCGGTTGCGGCCCGGCCCGCGATTTGCAAAACGCGACGCGGTGCGGCGTCAGTCCAGCAGTCGGCGTGCGATCACCTGCGCCTGGATTTCGGCCGCGCCTTCGAAGATGTTCAGGATCCGCGCATCGCAAAGCACGCGGGAGATCTTGTATTCCAGCGCGAACCCGTTGCCGCCGTGTATCTGCAGCCCGTTGTCTGCCGCGGCCCACGCGACGCGAGCGCCGAGCAGCTTGGCCATGCCGGCCTCCAGATCGCACCTGCGCCCCTCATCCTTTTCCACTGCCGAGAAATAGGTCAGCTGGCGGGCTACCATGATCTCCACCGCCATCATGGCGAGCTTGGAGGCGACCCGCGGGAAGTTGATCAGCGCCTTGCCGAACTGCTTGCGCTCCTCGGCATATTGCATCGCGATGTCGAGCGCGGATTGCGCCACGCCGATGGCACGGGCCGCGGTCTGGATGCGCGCACTCTCGAACGTCTCCATCAACTGCTTGAAACCGCGACCTTCCTCGCCACCCAGAAGGTTTTCGCCCTTCACATGGAAGCCGTCGAAGGCGAGTTCGTATTCCTTCATCCCGCGATATCCCAGCACCTCGATCTCCCCGCCGGTCATGCCTGGCGTGGGAAAAGGGTCGTCATCCGTTCCGGGGGTCTTTTCGGCCAGGAACATGCTCAATCCGCGGTAATCGGTCGTCTCCGGATCGGTCCGGGCGAGCAGGGTCATCACGTGGGTGCGTGCGGCATGCGTGATCCAGGTCTTGTTGCCGGTGACCTGGTAGTCGCCGTTTTCGTCCCGGATCGCGCGCGTGCGCAGGCTGCCGAGGTCGGATCCGGTGTTCGGTTCGGTAAAGACGGCGGTCGGCAGGATCTCCCCGCTGGCGATTCGCGGCAGCCAACGCTCCTTCTGCTCGTCAGTTCCGCCCGCGAGAATCAGCTCCGCCGCGATTTCGGATCGCGTCCCGAGGCTTCCCACGCCGATATACCCGCGCGAAAGCTCTTCGGACACCACGCACATCGATGCCTTGCTGAGCCCGAGACCGCCGAGGTTTTCCGGGATGGTCAGCCCGAACACGCCCATCTCGGCCAGTTCGTTGATGACCTCGATCGGGATCAACTCGTCCTTCAGGTGCCAGTCATGGGCATGGGGTTCGACCTTTTCCACGGCATAGCGGCGGAACTGTTCGCGGATCATTTCCAGTTCCTCGTCGAGCCCAGTCGCACCGACCGTCACGTTCGCGGCCTGCTCGTGCATCAGTTCCACCAGCCGCAACCGTGCCGCCTGCGTGTTGCCGGATTGGGTGAGGGTCGTGACGGCCGGGGACATCAGAGCGCGCTGCTCCTCCTGCCCGAGCCCGAGGTCCTGCAACCGCACGATCTCTCCCTGGCTCATCGGGATGCCGCCGCAGACCTGCGAGAGGAATTCGCCGAAGGCGATCTGGTGAATCAGCTGCTCCAGTTCCCCGAAATTGCCCTCGGCCCGCAGAGAGTCCGCCCATTTCTGCATCTGGCGCAGGCTCTCGGCATAGGTGGCCAGCCATGCGAGCCCGTGTGCGGCGGTCTGATTCGCCTCGATCAGCGGCGCGGAGACCCTGTCACCATCGGTCACCAACTTCCTGACGCGGGCCGTTGCGGCCTCCGCGATCTCGGACAACGGCCCGAGCGCCCCGCTGGTCAGATCCAGAAGGTCCGGAAGGATTACCGGCTCGTGCATTGATGCGTCCTGGCCATCATGTGCCATCACAAACTCTCCTTGCCACGTTTCGACGGGCTTAGTCTTTTCGCAGTTGCAGCGCAACATAGATGCGTGGACTTTATCTGGTTTGATTAATTGTTTCGTCCAGATTTTTTGCGCTGCAGCATCGAACGCTGCATGTTATCGCACGAAAATGGAGGCCGTGTATCAGATACTGCCGTTATGGGGTTGGATCGCCGCCGTCGCGATTTCGGTCCTTGGAGGGCTGGTGAAGGGCACGGTCGGCTTTGCGATGCCGATGATCATGATCTCGGGCTTGAGCTCGTTCATGTCACCCGAACTGGCGCTCGCCGGGCTGATACTCCCGACGCTTGTGGCCAACGGGGTGCAGGCGATGCGACTGGGTGTCCGGTCCGCGACTGGGGCCGTCCTGCGATTCCGCTGGTTTCTCCTGTTCGGGGGCGCGTGTCTCATTGTCGGTGCGCAGCTGGTTCCCGTGGTGCCCGAGCGGCTTTTCCTGCTGATGCTGGGTGCGCCAGTTGTTCTGTACGCCTTCGCGCAACTGGGCGGATTGCAGCCCGTGCACAGAGCGCAATCTATCCGGCTGGACCTGTCCTTCGGTGTCCTGGCGGGGCTGATCGGCGGAATGTCCGGTGTCTGGGGGCCACCGACGATCATCTATCTCACCGCACTCAACACGCCCAAGACAATCCAGATCCAGGTTCAGGGCGTGATCTATTTTCTGGGGGCGGTCCTGCTGACCTTCGCGCATGTTGCAGCGGGGATATTGACGCGCCAGACGGCGATGTTTTCGGCCTGCCTGGTGGTGCCGGCCATGGTCGGGCTGTTGATCGGCATGCACGTTCACGATCGGATCGATCAGAAAACGTTTCGCCGCGCCACCCTCGTGGTCCTGCTAATGGCGGGACTCAACCTCGTGCGGCGCGGCCTGTCACTCTGACTTCAGATAGTGATACTGAAAACTCGTCAGGATGCTCTGCGGTCGACGGAGACGCCCGACACGTCCTCGATGAAGGTCACGATCCGGGATTTCACCTGCTCGTCTTCGATCGAAGAGACCGCATCCAGGATCTGAAGATTGAGATCCTTGTTGTCGTTGGCCGAATCGTCGCGCGGCAGCCCTTCGAAGAAATAGGACGTGGGCACACCGAAAATCTTGGACAACTCGTAGAGCCGGCTGGCGGCCACACGGTTGGATCCAATCTCATATTTCTGAATTTGCTGAAAAGACAGATTCAGCTTCTGGGCGACGTCGGTTTGGGACAGGCGACGGAGCGCCCGCATCTGCTTGATTTTTTTACCAACGTGAACATCAACGGGATGCGACATAACTAAGATACCTCTGGTTGAACTAGAGGAACTGTCGAAAAATCGAGCTTCTGATTCAATTTGTTAAGTTTCACCATTTTTCTACCATGAATGGCCCATAGATGGTTGACTAACGGGTCAAGAGTGGGTGATAAATGTACCACTGATGTATGATCAGTTTACCATTAACGTGCGGAGACCTCGGAACTTGGACGGCAGTTCGCCACATATCGAAGCCAACCTGCGGTACCACCCGCTGCTGTTCGAGATGCTCCGCTCGTTCACGACGCTCGCCGCCACGCTGAACCTCAGCCATGCGGTTCGTGAACTGGGCAGCACGCGCCAGACAGTGCGCCGGCACATCTCGCAACTGGAAGAGATCAAGGGCGGCGC
>CBDUPF010000090.1:0-12675 GCA_965369035.1 uncultured Aliishimia sp.
GTAGTCGCCCCGTGCGATCCCGACCGCCTCCAACGCATCCGCCAGCATCATGCAGATCTCTGCATCCGCGGCCATCGACGCAGTTCCGACCGTGTCCGCGTCGATCTGGTAGAACTGGCGGAAGCGGCCGGGTCCGGGCTTCTCGTTGCGCCAGACCGGGCCGAAGGTATAGCGGCGGTAGGGTGTGGGCAGGTCGTTGCGGTGCTCGGCATAGACGCGGGCCAGCGGCGCGGTCATGTCGTAGCGCAGCGCCAGCCAGTCGCCTGGCTTCTCGCCCTCGGCGTCCTCCTGCCAGGCGAAGACACCCTCGTTCGGGCGGTCGACGTCGGGCAGGAACTTGCCCAGCGCCTCCACCGTCTCCACGGCCGAGGTTTCCAGCGCGTCGAAGCCGTAGCGATGATAGACCCCGGCGATCTTTCCCAGCATGTCGGCGCGTTCGGTCACATCCGCGCCGAAATAGTCGCGAAACCCCTTGGGCGTCTCGGCCTTGGGACGCGGGGTCTTCTTCTGCTTGGCCATGAGATTTCGGTCCTTCCGGGTGCCCGTCTTCGCGCGCGTCAGTAGCGGATGGGGGGCAGAGGAGCAAGCGGGGCGGGACGGCGATCTTGTCAGCGGCGGGGCCTTGGGTCGGCCCGTCGCGGCAGAGGACGAGCTGTCGCTCGTGGAACGTTGGGCCATGTGCGGAAATCCGGGGCGAGGCGGGTCAGTCCGCCGGCGCGCCCCCGCGTCCGGCTCCGGCGGCGAAACGGGCGGCGCCAGCGACGCCTTCGGCGCGCACCATGGCCGTGCTTTGCCATTCGCGGCGCAGCGCTGCAGCCATCTCCTCCGGCGGCATCCGGGCGGAGGCGTGGTCGGCCCGCATGCAGCCCTGCGGCAGTTTCGACAATTCCTGCGCCAGCTCCAGCGCGGCATCGAGCGCACCGCCAGCCGGAACCACGCGGTCGGCGAGCCCCATCGCCTGCGCCTCCGCCGCCACCACCTTGCGCCCCGTCAGGATCAGGTCATTCGCCCGCCCCTGACCCACGACACGGGGCAGGCGCACGGTGCCGCCATCGATCAGCGGCACGCCCCAGCGGCGGCAGAAGACGCCGAAATACCCCGCCTCCGACACCACCCGCATGTCGCACCAGAGCGCCAGCTCCATCCCGCCCGCGACCGCCGGCCCCTCGACCGCGGCGATGACCGGTTTGGTGAGCCACAGCCGCGTCGGCCCCATCGGACCGGGGCGCGGATCGGCGACAGGGTCCCAGTCTTCGGGAATGTCGAGCCGGTCGATCCAGCCCGCGCCATCCCCGTGCGCGGCCGCCTTCAGGTCGAACCCGGCACAGAACGCGCCGCCCGACCCGGTCAGGATCGCCACATCGAACGCGCCATCCGAATCGAAATCCCGGAAGACATCGAAGAGCGCCTGCGCCATGCGCGGATGGACCGCGTTGCGGGCCGTGGGTCTGTCCAGCGTCACCACCTGGACCCGTCCATGCCGTTCAACCCGGATATCCATGGTTGCGCCTCTTTCTTTCGTGCACCACATCTGCAGCAAACCCGGGAGACGTGTCACATGCAAGAACTGGAAGAGAAACTGGCCCATCTGCAACGCGTGGTCGACGATCTGTCCGACGTCGTGGCCCGGCAGGACCGCCAGATCGACCGCCTGCGGGCCCAGGTGGACCGGTTGGTCCTGCGCGAAGCCGAACGGGAACGGGCCGAAAGCGGCGGTGTCCATCTGGGTGACGAACGCCCGCCGCATTACTGAGGGTGATCTACGGGTCCTTGAGCGAGGCTGCGAGAATGGCGCCGTCATGGACGAGGATGTCCGCCCAGCGCCCGTTGTCGGTGAACCGCTCGTAGGTGGAGATGAAGACCGTGTTGCGCTCGAGCGTGCGGATACGGTTGCCGCAAGGCTTGCCGCGCCCGACACGGCAGACCGCGGATTTCACCTTTTCATAGGCCTTGTCCGTCTCCGAATACGGGTATTCGTCCGATGGGCGGCCATAGCGGAGCTGTTCATGCATCGACGGCGCGCCGATCATGGCGAGGGCAGCCGTGAACTGGCGCGGGCAGCCGTCGGAGAACCCGGTGATGTAATAGGTCCGCGCATGTGTCGTGCCCGGCGCCGTATCGTAGATGTCATAGCCCGCGTCCGATCGTTCGACCCGGACGCCCTTGGGCCGGTTGCGCGCCTCGCAGACGCGGCCCACCGTGCCGAAGGGCAGCAGGGTGCCGTATTCCACATCCCGAGCGGTGCCCGCGGGCCGGACGGTCCGGGTTGCGCGATTGCCGCGCCCGAATTGACCGCGCGTTCGCGTCGCGACAACCGCATCGGGGGTGTCGGCGGCCACCGATTCCTCGGCCGCATTGTCCAGACGCTCGGGTTTCGCGCGCGCGGCGCCGCGGAACAGTCCGCCAAGAAATCCGCCTTCCCGGTTCATCTCCTCCGGCGAGGCCGTCGCCTCCCGCACCGGCGCGTCCTCGGACAGCGCAACATCCGACAGCTTTTCCACCCGCGTGAGCGGATCTCCGCATCCCGCCAGAATCACGGCAGAGGCCGTTGCCAGAACTGTTTTCCTCAATTTTCCCACCCCCGTGTTGGCCGCATTTCTGGCACAGGGACGAAATCGGGTCCAACGCGGGCACCGATTTGGGCGGAGCACCGCCGATGCGGATGTCAGATGTCCTGAACGTCGAGCACGCCGCCCAGCGACTTGATCGCACCCTTGATCTGGGGCGTGACGGGGAAATCCTCGCCCAGGTCAAGCTCGATCTCCCCCAGGTCGCCCGCAAGGACACAAAGCTGCACCGGCCCCTTGCCCGCGCCGCGCGCCGCTGTCCGGGCTCCGTCCAGAACCGTCTGGATCGAGTCCACCGCGCGCGCCTCCTCGACGAAGATCCTGAGCCCGGCGCCGGCGACATCGGCGACGATCCGGTCGATCGGGTTCACGGCGCGGCCCAAAAGCTTGAGCTGCTCGGCCTCCATCGTCGCCTCCACCGTGACCACGACCTGCGCGCCGGATTGCAGCAGATCCTGCGCCGCCTCCAGCGTGTCGGCAAAGATCGTGACCTCGAACGCGCCGGAGGGATCGGACATCTGGCAGAAGGCGAACCGGTTGCCCCGCGCGGACTTGCGAATCTGGAGCCCAGCGACCACACCGGCCATCCGCGCGACCAGCGCGCCCTTGCGCCCGGCCTGTTCCGTCAGTTCCTCCAGCGTGTAGAACGGTGTCTGCCCGCCCGCATGCTTGCGCCGCAGCGGCCCCATGTAATCGTCGAGCGGATGGCCGGAAAGGTAGAAGCCCACTGCCGCGAACTCCTCCTTCAGCCGTTCGGCAGGGAGCCAATCCTGTACCGGCGCCAGCCGCGGTTCGGGCAGGTCGTCGCCCGCATCCCCGAAGAGCGATACCTGGTTGGAGTTCTTCTGATCGTGTACCGCGGCCGAATAGGCGGTCAGCGCATCAAGGCTGTCGAAGACGCGGCGGCGGTTGGGATCGAGCGTGTCGAAGGCACCGGCACGGGCCAGCATCTCCAGCGGCCGCTTGCCGACCCGGCGCAGGTCCACACGCCGGGCGAAATCGAAGAGGGTGACGAACGGTTTCTCCGCACCATTGGCGCCCTCGTGCCGCGCTGTGGTGATGAGGCGCATGGCCTCCACGCCCACGTTCTTGAGCGCCCCCAACGCGTAGATCAGCGTGCCGTCCTTCACGTCGAAGACCGCCTCGCTGCGGTTCACGCAAGGCGCGGCCCACGGCAGGCCCATCCCCTTGCGCACCTCCTCGAAGTAAATGGCCAGCTTGTCGGTCAGGTGCAGGTCGCAGTTCATGACGCCCGCCATGAACTCCACCGGGTGGTTCGCTTTCAGCCACGCGGTCTGGTAGCTGACCACCGCGTAGGCCGCAGCGTGGGACTTGTTGAAGCCGTAGTTGGCGAACTTGTCGAGCAGGTTCCAGACTTCGATCGCCTTGTCCTTGTCGACGCCGTTCTTCGCCGCGCCTTCGAGGAACTTGGGACGTTCGGCATCCATCGCCGCCTGTATCTTCTTGCCCATCGCGCGGCGCAGCAGGTCGGCGCCGCCGAGACTGTACCCCGCCATCTCCTGCGCGATCTGCATCACCTGTTCCTGGTAGACGATGATGCCCTGCGTCTCGTCGAGAATGTGGTCCACCGTGGGGTGCAGGTAGTCGCGTTCGCTGAGCCCGTTCTTCACCTCGCAATATTTCGGGATGTTCTCCATCGGGCCGGGACGATAGAGCGCCACCAGCGCCACGATGTCCTCGATGCAGGTGGGCCTCATCCGCTTGAGCGCGTCCATCATGCCCGAGCTTTCCACCTGGAACACCGCGACCGTCTGGGCGCGGGCATAAAGTTCGTAGGATTTCGCGTCGTCGAGCGGGATCGCATTGACCTGGTTCTCCGCCCCCGGCGCGGGATCGTAAAGGCGTGTGCCGTCGGCGGAGATATGCAGCGCCCGGCCGGATTTCAGGATCAGGTCCACCGCGTTCTGGATCACGGTCAGCGTCTTGAGGCCGAGAAAGTCGAACTTCACCAGCCCCGCCTGTTCCACCCACTTCATGTTGAACTGGGTGGCCGGCATGTCGGATCGCGGATCCTGATAAAGCGGGACCAGCTCGTCCAGCGGCCGGTCGCCGATCACCACGCCGGCCGCATGGGTCGACGCGTTGCGCAAGAGCCCCTCGACCTGCCGGGCGTAGGTGAGCAGGCGGTCCACCACCTCTTCCGACCTGGCCTCCTCGCGCAGTCTCGGTTCGTCCTTGAGCGCCTTCTCGATGGAGACGGGTTTCACCCCCTCGACCGGGATCAGCTTCGAGAGCCGATCCACCTGGCCATAGGGCATCTGCAACACGCGGCCGACGTCGCGCACGGCCGCCTTGGACAGGAGCGCGCCGAATGTGATGATCTGGGCCACCTTGTCGCGGCCGTATTTCTCCTGGACGTAGTGGATGACCTCTTCCCGCCGATCCATGCAGAAGTCGATGTCGAAGTCGGGCATGGAAACGCGTTCGGGGTTCAGGAACCGCTCGAACAGGAGCTGGTAGCGCAACGGGTCGAGGTCCGTGATCGTCAGCGCATAGGCCACCAGCGACCCCGCACCCGATCCGCGCCCCGGCCCCACCGGAATGTCCCGTTCCTTCGCCCACTTGATGAAGTCGGCGACGATCAGGAAATAGCCGGGGAACCCCATCCCCTCGATGATGCCCAGCTCGAACTCCAGCCGCTTCTCGTACTCCTCGACGGGAGCGGCATGGGGAATGACGGCCAGCCGCGCCTCCAGTCCTTCCTTCGCCTGCCTGCGCAGTTCGTCCACCTCGTCATCGGCGAAGCGTGGCAGGATCGGATCGCGACGGTAGGCCATGAAGGCGCAGCGTTGCGCGATCTCCACCGTGTTCTCCAGCGCCTCCGGCAGGTCGGCGAAGAGCGTCGCCATTTCCTCGGGGGTCTTGAAGTAATGCTGCGCGGTCAGCCGGCGGCGCGGCTCCTGCTGGTCGACATAGGCGCCTTCGGCAATGCAGATCAGCGCGTCATGCGCCTCGTACATATCGGCATTGGGAAAATAGACGTCGTTTGTTGCAACCAGCGGAAGATGCATCGCATGGGCGATCTCGACATGCCCCCGCTCGGTCAGCCGTTCCGCCTCTGGCTGGCCGTCTCCCGGATGACGCTGCAATTCGATGTAGAGACGATCCGGAAAGGCCGACGCCAGCCGTGACACGAGCGCTTCCGCCTTCGCACGCTGTCCCGCGGCCAGCCACCGACCCACCGGTCCGTCGGGCCCGCCGGTCAGGCAGATCAGCCCTTCGGCATGCGCCTCCAGCTCGTCCAGCGTCACCTGTGCCCGGGCACCGGCCTTGTCGAGGTAGAGGCAGGAGTTGAGTTTCATCAGGTTCTCGTATCCCGCCTCCGACTGCGCGAGGAGCACGATTGCCGCGGGATCGCGCGGCTTCTCTCCCGGCTGGACCGGCGCATGATCGAGGTCGACCTGGCAGCCGATGATCGGCTGGATACCCGCGCCCGACATGGTCACGGAAAACTCCAGCGCGGCAAACATGTTGTTGGTATCCGTCAGCGCCAGCGCGGGCATGCCGGCCTTCCGGCAGAGATCCGGCAGCGTCTTGAGGCGCAGCGCGCCCTCCAGCAGCGAATATTCGGAATGCGTGCGGAGGTGGATGAATCGGGGCGGCCTGCTCATTGGGGCAGGATACGTCATTCCCGCCCCATATCCAGAGGTGCGCCCCCGGTTATCCACAAAATAGTGAGGCGGGCCGCTTCGATGCCGGCTCGTGCGGACAGGATATCTGCGCAGATGGACCGCATTGCGCCGATGTTCGGCGATCTTCCCCTGGGTAAACATTCGAAGACCATTGTCGTAGGCATCGCGGCCCGGCTATTGATTGTGAAAGCGGCACAGGACGCGCAGGGGGACGGTAGACAGATGACCACGCCATTGATCCGGCTTTCCGGGCTGACCAAGGCCTACCCCGGGGTCGTGGCCAATGACCGCGTGTCGCTGCAGATCGCGCCGTCGGAGGTCCATGCGCTTCTGGGCGAGAACGGGGCGGGCAAGTCCACGCTGGTCAAGATGATCTACGGCCTCGTCAAACCCGACAGCGGGCGGATGGAGATGAACGGCCAGCCCTTCGCGCCCCCCGAACCCCGCGCGGCCCGTGCGGCGGGCGTCGCCATGGTGTTCCAGCACTTCTCGCTCTTCGATGCGCTGAGCGTGGCCGAAAACATCGCGCTGGGGATGGAAAACCCGCCGCGCCTGCGCGACCTTGCCGCCCGTATCCGCGAGGTGTCGGAGACGTACGGCCTGCCGCTCAATCCGGACAGACAGGTGGGCAACCTCTCCGCCGGTGAACGGCAACGGGTGGAGATCATCCGCTGCCTGCTACAGGATCCGAAACTGCTCATCATGGACGAGCCGACATCGGTTCTCACCCCGCAGGAGGTCGGCATCCTCTTCGAGACGCTGCGCAAGCTCTCGGCCGAGGGCACCGCGATCCTCTACATCTCGCACAAGCTGGAGGAGATCCGCACGCTGTGCGATTCCGCGACGATCCTGCGGCTGGGCAAGGTGGTCGGCGAATGCACCCCGCGCGAAACCACCGCCCGCGCGATGGCGGAGATGATGGTTGGCGGCGATCTGAAGGTGCCCGAGGGCAAACCCGCGGGTCATGGAGAGATCGCACTGGAAGTCACCGGGCTCTCGCTGCCCGCGCCGGGAGCCTTCGGGATGCCGCTGCGCGAGGTATCGCTACAGGTGCGCAAGGGCGACGTGCTGGGCATCGGTGGCGTGGCCGGGAACGGGCAGGACGAATTGCTTGCCGCGCTCTCCGGCGAACGGCGCGCGCCGGCGGGCACGATCCGGCTCAAGGGCCGGGATGTGAGCGGGCTCGGCCCCCGCGCCCGGCGCTCGAACGGTCTGCTCGCAGCACCGGAGGAACGCCTGGGCCACGCCGCCGCACCGGACATGTCGCTGACCGAGAATGCCATGCTCACCGGCTCGATTCGTCAGGGGCTGGAACGCCGCGGCTTTCTGAACTGGACCCGCGCACGCCGCTTCGCCGAGGAGATCATCGCCGATTTCGACGTGCGCACCCCGGGCCCCGCCAATGCGGCGCGTTCGCTCTCGGGCGGCAACCTTCAGAAGTTCGTCGTCGGCCGCGAGGTGCTTCAGGCGCCCGACGTCCTGGTGGTCAACCAGCCGACCTGGGGCGTCGATGCCGCCGCCGCCGCGTCGATCCGGCAGGCGCTTCTCGATCTTGCCGCGAACGGCGCCGCCGTCATCGTGATCAGCCAGGACCTCGACGAGCTGATGGAGATTTCGCACCGCTTCGCCGCCCTCAACGAGGGACGCCTTTCGCCCCCGCGCGAAACCGCTGGCCTCACCATCGAGGAAATCGGCCTCATGCTCGGCGGCGCACACGGAATGGAGGTGGCGCATGTCTGACCCCGCACCCGCATCTTCTTTGGGTTCGAAAATACCTCGGGGAGAGTTCGAGAGGGGCAGCGCCCCTCTCGCCGCCGTGCGGGCGAAGACCGCGCAAACCATCGCGTGCGGGCAGGATGCCCGCGCCGATCCGGACCGGCCCCGCCGATGATCGCGCTCGTCAAACGCCCGCAGCCGTCGCAACGATGGTCCTACGGCGCGCCGCTGCTTGCGGTTCTCGCCACGGTGTTCTTCGGCGGCCTGCTGTTCGCTGCGCTCGGCAAGAACCCGGTCGAGGCCATCGTGACGATCTTCTGGGACCCGCTTTTCGGAAAGAACGCTTTCTATTACCGACCGCAACTCCTGATCAAGGGCGCGCCGCTGGTGCTCATCGCCGTCGGTCTCAGCCTCGGCTTCAAGGCGGGCATCTGGAACATCGGCGCGGAAGGCCAGTACATCATGGGCGCGCTCTGCGGCGCTGGCGTGGCGCTGGCGGTCTACCCGCTCGAGGCGGCGTGGCTTTTCCCGCTCATGGTCCTCGCCGGCGCTTTCGGCGGCTGGATCTGGGCGATGATCCCGGCCCTGCTCAAGGTCCGCTTCGGCACCAACGAAATCCTCGTCTCGCTGATGCTGGTCTACGTGGCCGAGCAGTTCCTGGCGTCCATGTCGCTCGGCCTGATGAAGAACCCCGAAGGCTTCGGCTTTCCGGGATCGCGCAACCTCCAGCAATACGCCTCTGCCCATAACGCGGAGATCGTCGCGGGCACCGGCATGCACTGGGGTGTCGTCGCCGCCCTGATCGCGGTGATCTTCGCCTATGTTCTGTTGACCCGGCACCGGTTGGGCTTTGCGATCCGCGTGACCGGTGAAGCCCCACGCGCGGCCGCGTTCTCTGGCGTGAACCCGAGCCACCTCGTCATCTTCTGCCTCGGCACCTCCGGAGCGCTCGCCGGTCTGGCCGGCCTTTTCGAGGTCGCCGGTCCCGCGGGCCAGGTCACCATCGACTTCAACGTGGGCTACGGCTTCACCGCCATCATCGTGGCCTTCCTGGGCCGTCTCCACCCGATCGGCATCCTGCTTGCCGGCTGCCTGATGGCGCTGACCTATATCGGGGGCGACATCGCGCAATCGAATCTCGGCCTGCCTGCCGCGGCGATCCAGGTCTTCCAGGGGATGCTGCTCTTCTTCCTGCTCGCCATCGATCTCTTCACCAACTACCGCCTCGGCATCATCGGCAAGGAGGTGTCGTGATGGACCTTTCCGTGATCTCTCCGACCCTGCTCATCGCGGCTCTCATGGCCGCCGCGACCCCGATCCTCCTGGCGGCCACGGGCGAGCTCATCGTCGAACGTGCGGGCGTGCTGAATCTCGGCGTGGAGGGGATGATGATCACCGGTGCGATCTGCGGTTTCGCCATCGCGGTGGAGACGGGATCGCCCATGATGGGCTTCGTCGCGGCCGCCATCGGCGGTGCTGTGCTGTCGCTGCTCTTTGCCTTCCTCACCCAGATCACGCTGGCCAACCAGGTGGCCAGCGGTCTTGCGCTGACGCTCTTCGGGTTGGGGCTCTCCTCGCTGCTGGGCCAGTCCTATGTCGGGGTCAAACCGCCACGTGCGGCGGACGTGAATTTCGGGCCTCTCGCGGACATCCCGGTGATCGGACGTATCCTGTTCCAGCACGACCTGATGCTCTACATCGGGCTGCTCCTGGTCCTTCTGGTCTGGATCTTCCTCAGGTACACCCGCGCCGGGTTGATCCTGCGCGCGGTGGGCGAGAACCACGACGCGGCCCATGCGCTCGGCTACAAGGTGGTGCGGGTCCGGACACTGGCGATCCTCTTCGGCGGAGCGCTCGCGGGGCTGGGCGGGGCCTATATCTCGCTCGTCCGGGTTCCGCAATGGACCGAAGGCATGACCGCCGGCGTGGGCTGGATCGCGCTCGCCATCGTGGTCTTCGCCAGCTGGAAGCCCTGGCGCGTCCTGCTGGGAGCCTATCTGTTCGGCGGCATCACCCAGCTGCAGTTGAACCTGCAAGGCGCGGGCGTTGCCATCCCGGTCGAATATCTGGCAATGTCGCCATACATCATCACCATCGTGGTGCTGGTCCTTCTTTCTGCGGACAAGTCCAGGGCGCCGGCCTCGCTTGGCCGCATTTTCCATGCCTCGCAGTGAGGCCAATAATTCGGGAGTATTCACACAATGAAATTCACCAGACTACTCACCAGCGCCACCGTGGCACTCGGTCTCGCGACCGGTGCGCTGGCGCAAGACAAGACCAAGGTCGGCTTCGTCTATGTCGGCCCCGTGGGCGACGGCGGCTGGACCTACGAACACGACCAGGGCCGCAAGGCGGTGGTCGAGCATTTCGGCGACCAGGTCGAGACGGTCTTCGTGGAGAATGTCGCCGAGGGCCCGGACAGCGAGCGCGTGATGACCCAGATGGCGCTCGACGGCGCCGACCTGATCTTCACCACCTCTTTCGGCTACATGGATCCGACCAACAACGTCGCCGGCAAGTTCCCGGATGTGAAGTTCGAACATGCCACCGGCTACAAGCGCCTGCACCCGAACGTGTCGACCTATTCCGCGCGCTTCTACGAAGGCCGCGCCGTGCAGGGCCATATCGCCGGCTCCATGACGCAGTCGAACATCGTGGGTTACATCGGATCCTACCCGATTCCGGAGGTGATCCGGGGCATCAACTCGGCCTTCATCCACGCGCGCAAGGTCAACCCGGACGTGCAGTTCAAGATCGTCTGGGCCTATACCTGGTTCGACCCGGCCAAGGAGGCGGACGCGGCCAAGGTTCTGATCGACCAGGGTGCCGACGTGGTGCTGCAGCACACCGATTCAACCGCGCCCCAGGCCGCGGCACAGGAAGCGGGCAACGTCATCACCTTCGGCCAGGCCTCCGACATGGCTGAATATGCGCCGAAACCCCGCGTCTCCTCGATCATCGACAACTGGGCGCCCTACTACATCGACCGGGTGCAGGCGGTGATCGACGGAACCTGGGAAAGCAAGGACACCTGGGACGGCATCGGGCCGGGCATGGTCAAGATCGGCGAGATCACGGACGCCGTGCCGGAAAACGTACGCGAAGAAGCCCTCGCCCTCATGGAGTCGATCGCATCGGGCGAGTACCACCCGTTCACCGGCCCGCTGAACCAGCAGGACGGAACGCCGTGGCTGGCCGAGGGCGAAACCGCCGACGACGGCACGCTTGCGGGGATGAATTTCTACGTCGAGGGACTCGAAGGCGAAATCCCCCAATAAGCGCACTCGACCGCTGCCGAAACGAGGCCCCGCACACACCTGCGGGGCCTTTTGTCTCTCAGGACAAACCGGTCTGTTCGCCGCCCGGCCCGAGCCCGGGTTGGATGGTCCTTGCTTGCCTGAAAAAGCACAAGTCAGGCGATGCAGCATGCCTGGCGGTCTGCGTGCGACGCCGGGCAACTGGCGTCCCGAGACCGCGGCGCGCAAAATCCACGCATCAGGCAGAAAAAAACGAGGCCCCGCAAAGTCGCGCGGGGCCCATTACTTGTCATCACAAGACACTTCTGTCGCGGTCGGGATCGCATCCGACCGGACAACCGCTTAACTGGCCGCCATGGAACCGCGCCACGCGACGTAACTCGCACGCATCGTCTTGTACTCGAACGGAATGTCATCGAGCGTCAGCATGCCCACGACCTTTCCGCCCATATCGGTGACCGGAAGGTGACGGAATCCGCCGGCCTGCATCCGCGCAACCGCATCGACGATGCTGCAGCGCGTCTCGATGCTGACCACGTTGCGGGTCATGGCGTCGGCCACCCGCGTCGTGGCGAAACCGCCGAATTGCGACACATGCCGAAGGATGTCACGTTCGTTGATGATCCCGACAAGTTCGCCCTCTTCCACCACCGGCATTGCCGTTACCCGGCCCTCCAGCATCAACTCGTTCGCGGCCTCCAGGGTCGCGTCCGGTGCGATTGAAACAAGACCTCTACCGTTTAAAATCTCTCTGATCGATTCAATGGACATTCCAGATACTCCCTACGCCCACAGACACCTTCTACGCCCTGACGCAGGGTCAGCGCAGGTCCGGAATACCTGACTTTCCGAAAAATCGGTCAATGACCTGCCGGATCTCCGCCAGGGTGGACTCGCTCTGACCGTTGCCTCGGTCGCCGGGTCGTGCGATCTCTGGGTGCATGACCGGCCTCACCACGCTCTCCGGTGCCGCGCTGCGCCCATATGCCTTTGGCACGATGCAATTCGGCGGCCGCGCGGACGAAACCGCCTCGCAGGAGATGTTCGAGGATGCCCGCGCCGCCGGTATCGCCCATTTCGACACCGCCTGGGTCTATACGGACGGCCGGTCGGAAGAACTCCTGGGCGCCCTCGTCCGGACCGCGCGGGAGGAGCTCTTTGTCGCCACCAAGGTCGGGTACACGGGCGGCGCCGGCCGCGAGAACATGCTCGCCCAGTTCGATCAGTCGCGCCGACGATTGGGGCTGGACCAGGTCGATCTGCTCTACCTGCACCGTTTCGATGCCGAGACCGACCTGCGCGAGACGGTCCGGACCTTTGCCGAACTGAAGGAAGACGGCCGCATACGCTTCGTCGGGCTCAGCAATTTCGCCGCATGGCAGGTGATGAAGGCACAGGCCATCGCCGGAACTCACGGTATCCGGATCGACGTGCTGCAACCGATGTACAATCTCGTCAAACGGCAGGCAGAGGTGGAGATTC
>CBDUPF010000091.1:0-12658 GCA_965369035.1 uncultured Aliishimia sp.
GCGCCCGGCACGCGGGAGACGGACCTGCTCGCCCCCGACAAGTCGGTCGCCCGGGTCGATGCGCTGGTGCTCTCGGGCGGCTCCGCCTACGGGCTCGATGCCTGTTCCGGCGTGATGGACGCCTTGCGCGCCTCGGGGCGCGGGTTCCGGATCGGCTCCGCGATCATCCCCATCGTGCCTGGCGCGATCCTCTTCGACCTGCTCTCCGGCGGTGACAAGACCTGGGCGGAAAACCCCTACCGCGGGCTGGGCCGTGCCGCCTACGACGCGCTCGCGCCGGACTTCGCCATCGGCAGCGAAGGCGCGGGGACCGGCGCGATGACGGCCATGATGAAGGGCGGCCTCGGGTCTGCCTCGCTGCAACTGCCGGGCGGGGCGATGGTCGGCGCTCTCGTCGCCGCGAACCCGATGGGCAGCGTGACCACGCCCGGAGACCGCCACTTCTGGGCCGCCCCTTTCGAGATCGGCGACGAATTCGGTGGCCTGGGCCCCGATCCCGCCTCCGGGCTGGGGCGCTCTCTCGACAGCCGCAAGACCGGCGCCATGCTGGAACGGGCCAACACCACCATCGCCATCGTCGCCACGGACGTCCGGCTCACCAAGGCGCAGTGCCGCAGGCTGGCCGTCATGGCCCACGACGGGATCGCTCGGGCCTGCGTTCCGGCCCACAGTCCGGGGGACGGGGACCTTGTCTTCGCGCTCACCACCGATGCGCGTCCGATGGACAACCCCGACCGCGACCTGGCCGTGATCGGTCACGCCGCGGCACTTTGCCTGTCGCGCGCCATAGCCCGTGGCGTCTTTCATGCCCGCCCGGAACCGGACGACCTGCTGCCCACGTGGAGCGATCTCAATGCCTGATCTGAAACGGCCCGACGTGACCCTGCATTACGAGATCAGCGGCGACGGCCCACCGCTCGTGCTTCTGGCGGGGATGCTGTCGGACAGTGCGACCTGGCTGCCGCTTCTGCCGCTGCTTGAGCCGCATTTCACGCTCGTCCGCCCCGACAACCGCACGACGGGCCGAACCACGCCCTGGGACGCGCCCGTGACAGTCGGCCAGATGGCCGACGACGCGCTGGCGCTGATGGACCACCTCGGGCACGACCGCTTCCATATCGCCGGGCATTCGATGGGCGGGCTCATGGGGCTGGAGATCGCGGGCCTCGCCGGACCCGACCGCGTGCGCTCCCTGACCATCCTCGCCTCTGCCCCGGTCCGCATTCCGCGTGGCACGGCCGTGTTCGAGGCCCTGCTCGCCATCCGCCGCTCCGGTCCGAAGGGCGAGGAGATGTGGTTGCGCGCGCTCTACCCCTGGATCTTCCGCCCCGCGTTTTTCGAAGACCCCGCCAACGTGCAAACGGCCCTCGATGCCGCGATGGCCTACCCGCATGCGCAATCCGCCGACGCGATGGAGCTTCAGATGAAAGCCCTTGCGGGGTTCCGCCCGCGGGTGAAGCTGGCGGAGATCGCCTGCCCGGTCCAGACGGTTCAGGCCGGCGACGACGTCCTGATCCCGAACGATGCCGCGCGCAAGGCGTTCGCGGCGATCCCGGGCGTGCAGCAACACCGGATCGACGAGGCCGGCCATTCCATCACCTGGGACGCGCCCGATGCGGTGGCCGAGCGGATACGGGAGTTCACCGCCAGCCTCTGACAGGGCACCGTACGCTGCCTGGGCCGTGCGTTAACCTTTGTTAGGCATATTGATCCTCGGTTTGCAAAGGTAAGCGAAAAGCCGATCCCGCCTTTGCCCGCGATCCCGACGATCCGGGACAGCGTGGCGGGTTCGGCAACGGAAATTTCGACCAGCGGTGCCAAGCCTCCGGGCTGGGCCACTGGTCGAAATCCTTCCCCTCCGCGACGCCTCCCTTCGCGCCAGACCCCTCCTTTTTCGACGAAACCTCAGGCAATTCCGCTTTCCGGTGCCGTGTCGTGCCCGAATGCGACAGCCTGCGCGGCGACTTCGCCGTCCGGTTCTGCTAACATCCGAAGGTGCGCACCGAAGGCATCAATGTGCGCACAAGGAGAGACCGCCAGCAAAAGCGCCAGGAAACCGACCGGGATGCAGACCGTCGATCACGACCCGAACGCGAGACACCGAATCGCCGCAACACGGCCTTGCAGGCCAATTCGTCCATTGGTATCCCGCCCGCTCACGCATCGCTGCACGGCTCACTCGACCCTCTCACCACCCGCCCGGAAACAGGACAGATGACCATCATGATCCCGGCCTGGGTGAACGGCACGCTGATCCCCGTCGACAAGCTGGAGGTGCACCGCAAGGGTCTGCGCCACATGGCGGTGTCGGTCTTTGTCTTCCGCGGGCGCGACCTGCTGCTCCAGCGCCGCGCATTGGGCAAGTATCACACGCCCGGGCTCTGGACGAATACCTGCTGCACCCATCCGCATTGGCAGGAGCACCCGGCCACCTGCGCCACCCGACGACTGGAGGAGGAGCTGGGCATCACGGGGCTGGTCCCGGAGCGTCGGCACCACCTGGAATACCGGGCCGATGTCGGCGGCGGCCTGATCGAGCACGAGGTTGTCGACGTTTATGTGGCCGAGGCCACGCCCGACATGGAAATCCAGTCCAATACGGACGAAGTGATGGACACGCGCTGGATCGACTGCCACGACCTGATCGCCGAAGTGCAGCGCCACCCCGAGCGCTTCACCCCCTGGCTGCGGATCTACCTCGCCGACCACGGGGATGTGATCTTCGGGCCCGAACTGGTCTACGCCACACAGCCCGGCTGACCTCCGCCCGTTATCGCGCCCGTTGACCTCCGACCGCCGCCGCGAAATGATGCGGCCGATACGGATCAGGGGGGGCTACGTGACGTACATTCTCGCCATCGACCAGGGAACGACCTCGTCCCGGGCGATTCTCTTCGACGATGCGATGCAGCCGGTGGCCTCGGCCCAGCAGGAATTCACCCAGCATTTTCCGGCTTCCGGCTGGGTCGAGCACGATCCGGCGGACCTCTGGCGCACTGTGGAGGAGACCTGCCGCGACTGCCTCGGCAAGGCCGGAGTATCGTCGGAAGACGTGGCGGCGATCGGCATCACCAACCAGCGTGAGACGACGCTGGTCTGGGACGCGGAAACCGGGGAGCCCCTGCACCGCGCGATCGTCTGGCAGGACCGGCGGACCGCTCCGATCTGTGCGGAGTTGCGCGAGGCCGGTCACGAATCCCTGATCGTCGACCGAACCGGCCTGCTGCTCGACCCCTACTTCTCCGGCACGAAGGTGAAGTGGATCCTCGACGAAGTGGAAGGCGCACGGGAGCGGGCCAGGGCCGGCAAGCTTATGTTCGGGACGGTAGACACGTTCCTGATCTGGAAACTGACGGGCGGCGCATCCCACATGACCGACGCCACCAATGCCGCGCGCACGATGCTCTATGACATCCACAAGGGGGACTGGAGCGCGGAGATCTGCGAGATCCTGGGCGTCCCGATGGAGATGCTGCCCGACGTCACCGACTGCGCCGCGGATTTCGGGACGACCACGCTGCTGGGCTCCGAGGTGCCGATCCTGGGCGTCGCCGGGGACCAGCAGGCCGCCACCATCGGGCAGGCCTGCTTCGAGCCTGGCATGATGAAATCGACCTATGGCACGGGTTGTTTCGCCCTGCTCAACACAGGTCCCGACGCGATCGCCTCGTCCAACCGGCTCCTGACCACCATCGCCTACCGGCTGGACGGGGAGGTCACCTATGCGCTCGAAGGGTCGATCTTCGTGGCCGGGGCGGTCGTCCAGTGGCTTCGCGACGGGCTGGGCGTGATCGCCAGCGCGGCAGAGACGCAGGAACTGGCCAAGCAGGGGCGCGACGGGGTCACGCTGGTGCCCGCCTTCACCGGCTTGGGTGCGCCCTACTGGAACCCCGACTGCCGAGGCGCGACATTCGGACTGACCCGCGATACGGGACCGGCGGAACTCGCCCGCGCGGCATTGCAAAGCATCGGGTTCCAGACATCGGACCTGCTGCGGGCCATGCGCGCTGACTGGGACGGCGCGGCGGACGGCGTTCTGCGCGTGGATGGCGGGTTGTCGGCCAACGACTGGGCCATGCAGTTCCTGGCCGACGTGCTCGACGCACCCGTGGACCGGCCCGCCAACGTGGAAACCACGGCGCTGGGCGCGGCCTGGCTCGCGGGGATGCGCGCAGGCGTCTACCCTGACCGGGACGGATTCGCGGCGGGATGGGCCTGCGAGCGCCAGTTCACTCCGAACATGGACGACGCGACGCGCAAGGAGCACCTGGATCGTTGGGCGCGGGCGGTCGCGGCGACGCAGAGCGTCTGATCCGGATCAGACCACCATCCGCTCCTTCACGTACGTGCCGGGGGCGGCACATAGCGGCGGGAACGCATCGCAACCCGGACCTCGCGGCGCTGGCCGTTCTTCCTCCGCATGACCGCGCAGCCACTCCGCCCAGTCGGCCCACCACGTACCCGTCCGCCGTTCGGCATCGCGCAGCCAGTGGTCGGGATTGTCCGGATGGTCGTCGTTCACGAAGAACTCCGATCCGGCGAGATTCGGCGGGCGCAGGATGCTCTGCACATGCCCGCTGGTCGACAGCACGAAACGGTTGCGGTCGCCGAAGGACCGCACCGCGCGATAGATGCCCCGCCACGGCATCAGGTAATCCTCCAGCCCGCCCACGAAGTAGGTCGGCACCTCCACCGCGGAGTAATCCATCGGCCGGCCAAAGAGCGTCTGGCTGCCGGGCCGCCGGTAGACGTCGTGCAGGAAAACATCGATGAAATCCGAATGCAGGCGCGCCGGCACACGCGTCGGATCGTTGTCCCAGTAGAGCACGTCGAGCGGGGGCGGTTGCCGCCCGAGGATGTTGTTGTTGACCCAGAAGCTCCAGACCAGATCATCCGGGCGCAACCACACGAAAAGATGCGCGAGGTCGAGCCCGTCCATCGTGCCTTCTTCCTCCGAGATCCGCCGCGCGAGTTCCAGGTTCTCGGTGGTCGTGAAGGCCTCGATGATCGACCCGTTTCCCGGATAGAGTGCTGTCACCAGCAGCGAATGGCTGGCGACGAGCGGGCTGCGTGTCTGCGCCAGATGCCCCAGAAGCGATACCGCCGTCAGCCCCCCCGCGCAGGCCGAAATCAGGTTCACCTTGTCGGTGCCGGTGATCGTGCGGATGGCCGCGAGGGCGTGAAGGATCGCCGCGATATAGGTTTCGATGCCCCAGTCCGCCGCTTCCGCGCCAGGGTTCTTCCAGCTGATCGTGAAGACCTGGAACCCCTGTTTGACCAGATAGCCCAGCAGGCTGTTCTGCGGCTTCAGATCGAAGGCGTAGTACTTGTTGATCTGCGGCGGGATCAGCAGGATCGGGCGCAGATGCACCCGGTCGGTCTGGGGCGCGTACTGGATCAGCTCGAGCTGCGCGTTGCGGAACACGACCGAGCCCGGCGTGATCGCCAGCGTCTCGCCCAGCGCATAGGAGCCGGGCTTGACCTGCCGGGGCATGCCCCTGTTGTGCTGCAGGTCCAGCGCGAAATTCTTCAACCCCTGCACGGCCGACCGCCCGCCGCTCGAGTCCGCCCGCTTGATCGCGCCTGGATGCAGCGGCAGGTTGGTGGGCGACAGCGCCGCCTTCATCTGGTCCAGCAGGAACTGGATGCGCAGCCGGTCGGTGTCGGTGATCTCCTGCGCGTCGAGCCAGCCCTGAACATGCTGGTTCCACGACAGGTAAAGCTGCATCAGCCCGCGCAGCACCGGGCTTTCGCGCCAGAGCGGATCGCGAAAGCGGCGGTCGCGCGGGCTGGGCTCCAACTCGATGTCTTCGGATTGCCGCAGGATGTCGATCGCCTGTCCGGCAAAGGCAGACAGATGTTCGGCCAGAAGATCGGGCTTCTCCAGCGCCAGCGAGATCACCTGCGCGAAGGTGTCAGCAAAGCCCTGGCCCTTCGCCGCATCGGGCGCGGCTTCGGTCCTGGGCGGGTGCGCCAGAACGTCCGAGGCGATGCGCATCAGCCGTTCGGCCTTGCCCAGCGGATCACGCCCGCCGGTCAGCAATTCCTCGATGATGTCCGACAGGTCGCGGTCGGATGTCTTGGGTCCGTCCATTATCCCACCCGTCCGGACACCGGCCTACTTCGGCAGCTTGCGCACCACGAAATCGGTCAGCCGATAGTCCATTTCGGGAAACAGCACCGTGCCGGTGTAATCCCTGCCGATCTCCGTCTTCTTGCCGATCTTGGCGAGAATGCGGATCACGGTTTCCCCGGTCGCCTCGTCCAGCGCCAGCCGTTCGGGCGTGACCGTCACCTTGGTGTCCGCGAAATCGCCGATGACCGACAGCGTGACGGTTCCCTTCAGACTGCCGGGATTGTTGATGGTGAAGGCGGCATTGGCCGTCTCCCCCTCCTGTCCGGCCAACAGAAGCGGCGCGCGGCGCGGCTCCTCCTTGCCCTCGCCCGTCTGGGGCAAGCCGTCGGACAGCGCCGTCGAGAAGGCACGCACATATTCGCGGCCCAGGTTCAGCAACTCGGCGGAGTACTTCAGATTGACGGCGGAGGCGCTACGGATCGTTTCGCTGAGCTTGCGGTCTGCCATGTCATCCCCTCCGGGCCGTTTCCGACGGGCAGGGTCGCATCACGTGGAAATGGTCATACCAGTGCAGTTCGTAATCGGCGACGTCGCTGACCGAAACGCAGTGGCAGCAGGGTTTCGTCGCCTTGTCGTCCCGGCAGATCACCCAGCGCAGGTAGTGGTCGGCACAGCCCCGCACCCAGATCAGCAGGTCGAGATCGTCGCATTCGCAGCAGCTTTCGCGGCGGTCGGGGTCGCGGTCCTTGGCCGGAACGACCACGCGGACGGAGACGGTGCGGCGTTCCTTTGGTCCCAGCGTGAAGGACCGGTCGTTCTGGTCGATCTGCACCGCGCCGGCATCCTGGCCCGCAGGCTTCACTTCGTAAGTATGCTCGCGGAAATCATCGTTGACGACGTCGATGCAGACCTCGCCCTCCGCGCCCGGTGCCAACCGGCAGGTGATCTCTCCCAGAGACCGCGGCATCCAGCAAGGGTCGGGGATGTCGCAACAGCTTGAGCCCTTGGGCAGGCTCATGCCGCGCGCGGTGTCGGCAAGGAGACCACCGCCAGTCAGGGCAGCCTTGAGCAGTTCGCGCCCCAGCCCAAGTTGCGCCGCGATCAGCTCGCCCAGCGCGGAATCGACCCCGCTCATATCCATGTCGGGTTTGCATTTGGAAGTCATTTTACTGCTCCGTTGGTTACGGATACGGATATCGAGAATTCGCCGAAATCCGTGCTGGCGACGCCGTGATACCGGCGCCCGGGACGAAACGGCGGCTTTAGCTCCAGCGCGAATTCGGCGGCAAAGGAGGTGCCCGGCGCATGTGTCCCGTAGCCCCGGGTCACCGAGAGTTTCTGCACGCCGCTATGCGCCTCGCGCAGCTTGCCATGAAACACCTCGACAAAGGCGTCGATGCCGGAGACGGGCTTGGCGTAGCTGGCGGCAAAGGCCGTCTCGAGCCCCTCGTCGTCGAAAAGCCCGATGGGGATCGCGCGGGGCAGCTCGATCTCCGTGTTGCCATCGTTGGCGATGGCGAGGCTCGCCGTCGGCTTGCTGTCGAGCGGGCCGGAAAAGTCGAGTTCGCCGGCGAGGACGGACACGCGCGCATCGGGAAGAACCCGGGCCACGAACTTGTGTGTCTCCTTCCCGGTGACGATTTCGCCGGCATAGTCGCCCGGCGGCGTGGTCGGGTCGAGGCGCAGATGCAGCCGGGCCGCCCCGCGCCGTCCGGCCTGCCGGAAGCGCAGCGCCTGGCGTCCGGAGAGCAGGAACGGCGCCAGCTGGCCCTTGATCTCGGGAACACCGGAAAACTCGGGGATCTCGCCCACCGCGACCAGCCTGGCAGGTGTGCCCAGGAATTCGAATTCCCTGGGGGTCGATTTTTCGGATTTCGCAGCCTTTGCCGTCTTTGCAGCACGTGCCATGACGTACTCCTATCCCACCGGAACCGGGGTCGGTCTGGGATCTTCGGGGTCCTTCGGACGCTGCGGCCGGGGCTCGCAGGGATAGGGAACATAGGGTTCGGTGATGAACTGACCCTGCCCGCAGAGCGACACGCAGGCGATTTCTCGTCCCAGCAGGTTGAACCCGACCTTGTAGTTCAGTGGCAGGTGTCCGCGGATCGACGGAATTTCCTTCAGCCGGATCGACAGGTCCAGCGGCCTGATCTCGATCGGCTTGATCTCGATCGGGGCGAGTTCCTTCACCCGCATCGTGAAATCGGTCGGGATGTCGATGTTGTAGCTGGTGGGGATGTCGACATCGAGATCGAGGCCGCCATCGACATCCACGCCAAAGGTGAACTTGGAAGGAATCTTGACGCTCATGGAATCTCACCCGTGCTGAAATCTCTTCGACAGGTTAACAAGAAATGCGCGTTCCCGGTGAAATATGTGCAACCGACTGGCGAAGTTTCGCCGAAATTGACCCTGCGTCAACTGGGCCTGCCTGTTTCCTGTTCACCCGCCGCCCAAGCCCGCGTTTTCCGGCCCGATCAGGTGGTGGTGTCGCAGCCTGTCACTTCGCCTCGCGGACCGAGTCGTCCCGCAACCGGGCACGGTCGAAGGCCGGCATATGTGCCGTGACGGCTTCGATATCCGCACGGTCGTGACCGGCCCGACGCAGATCCGACACCAGAACGCGCGCGTGTTCGGCCAGGTGCTGACGCGTCTGTGCGCTGCCCACTTCGAAGAGGCGTTGATAGGCGCGCGCCAGACCTTCGGCCATGAGGATGTTGTCGCGGGCCGCGCGGCGCAGCGGATGAAACCCGAGGTCGATCAGTTGCCGCACGGATGCGCCGGGCAGAATGACCCGCGCGACATCGTCCTTGTCGAACAGAACTTCGGGCCTTGGTTCCGTGTTGGCGATCCCTGCGATGGCGCCGGAAAGCATGTCGCAGGCCGCCAGCGCGGTGAAGGTATCGTTGACCCCCGGCGACAGCGCCCTGAGCGCGATTTCGATGAGCAGGTTCATGGAAAAATGCACCGTTCCCGCATCCGAACGCGCGGGCTCCTGCTTCACCGTCCCGGCCAGCAGGTCGCGCGTCCGGTCGTCGATCTCCCGGTTCACACCGATGACATCGGTATCCTTCAGCAGGTATTCGCCCGGCATGTGCTCTATCCGCAGCACGACATTCGCGGAGGTGGCGATCCGCAACAGGGCCGGACGGTCGAACCGCGCGAGATAGCCGGCCCGCGAGGTCCGGGCGGCAGTCTCGAACTCCCTTGCGTCGGGCAAGGGTTCATCGCCCTGCTGATTATCCAGCAGACGCTGCAGGTCATCCTCCAGCCGCGCGGCAATGTTCGCCATCTCGTCGTCGACGGATACCGACTGCGCCACCGACCGGACGAACCAGATGAGCTGCACAACCGATGCGAGCGACAGCAGCCCGGCCCCGAGTGTCGCGAGCCGCGGCAGCATGCTGCCCGACAGGCCAAGCGCGATCAGCGCATAAAGAAACGTGCCCCCGAGGAGACCAGCGGTGACCTGGTTGACCCGCTCCGTCGTGAAGCGTTTCAAAAGCCGCGGTCCGACGCTGGAGGCCGCCAGTGTGAACACCACCAGTGTCAGCGAGTAGGCCAGCGCAAGTGCGGTCATCGCGCCGGTCGCGACCACCGACAGAATTGCGGTCGACGCGTTTTCGTCCAGTGACATGAGCCAGACGGGCGTGCCAAACAGCCGCTCGGCAACAACTGCGCAGATTGCCAGAGCGGCGACGCCGAGCGCCAGCGTTGCGGGCACCGTGAGGAGTGCGTTGAATGGTGTGCGCCACCAATGCGCGGCGGGCTTCTGTTGTCGTTGAGACATCAGCGGCGCGGTGCTGTCATGGATATCACGACCATGGTGGGCGTGTCTTTTCGTCCTGGAGCCTTTCCGGCGGCCAGCCCGGATCTTCGCGCTTGATGTGGCTCGCGCTCCAGATTCCGGCCGGAATGCCGATCAGCAGCCCGATCACGCCGGCGATCGCGAAGGTCTTCCAACCGGTCCAGCCAATGCTGAGCAGGACGATCACCACCACACCGGCGATGCAGGCCACCCACAGGGCGGCGAGAATACTTCTGAGCGGGGCAGGCATGATTGTCTCCTTCCCGTTGTTCATCGGCCATCCGACAGTCAACGCGCAAGCGTTTTGACAGTTCCCTGGACCGCACCCCTCTCGGGAACGGACTGGGCCCCGCCGGCGTTGAGCACGTTCAGGAGTTGGGAAAAGGACAAGTGACGCGCATGGCGGAGCGGAAAGAGACGAAGAAGGCCGACGAGGAAAAGCACGAGGATACGCTGACCGAAAGCGAAATCGAGGCGATCGAGGATCACGCCCCGATCCGGCCCGTCGCCATCTTCGAATCCATCCGTCGCGAAGGACGCATGGAATTGCACCGGCCCAATGTGTCCCTTCTGCTGTCGGGTTACGTCGCAGGTCTCGCGCTTGGCCTGTCGGTCCTGTCCGAGGCGCTTTTGCGGACACATCTTCCCGAAGCGGACTGGCGGCCGCTGGTCGAGAACTTCGGCTACAGCTTCGGGTTCCTGATCGTGATCCTCGGCCAGATGCAGCTTTTCACCGAAAACACCATCAAGGCGGTCTGTCCGGTTCTGGACGCGCCCTCGTCGGACATGCTCGCCCGGCTGATGCGGCTCTGGACACTGGTTCTTGTATCGAACCTCGCGGGCGCGGCCACTTTCGGTGCGGTGCTGTGGTTCACCCGCTCCTATCAGCCGGAGGTGTGGGAGGCGATGCGCGACATCTCGCTCCATGCGATGGATCCCAGGTGGGGAGAGACCATGATGCGCGGGGTCGGGGCCGGTTGGCTCGTGGCCGCGCTGGTCTGGATGATGCCCAATGCCGGCGACGGGCGAGCGCTCGTCATCGTCGGCATGACCTATCTGATCGCACTTGCCGATTTCGCCCATGTCGTGGCCGGCACCACCGAAGCGTCGCTGCTGGTCTTCTCGGGCGATCTCGGCCTGCCGTCCGCGCTGGGCGGGTTCGTGTTGCCGGCGCTGATCGGCAATCTTCTTGGCGGGACGGTGTTCTTCACCATTCTGGCCTGGGGCCAGATCCGCACCGAACTGGCCGGCGAGGGCGATCCGTTGATGCAACCTTTCCGCAACGAGTGATCGGCGCGCAGAAAAAAGCGCACCACCTTGGCAGGTGATGCGCTTGCGCCTTGCCATGCGGGACCAGGGACAGGCACCTCAGGGACAGGCGGCCACGTAGCGATTGCCGTTCTGGTCACGGTAGATGCAGTCGCCGGGATTGTTCGCCCTGCCGATCAGGTTACCAGCGGCAGCGCCCGCCGCACCGCCCACGATTGCCCCTTCGAGGCGCTTGTCGTCATCTGCCACGGCCGCGCCGATGGCCGCACCGGCTGCGGCGCCGGTCCACGTGGACTGGCCCGTCGTCGTGGTCTCGCAGGCCGCGGTCACGGCAAGAACGGGGATCGCGAGGATGGTCTTCTTCATGTCGAACTCCTTTATCATGTCGAACTGCTGTCCAATTCGCGTCTCTTCAACGTGAACGGGGCGCGCGAAGTTCCGTTCCGGCGGCACCACACCCGGACAATAGCGGGGAACCGCCGATCCGGAGCGGCGTTGCCCTGACGCACAGGTTCGGCGTTCCGCAAGCACGGGCGTGGCACGGGCGTGGCACTTGCGGGACAGGAAGGGGCAGCACATGACCGAGTATCCGGAGCGCGCGCGGAGCCTGCGCATCTTTGCCATCGGCCTCGGCCTTCTCGCTGTCGTGGCCGGGGTTCTGATCCTCTGGTGGTTGCGCAGCCTCGCGCTGATGATCTTCGCGGCTGTCCTCGTGGCGGTGCTTCTTGATGCTGCGGGTCGCGGGGTCCGGCGGGTTCTGCCCGTCGGTCGCGCCTTTTCGGTCATCCTGAGCATTCTTCTTCTGCTGATCGCGTTTCTCGGCACCATCACCGTCCTCGGGGCACAGATCGTCGCGGAGTTGTCGGAACTCACCCAGAAGCTTCCGCGCGCGGTCAGCGAATTCGAGCGCTGGCTCAAGCTGGGCAGTCTGGAGGACTGGATCACGCAGAACATGCAGAAGGCGGTCGAATCGGGCTCGATGCTATGGGGGTTGTCCGGCGCGACCACGGTCATCGTCAGTGTCGCGACGGGCCTGTTGCTGGCGCTGGCGGGCGGCGCATTTCTGGCCCTGAACCCGGACGGCTACCGGAACGGAGCGCTGCGCCTGCTGCCGGCCCATCTGCGCCCCAAGGGGAACGAGACCTTCCACGCCATCGGGCGGGCCTTGCGTGCGTGGCTGATCGGGCAACTCGTGGCGATGGTCACGGTGGGCGTCTTCACCGCGCTCGGGCTTTGGCTGATGGGTGTATCGACGGCCATTGCGCTGGGCGTGATCGCCGGACTGCTGGAATTCATCCCTTATGTCGGCCCCGTGGCGAGCGCCATTCCGGCCATCGCCGTGGCCTTTGTCGATGAACCCGCCACAGCGCTCTGGGTCATGGCGCTCTACTTTTTCATCCAGCAGATCGAGGGCGTGCTGCTGATTCCGCTGATCCAGCGCGAGACGGTCGACCTTCCCCCCCGCCGCAACGGTGTTCTCCATCGTCGCCTTCGGCATCGTCCTC